>NYVQ01000061.1 GCA_002684695.1 SAR116 cluster bacterium | reverse complement strand
TATTGTTTATCCAGAAGCCATCTTATCAAAGGAAGCTAAAGAATTTGATATAATAATTATCTTTACTAAAACAACTGATACATTCGAAGCTCTAAATTCTGTTAAACATATTATAAATCACAAAACCTTTTTAATGAGCTTACAAAATGGCTTGGGAAATCTTGAAAAACTATCTGCTTTTTCTAATAGTTCACAAATTATCTATGGTACTACTATGGCACCAGCAGATTTAATAAGTGTAAGAGAGATATCATCTTCAGGGTCTCATAAAAGTCAATTTAAGTTGGCTAAAGGTGAAAATATTCAATTTGTTAAAGAGGTTGCATCCATCTTTAATAGTGCGCAACTAAATTCACTTATAAATGAAGATGTTGAAAATTTGATTTGGTCAAAAGTAGCATTCAATACGGCAATGAATACAATCTGCGCACTTCTTGAAATAACCCCAAGTTCAATTGAGAAAGATCCAAAATTAAAATTGTTTGCAATAGAAGTTGCTAAGGAAACTTGCAGAGTTGCAAAAGGATCAAACATTGAAATTAACGAAGATGAAGTCTTAAAGAAAATTGAACTTTCATGCAAAGAACACGGAGATCACAAGCCGTCTATGTTACAAGATATTTTATTAAAAAAGAGAACCGAAATTGATTCATTAAATGGTGAAGTTAAAAAGATTGGCTCATTAAGAAATATTGAAACACCTCTAAACTCAAGTCTTTTTGATCTTATCAAAGCAAAAGAAAATAAATTTAGCTTAAATTAAATATATTGTTATATTCTAAATCAGAAAGTATACTCTATATTAACGGAAGATAAGGTTACAATTGAAGTTTAAAATTAAATACCATGTAATTTTTGATATGGACTACGGTTCATCTACTAAAAGATACGGAAATTATATTTTAGACAGTGAAGATGTTTCAAGTAATGAAGAGGCAGAAAGAAAAGTGATCGAATTATTTAATGATGGAACTGACTCAGATTTGAGCCCTTACTTTAACTTTACAAGAGGTAAAATTCTTTCAAAAAAAATTGTAATAGATGATCTAGAAAAGGTTATCAACTAGTATTGAAAAAATAACTTAACTTATTAAATAAATATTATGTCAAATAATGAAAAAGATAATTTTGGTGGTTTGTCAAATAAACAATGGAACTGGAAACCAAAAGATTTACTTGAATACTCACCATTATTTATCTGGCCTTTTGATTTATTAAAATTCTTTTCTTGGTTCAAAGTTACCTATTTGAGTATATCTATAAGAATAATTGTTTTANTTNTATCATTAGCTACTTGGNATTTTTCANTGCCTCTTNTNGAAAGGTGTACAGAGTTTAAATTTGATTGGATTTTAGAACTTTTTGTTAGAAATTTATTTTTAATGTTTCTTGTTGCTGGTAGCTTACACCTTTACTTGTACACTTACAAAAAACAAGGATTAAAACTCAAATTTGATCCAAGAGACATGAATAGAAACAGCAGAATTTTTGCATTTAATAATCAAGTTTTAGATAATATGTANTACAGTATAGTTTATGGTGTTACTTTCTGGACTGCTTTAGAAGTTTTATTTTTATGGTTATTTGCTAACCAATATATTTCAATGATATCATGGTCACAGAATACATTTTTATTTGTGTTAATTATATTAGTTACTCCTATATGGCACTCATTTCACTTTTATTGGATACACAGGGCTTTACATTGGAAGCCGCTTTACAACAAAGTGCATTCACTTCATCATAGGAATGTAAATGTTGGGCCTTGGTCGGGAATGTCTATGCACCCGATTGAAATTTTTATCTACCTAACATCAATATTTATACATTTAATCGTTATTTCAAATCCATTTCATATTATTTACCACCTACAATTCATGATTTTTAACGCTGTAATTGCTCATAGTGGATTTGATGGACTTATTGTTCAAAACAAAAAAAGATTGTCATTGGGACGTTTCCATCACCAACTACATCATAGGCATTTTGAATGTAATTATGGAAATGCAGAAATGCCTTGGGATAAGTGGTTTAAAACCTTTCATGATGGTTCTGACAATGCAATGGCAGAAATACGAAAAAATAGAATTTTATAGGCACTTGCTTCAAGCATTTTTATTAGTTTTGAAAAAATAGTATCCTAAATTATTGATACTTATCATTAATTAATTTTGAAGCTCTATGTGCAACCATAATTGTTGGTGCATTGGTGTTTGCTGACGTAATATTTGGAAATATAGAGGCATCTACTACTCTTAGTCCATGAATACCATGGACTAAAAGATTACTATCAACAACAGATGTTTTTGGGTTATTCCCCATTTTGCACGTACATGATTGATGATAAATTGTTGATGCTCTTGTTCTAAAATCCTCAATGATCTGGCAATCATCCATTTTGGAAATATCTATGACAGGATTTTGTAATAACAAATCTTTGATAGCAGAAGTGTTTTGGATTTTATCAATTAACCTTGCACCTTTGATTATATCCTCTAAATCTCTATCGTCATTTAAAAAATTACACTCAATCAAAGGCTCATCATTTATATTCGGTGATCTAATTTCAACTTTGCCCCTACTTTTTGGTCTACAAGGATTAAAACTTAAAATGAAACCTGGAAATTTGTCTGTTTTCAAGAGAGGTCTTTTATTACCCTCTCTAATGCTATATGTAACTGGATTTAAGTATAATTGTACGTTGGGCGCATTTTCTAATTTTGAAGTTTTTAATATCCCTCCTATTTGGTTAACACTTAATGAAAAAGCACCTGAATTAAAGAAAACATATTCCAGCCCAGATCTAATTCTTCCAGACCAAGAACCTAAAACTTGATTTAAAGTAGGAGTGTTAGATTTATAATAGTAATTAATTCCAACATGATCTTGCATATGTTCACCTACATTTGGCTGATCAAGAATAATTTCAATGTCATGTTTTTTTAATAGTTTTTGTGGCCCTATTCCAGAGACTTGAAGTAATTGAGGAGAGTTAATAGCACCTGCAGATAAAATTACTTCATGATTTATTTTATAAATTTTTTCTTTTTTACCAAAAAACTTTCCAACTTCACATACCACTGAAACAGCACGTTTATTTTCAAAATTAATTTTTTTAACAGTTGTTTCAGTTAATACTGTTAAATTAGGTCTTGATTTTGATGTACTTAGAAAAGCTTTAGCACTTGAGTGCCTCTTACCTTTTTTGGTTGTAATCAAATATGGTCCAATGCCCTCACCTTCAAAAAACCCATGCTGGCTGCTTAGTAATTGAAGTTGATTTATAGAATCCAAAAAATTAAATTTTAGAGAATGGTAATCATTCCATGGATTAGTGATAGAAAGTTTATTATGAAGTATGNTACTACTATCTANTTTTAANTCACCATCTTGATTTAAATTCTCATAACTCTCAAAAAACTTTTTTAAAGATTCATAATTCCAGTCTTTNTTTGTTTCTTTTGCCCAGTCATTATAATCAGATTTGTCCCCTCTATGATAAACAAGAGCATTAATAGAGCTTGATCCACCAAGAACTTTTCCTCTTGGAATGTATATATTTCTATTTTTNAGACCTGGTTCTTTTTCTGAGNTGTATGATCTATTATATTTTGGATGTGTAAATAAAATTCCATATCCTATAGGTGTATTTATCCAAAAATTATTATCAGATTTTCCAGCCTCAATTAATAAAACCTTATGCTTACCTGAATGACTTATTTTATCAGCTAAAACGCATCCAGCAGAGCCTCCGCCAATTATAATAAANTCATAAGATTCCATAAATAGGCTAACCACCCATTATAGCTTTAACCTCAAGATACTCCTCTAAACCCCATTCAGCTTTCTCTCTACCATTCCCAGACTGCTTATAACCACCAAAAGGTGCATCAGACCCTGCACTTCCATAATTTAAATGAATTTGNCCAGCGTTTAGCNGCCTTGCATAATTCATTAATTCATTTTTATCAGAGCCTGTAACATATGCAGCTAATCCATATTCAGTATCATTTGCAATTTCTATTGCCTCTTCAAAACTATCGTAGGACATAATAGATAATACTGGACCAAAAATTTCNTCTCGAGCAATTTGCATNTCATTTGATACGTCGCCAAAAATAGTTGGCTTTACATAGTACCCAACTTCAAGTCCGTNTGGCTTACCTAAACCTCCGTCAATAAGCTTAGCTCCGTTATCCATTCCACTTTTAATGAGGTTCTGGACTTTATCAAATTGAACTTTNCTAACCAAAGGCCCGATATCAGTATTTTCAGATGAAGGATCACCNGTTATAATTTTGCTGTTTGCTTCTTTAGCAATTTCTATAGCTTCACTGTAACGACTTGCAGGCACAAGCATTCTTGTTGGTGCATTGCATGACTGGCCAGTATTACTCATACAACTTTTTACTCCATCAGTNATTGATTTNACAAAGCTCTCATCATCTAAAATGATATTAGGTGATTTTCCTCCTAATTCTTGGCAAACTCTTTTTACTGTATTTGCAGANGATTTAGCTACTGCAATNCCTCCCCTTGTTGAACCAGTAAATGACATCATATCAATTCCAGAATGACTTGACATTGCTTCTCCAACGACAGGACCTAAACCATTTACTAAATTAAAAACACCCTTTGGAACACCAGCTTCATGGAAAATTTCTGCTACAACCATTGCAGATAGTGGTGCTATTTCACTTGGTTTTAAAATAGCCGTACAGCCAGAAGCTAAACATGGTGCAAGCTTAGATACAACTTGATTTATTGGCCAATTCCAAGGAGTTATTAAACCACAAACTCCGATTGGTTCGTGCCTTACAACATAACTNCCATGNTTAAATTCAAANGTATGGTTTTCTAATACTCTAATAGCTGTTTTAAGGTGTGACAGCCCAACTGTTGCTTGACTACCTCTAGCTAAATTTACAGGAGCACCCATTTCAGATTGAATAGCATNTGCTATATCATCAAATCTTTTCTTATAAAGATTTCTAATATTTGTTAATAATTCAATTCTATCAGAAACTTTGGTTTTTGAATAACTTTTGAAGGCTTCACGTGCAGCTTTAACAGCTTTGTCAACATCTGCCTCTGATCCTATACTAACATTACCTATAATCTTTTCTNAGGCTGGATTAATAACTTCAATTTCTTTTTTTTCTACAGGGTTAACCCACTCACCATTAATATAAAATTTGTTTAAATTCATTATTCTTCACCTNTAATATAAATCATTAAAAATAATTAGTATTTTTATAAGATCTTGTCTAGCATAGATAAAAATCATTTATCTNCATATTAAACTTAAATAAAATTATTTATGAAAATTCGTGGGAAAAAAATTATTTGTGCTCATTGTGGCACTAAATTCTATGANTTTAATAGATCTAATGTTTCTTGCCCAAAATGTAAAAAGGTACAAATTTTTGATAGTGTTAAAAAAAAGACTCAAAATCATAAATTAGATTTAGACTTNTTTTTTTGTGGAGATAAAAAATTAAAAAAAGTGATAACTCTCCANTCAAAATTAATAAATATCAACATTCAAGAAGATCTCCAGATTGGTTGGTATATAATTTCAAATGTATCTCTTGAAAGTGGTATAATTNANAATATTGGAGAATTGATTTTTCTTAATACCCCTCCACTAAAAGGTTTTCAGCAGGTTTTATCAAGCTACAGATTTCCTGGNGTTGGAAGTGAAATAAGTAAAAGAATTATCCAAAATCCAAATTTTACTTTTTCATTACTCAAAAAAAAATCAACATCTATTGGTGAAAGTCTAAATGTTTCCTTACATACAGCTAGGGCTATTTCAACTGGTTGGATGATCAAAACAAATGAAGTTATTCAAGAACTTATATTTAGAGAATTAAATTTTACCACATCACAAATTAAATCAATTCATGACAATATAGGTAATGATATTTTTTTCATTCTACGCAAAAACGCATCAGATTTATTAGGCCAAATACCTAGAATAACATTCGAACAAATAAACTCAATTTATGAAAGATTAAATTTAAAACCCTCAGAAAGTGATTTTGCAGTAACCGCAACAAAATTTTGGCTTACAAAAACTGAAGATAGAAGAGGTCATACTTGTGCACCTAAACAGAAAGTAATTGAAGAAGCTTCAAAAATTTCGAATATAAATAAAATATTGCTAGAGGAATACATTGATAAAGAACCAAATACTTTCCACACAGCTTCAAGATTTAATAAAGAGATTATAATTTCCAGTCACTCTTTTATAAGAGACCAATCTGTAGATTCAGAACTCAAAAGAATAAAAAAACATTACGATAATAAAAAAATAAAATCCTTAAGTAAAGCTGAACTTAAGATGCCAAAGAATATAGATATTTCAGACGAACAGCTAAAAGCAATTAACTTATCTTTGAAACACTCTATTTCAATAATTACTGGTGGACCCGGGTCAGGAAAAAGCACATTAATTGTTGGGTTAGTAAAAGGATTAAAATTAAACAAAAAGAAAATAATAATTTGTGCACCAACCGGAAGAGCTGCAAAAAGACTTTCTGAATATAAAGATCTTAAAGCACTAGAACCATCAACTATTCATATGCATTTAGTTTTAGCAAAGAATAAGCAGAAAAGTAACTACGACACTATAATTATAGATGAAGCATCTATGATAGATATAAATCTATTCGTAGAGCTTTTAAAAAGTGTCCCAAGTGGATCAGGTATAGTTTTTGTTGGTGACGCTGACCAATTGCCACCAATAGGACCAGGACAACCATTTAAAGATATAATTGAGTCTGGCGTTTTCAAAACTTCCAAATTATCAGGAAATTATAGGCAAGATAATCTAAGTGATATCATTAAAGCTTCAAGGTCTATAATTTTGGGAAAAATTCCTATTTTAAATCAAGATTTAAATGAAAGTGACTTTATCTTTCTTGAGTGTGAAAAAGAGAAACAAAGAAATACTATTTTGAGTTTATACTTCAACCAAATACCAAAAACTTTAGGAAATAAAGAAACAATTCAAATTCTTTCTCCAATGCATAAGGGTGAAGTTGGAATAAAATTTTTAAATGAAAATATTCAAAATAAATTAACTAGAAATAATGAATTAGTTTTTGAAAAAAAAGATAAAAGTCTTCAATTGAANATTGGAGANAAAGTAATTCAAACTACAAATAACTATGATTTGATGGTCATGAATGGAGATATAGGGATTGTAGAAAAGAAAATTGATAAAGANGTTATCGTATCTTTTGATAATAGAGAAGTTTCATACTCAGGATTAGATTTATATGACCTTGACTTAGCGTACGCTATATCAATACATAAAAGTCAAGGCTCTGAATATCCTGGTATAATAATACCTATCAACANTGACCATATACATATGCTTTCAAGAAATTTACTCTACACAGGAATTACTAGAGGGAAAAAATTAGTAGTATTAGTTGGTGATTTAAAAATTTTTAAATATGCCATNAATTCATTTTGGAAAGATACAAGATATACAAACTTGGTTTCTATTTTAAACGAAAATGAAGAATTAATTTAAGTAAAAAAATTTATAAATGAGATTAAAAATGGATGATAATTCAATACTTAATATAAATATAAAAGATAAAAGAATTATTGTGAGGGCTGATTTAAATGTTCCTATGAAAAATAATAGAATTACCGACGATACAAGAGTAATTCGATTTTGCAAGGGCATTAGAAAGTTATGTGAAAAAGGAGCAAAAATTATAATCTTAACCCACCTTGGAAGACCCAAAGGTAAGTATGACCCTGAACTATCAACAAAGATATTAGTCGATAGTCTTGAAAAAAACTTAAATAAAAAAATAATTTTTTCTGATAATTGCACTGATCCAATGACTTTAGAAAAATCTAAAAACCTTACAAACAATCAAGTGCTTCTTTGTGAAAATCTTAGATACCATAAAGAAGAAGAGGAAAATGATTTAGATTTTGCAAAAAAATTATCTCAACTAGGGGAATATTTTGTTAATGATGCTTTTTCTTGTAGCCATAGAGCTCATGCTTCAACTGCATCAATTACTGCCTTCTTACCTTCTTTTTTTGGCCCAATGATGAATGAAGAAATTAACGCTTTAAACAAAACATTAGAAAAACCTAAAAGACCATCTTTAGCAATAATTGGAGGGTCAAAAGTATCAACTAAAATTTCAGTTTTAAAAAACTTAGTTACCAAGTTAGATAACCTTATAATTGGAGGTGGAATGGCTAATACATTTCTTTTTGCTAAAGGGTTGCATGTAGGTAATTCAATCTATGAGCCTTTGTTAACTGATACAGTGGAAGAAATTAATAAATTAGCAAAAATAAATAACTGCAAGATCCATTTACCTATTGATGTTATTATAGCAAAGGAATTATCAGAAAATATCGAATTTAAATCTGTAAATAATGATCA
>NYVQ01000060.1 GCA_002684695.1 SAR116 cluster bacterium | reverse complement strand
GTAGAATATCATCTGCATTCATATACTCATCCAAAGACTTTGTCTGATGACGGGCCGCACATTCTAACCAAGGGAGATGGTATTCATGTCTATGACGAAACAGGCAAAAAATTTATTGAAGGAATGAGCGGATTATGGTGTGCTTCATTAGGATTTTCAGAAAAAGAAATTATTAACACCATAACTGACCAGCTTAATAAACTTCCATTTTACCATAGTTTTGCTGGGAAGACAGCAGATCCAGCAATTAGGCTTGCTGAACATTTAGTTAAAATATCGCCGGTTCCTATGAGTAAGGTGTTTTTTGCCAATTCAGGCTCAGAAGCAAATGATACTGCAATAAAAATGATATGGTATTATAACCTTGCAAGGGGTTTGCCTGAAAAAAGAAAAATTATTAGTAGAAGAAAAGGTTATCATGGCGTAACTTTAGCAGCAGCAAGCTTAACTGGTTTGCCATACGCACAAAATGGTTTTTCTCTCCCTTTAGATTTTGTTCATCATACGATGGCACCTGACTTTTTCAATGAGTCGTTGAAAGATGAGGATGAGGTTTCTTTTTCTGACAGATTATCAAATGAACTTGAAAAATTAATAATCAAAGAGGGGCCAGAGACAATCGCAGCTTTTTTTGCCGAACCTGTTATGGGTGCAGGGGGTGTAATTATACCACCAGAGAAATACTTTTCTAAAATCCAAAAAGTGCTTAAAAAATATGATATTTTAATGGTTGCTGATGAAGTTATTTGTGGATTTGGAAGAACTGGAAATATGTGGGGATCGGAAACTTTTAATATTAAGCCTGATATATTGACAGCAGCAAAAGCTTTGTCTTCAGCATATCTTCCAATTTCTGCTGTAATTCTCTCTGAAAAGGTATATCAGCCTATCAAAGATCAAGCTAATGAGCTTGGTATTTTTGGCCATGGTTATACATATTCAGCACATCCAGTTTGCGCAGCAGCAGCTCTAAAAACGCAACAATTAATGGTTGAAAGAGATATAATTGGTAACGTAAGAAACCAATCTAAATTATTTCATGATCGTATCAATAAAATAAAAAGTAATAACTGGTTTCTCAATAATAGTAGATCAGTTGGGTTAATTGGTGCTGTAGAGTTTGGCTACGAAGGAAGTAAAAAATTTGATGTAAAAGAAAAAATTGCTGCAAAATGTGCGAAGATTATACAAGAAAATGGTGTTATTTTACGTGCATTACCTGGTGATATTATTGGATTTTGCCCCCCTCTTATTATAAATCAATCACAACTTAATGAGATGTTTGATAAAATTGAAGAAGCAATAAAAGATTTTGATCAAACAGCTTACAGCCTAAAGTAATCTAAAGGCATTCTTTAAGTAAATTCAAAGTATTGTTAAAATCTAATTCCTTAGGATTCCCTGATGCTGTCGGATCGATAATTGCCATACTTGCAATTAGTTCAAGTTTATCTTCATTAACACCGATTTCGCTCAAATTTTTTGGAATATTTAAATTTTTACATAAATCCTCTATGTAATCTATGAAACCTTTAAAACCATTTTCAATCTCCAAAAATATTGCTAATTTTTCAATTTTATCAATTATATGCGATTTATTAAAATCAATAACTTTCTTCATAACAATAGCATTTGTAGTTCCATGGTGAGTATTATAAACTGCTCCTATGGGATGAGAAAGTGCATGAATTGCTCCTAAGCCTTTTTGAAATGCAGTTGCTCCCATTAAGGCTGCACTGAGCATGTTTTGCCTAGCTTCTATATTTTGACCGTTTATATATGCTTCTATTAAATTTTCTTTAACCAATTTCATTCCTACTAAGGCGATTCCATCCGCCATAGGGTGGTGGCCAGGTGAGCAATATGCTTCAAGGCAATGAGCAAATGCGTCCATTCCTGTTCCTGCAGTTAAGTTTTTAGGTAGATTTAGAGTAAGGTTTGGGTCACAAATTACATTTTTAGGAAGCATTTTAGGATGAAAGATAACTTTTTTTACTTTATTTAAATGATCAGTTAAAACCCCAGCTCTGCCTACTTCAGAGCCAGTTCCTGCAGTAGTTGGAATTGCGATAGTTGGTAAAATGTTATTAGTGTTTGCTTTTTTCCAATTATCACCTACGTCTTCGAATTCCCAAACTGTTAATTTTTGGGCAACCATAAACCCCAACAGCTTGCCTAAATCTAGCGCAGACCCACCACCAAATGCAATGATACCGTCAAAACCACCATTTTTTAATATTTTTAAGCCGTCATCGAGATTTTTTTCAGTTGGGTTAGGGTCAACTTTACTAAAAATATTTAGGGGAATGCTAGAGTTGACTATTGTATTTTTTAAATCTTGCATTATAGCATTATTTTGAAGATTTTTATCTGTTACGATTAAAGGCTTTAAAATTTTTAAATCTTTACAAATTCCTGAAATTTGGTTCAAACTTCCTGATCCAATTTTAATATTGGTGGGAAAATTCCAGCTAGTAATTGATGACATATTTAAGCCTCTTACAATTAACCTGATAAATATATTTTATTTTATGAGTAATTTATAATATAACATAATTTGGATATTAAATTTTAAATTTTAAAAGCAATGGAAGAAAAAAATAACCAAATTATTTGGGAGCCACAAGAATTAATATATGACGTTGGTGACCCATCTAATGCTGCATTTTTAGTAATTCAGGGTTTTGTTTATTTATATACGACTAATGGCCTTCTCCTAGGGAGAGTTGGAGAAGGTGAGGTATTTGGAGAGACTTCTTGCATTTTACAAACAAGCAGATCAGTGAAAGCTATTGCAGGTGAGCATAAAGTATTAGCAACCAAAATACCCCACTTTTCTCTTAAGCGGATGGTCAAGGGCGATAAAGCAATAGCAGCAATTTTAAGAAAAACACAATTGAGGCTTATAGACTCTAATAATCAAAGCCAAGACTTGGCGACTGATTTAGATTCAATATTAAAAAAATTAGAAAATAAATCTGTTAATCTCAAAGCAATTCAAGATCATTTGCAATTGATTAGAAAAAAATTGGCTTCTATGCAATTTATTGATTAGAAAATATTAATAAATGAAAAAAAATGGTGCTACATTATTACTCAAAAGCCTTTTAAATCAGAAAACTAGTAAAATATTTGGTGTTCCTGGAGAGAGTTTCCTATCAGTTCTTGATGCACTTAATGAATTTGACGGAATCAACTGGGTGGGAGCTCGCCAAGAAGGGGGTGCTGCCTTTATGGCAGCGAGTTACGCTCAACTTACAGGCAAGACAGGCGTTTGTTATGTAACAAGGGCACCTGGGGCTACTAATGCTTCAATTGGAATACATACTGCTTTTCAAGGATCTATTCCACTAGTGTTATTTATTGGCCAAGTCTCGACTAAAGTTATTGGAAGAGAGGCTTTTCAAGAATTAAACTATAATGGCATGTATTCAAGTATGGCGAAATGGGTTGTTGAAATAACTGATGTTAATAGAATACCAGAAATAGTTTCAAGGGCTTTTAATGTTGCGAATACTGGTAGGCCTGGTCCAGTAATAGTTTCTGTTCCAGAGGATGTTATTTCTGCTCCATGTGACATAACTAAACCATCACCAATTGTGAAGTTTTCAGAGCCATCAATTTCAAAGTTAAATATTAGCGAAATTATTAAAAAGTTAAGAGTTTCAAAGAAACCAATTTTTATTGTTGGAGGATCAGGCTGGAATGAAGTTGGGATTTATAATTTGAATAATTTTATTGAAAAAAATGGTCTCCCAGTAATTGCATCCTTTAGAAGACAGGATATTTTTGACAATAAATCACATTCATACGTTGGTGTATTAAGTTTTGTAAATTCTCAATATATAAAAAAATTATTGGAAGATTCAGATCTTATTTTTGCGTTTAATACTCTTTTAGGTGATATAACTACATCCGGATATAAGTTATTAATTGATAAAAATATTAATAGTATCTTAATACATAGCCACTCTGATCCAAAAGAAATTAATAAATTTTATCATGCTGATTTTCCTGTAAACGCTGGACCAAATAATTTGGCACTTGAGTTGAATAGTATAGACCAAATAGGAAACTGGACTTCATATACTAAAAAATTAAGATCAGCCTATGAAAAGAGCTTATTTATTCCAAAACAACCAGGAAAAATAGATATGGGGGTAATTATTTCTTATTTGCAAAAAAAATTACCAGAGGATGTGATCTTAACAAATGGAGCTGGAAATTTTTCTATATGGAGCAATCTTTTCTTTATGTATGGATCAAAAACAAGGCTATTAGCACCAACAAGCGGTGCAATGGGCTTTGGTCTTCCTGCTGCCATTGCAGCAAAATTAGTCAACCCCTCTAAAAAGGTTATATGTTTTGCTGGAGATGGCGATTTTCAGATGACACAAAATGAGCTAGGAACAGCAAAACAATACAATTTATTCCCTATAATTCTAATTTTGAATAATTCTAGTTACGGAACAATAAGAATGCATCAAGAGGCATCATATCCAGGGAGAGTGGCTTCCACTGATATTATCAATCCTGATTTCACAAAAATTGCAGAAGCCTATGGTATTGACGGTTTTAAAATAAAGGAAACAAAAGAGTTCAAGCCAGTATTTGAAAAAATTTTTAGTTCAAATAAAGGCGCACTAATTGAATTAATTATTGATATTGAAAGTATTTCACCTCATAAAACTTTACAAGATTATAAAGTAAAAAGTTTGACTTAGTGTAAAAAATACACTTAATATAGTTATATGAGTAATCCAAAGTATTGTAATATAAAGGTTAATATTTTTTTTGTACGTGTAATAAGTAATAGTTTAAAAATATTGTTCATTAAAAATAAAGGAAGTAATTTTTGGGAGCTTCCCAACACTGTATTAACTGAAAACGAAGATTTGTCAGTTGCCTGTAAAAGAGCAGCCTCCTTATTGATTGGTCAATCACATACTGAAGATATAGAATACAAGCTTATTGATAATATTATTTGTAAGGGGCTTCTAGAAACTAATTATTTAAGCTTAAATAAAAAATTTAGTTATAACTTTCTTTATAATAAGAATTTAAAAGATTTAACTTGGTTTTATGATAAAGAGCTCACAGAAAATAATATCGTAAATAATATTAAATTTAAAAAAATATCAAATTTTGTTAGAGAATTTGTAAGGAGTGACTACGCAAATGTAAGGTATTTTATCAAAAATAAGTTTACACTATCTGAGTTGCAAAAAACATTTATTAATCTTGGTATCAATAAAAAGCAGTTTCATGAAAAAAGAAACTTCAGGAAATGGCTATTTGTTCAAAACAAGGACAATCTTTTTATAGAAGAAACTAATTTAATGCAGCATGGTAATCATCGCCCTGCAAAACTTTACAAACCCTTAGATAGAATCGTTTAGTATCATCAAAATTAATTTTTTACAAAATAAATTTTTATTCAATAAAAATAATAAGTTAGTAATTTTTATTCCAAAAAGTTTAAATAAATAATAAAATTTAAATAATTAAAAAAATTGATAAAAAGCTATGTTCGAAAAGAAAATTAATGAATTAAGAAATAAATTGGAAGAGCAAGATAAAATATTAGAATTAAATGAAACAGTGAATAATTTTAATACTATTATGAGCTCTGAAAAAAAACTTATGGTATTTTCATTAATTATAACTCTTTTTTCATTATCAATTGCTTTAGCCGAGTTTTTAAATTTTAGATCTCCAGACATAGTAGAGGAGAGTACAGAAGTAAAATATATTACGGTAACCAATTTTCATGAAAAGGTGGCTGAGTCTAGCCAACTTTATGGCAAATTGAATAGTTCAAAAAAACTTATTAATGTTAGTCTAAACAATATAAATAACAATAATAATTCGAATAATCTTAATATTAAATTATATTCAGAAAAAATTAAGAACCTTTCAACAGAGATAACAAGATTAAAATCTCTAGTTATTGATTTTCAAAACCAGAAAGAGGAAATTTTATTGGAAAATCAAATTTTGATTTCTAAAAACATACTTTTAGATAAGGAATCAAAATATAACCTGACAAAGCTTGAAGAAAAATTAATGGCTTTAAGTTCAAAAACAAAAATACAAAATCAAAAACTATCAACAGCAATTAACATGATTGATAATCTCAAGTTGGAAAGAGTTAATCTTTTATCTAAATTGAACTTACCTTTTAGCAATGATAGTCAATTCGCTAATTATAAATAAATTTAATATTATTCCCTTAAAACTTTTGGTGACTCTGAACTTTGATTATGCTCCCTTATAAAAATGTAAATCCCACATAAAATAATTATGCTAACACCTATGACAGTAAAATGATCTGGAATATCGAGAAAAACAAAATATCCTAGTATTGCTGCAGAAACAATTTCTAAATATAAGATTGGCGCAATCGTTGATGCAGGACTAAATTTAAGACCATAAACAACAAACAAATGAGAAATAGTTGCAGTGACACCTACTGCTATAAGTAGCAATAAAGATTTTAATGATGGCCAAACGATATGTAGAGGTTCAAAAAAAGTATTATTGAATATTAAAAGCAAAGGCAAAATAATAATTACAGCACTTGTCCCAGTAAAAGCTTGTAGTGTAATGGGGTGAATATTTTTAGTCATATATTTCGTAATAATAATATAAAATGAATAGGTGATCGCAGTACCTAAAGGATATAATGCAACAACACCAAATAATGCAAAACTAGGCTTTAAAATTAACATTGAGCCAGAGAAACCAACAATGCATGCTAAAACCCTTCTCCATCCAATCTTTTCTTTCAATATAAAATGACTCAAAAATGTCATAATGAATGGATTAACTAAAAATATTGCTATGGCATCAGCCATAGGCATGAATTTTATCGCTGCAAAAAAAAGAGATGTAGCGGTTAGAATAAATGAGGCTCTCATAAAGTGTAGTAATATTTCACCCTTAGTTGGCCAATATAAAATTTTTAAAAACAATGCAATTGGAATGATTATTATGGATTGAACTAGAAATCGTGAAAAGGATATTTGTCCAATAGGTATTTCATTTGAGGCTAGTTTAGCAAATGTATCCATTACTGGACCCATTATAGTAAAACCTAAAACGAGCAATATTCCTAATAGTGGGTAGTCTTTTTCTTTGTTTTTCATATGCTCAAATACATTTGTTATATAATTTCACTATTTTGCCTTAACCCAATTGAAAGCCTGCCAGTGGTTATTTTATTAACAAAGTGAAGCGGTCTTTCATAATCAATATTCAGCATTTTAAAACCAGTTGCAGGTAGGATAACTATATTACCTGGTTTATCATTTAAAATATATGAATTAGAGCCATTTCTATCATCACATAAACAAAAATTTGAAGATCCAGAGAGTGTTACAATGATTATAACGGAGCTGTACTTTTTATGATCTTTATGGGGAGAAATTCCAACGGAGTTTGGTAAATATCTTTGGATAGCAATATCATTGAAGGTTGGTTCTAAAATTGGTGGGTTATTCATTAACTTTAAAGTTTCTGTAAAAAGTTTTTCAATAGATCTTGCTAAGGTATCTATAGCCTCTTCTCTTGGAGCAGGAAAACATACTTCAAAGTCCTGTGTTACGGAATTTCCAACTAATGGTCTTGCTTTTCTAAATTTTAGTTTTGAAACTTGTGTAATCAATGTATTAATGAAGATCTCAGGTATAAAAGGTATCGAAATGTAATGTTTTTTGTTCTTCATCACTTCTATAAGACCGGACTTAAGATCTTCAATTGATGCTTCATTTAAAGATATTTTTTGATTTATTAGCATAGATCTATTTTTTTGCTAAACAATAGCAACTTCAAATATTTTTTTCATTAATAAACTATCTAAATGATATATAAATATATAAAAAACACTATTTTAATAATCGATATACTGTTGATTTTCCAATTGCTAATTTCAATGAAATTTGCCCAACACTTAATCCTTCATTAAAAAGTTTCTTAACATATTTAGCAATTTTGGTATCAATTGGCTTTCTTCCAAATTTGACACCATTATCTTTTGCTTTTTTAATTCCTATGAGTTGTCTTTCAAGTCTTAAATCCATCTCAAACTCTGAAAACAATGTAACAACAGAATAGAAGTCGAGATTTTTAAAGGTTGTATTTAATCCTTGTTTGAGAACAATTAAGCTTGCATTTCTCTCCTCCAGTGCATTTTTTATTTGAACAAGATGATTAATGCTTTTAGCAATTTGGTTTAATGAAGTAACAACAATATAATCATTTGCATTTAAAGAATTTATACACTCACTTAAAACAGGCCGATCTCCATCCAAACTAGACCGCCTTTCCTTATAAATTTCGTCAATTTTTAATCCATAATCCATTAGAGAGTTAATTTGGCTATCAATGGTTTCTCTTGAATATCCTTTTCTTGCATAACCAAAATAATTCATTTCTTTAAAATCCTTAATAGTTTAGAGAATATTTATATATAATTACGTTATTATAAGAATTAATTTTAATAAATACTAAAAATGAGTAAACATTGTCAGTCTATTTAGCCTAATAATCTCAATACTCATCCAGAATAAACATAATAATGATAAATGCCATGAAACTGTCCTTATCCAGTTTAAGTCATATAAATAGCTAAATCCATTGACTAACCTTAGAATTAACCAAATCAAAGCAGCAGTATGAATTGGTATTCCCATAGTAATACCCAACACTGACAGAAAAAGGAATATAGGGTATGTTTCTTTGTAGTTTTCAAATGCTGAACAAGCTAATTCAGAGTTTAAAGTTCTTTTAGCTAATTTATGACGACCTTTTAACAAATCAATTATATTTATGTCACCTCCATAAATCCAAATGATATTTGGAAGATATAAGAGTAACATAAAATAACCCATACTAAGAAAAACTGTAAATAAAGTATCTGGCATAATTAGAACTATTGAAAATAAGGTTATAAGTACCCATATATATAGTATCAAATGGAGGGTTTATGAATTACTTTTCTAATTTTAACCCAGTTTTTATTTTAATACTATTTTTATTGGGTTTCATTGCAATTTCAATACTTTCATCAAGTAGTCAAATTGAAAATTATGAGCACTTTAATACTTTTTTTTGTTCTGGTTGGGCTGGAAACTGTTTATCCAATTAATCAAGTTCTAAAGTCTCAAAAATCCTAGATTAATTTATAATTTTAAGCCATTATAAATCAAGTAGTTATTAATAAAAGGTATTATAATGAAGTTTAAAGAAGTCTCCATAACTAGTGATGGTTTGAATGTTGAATTCAGTAATGGAATTAAAGATTGTTTTCCTTTCTTATGGCTTAGAGATCATTGTAAAGATGATGTTAATTGGGATGAGAGAAGCAGTCAAAGAAAATTGTTTACGGCTTTAATTGATCCAAATATTAAAGTTTCGAACGTAAAAATTATTCAGGACAGTGATGAACTTGAAGTTAAATGGCCTGATATGGAAAGTGCTGTATTATATTCTAGTAAATTTCTTTTTCAGAATTCATTTGGAAACAGTCATGTTGGGAATAGTTTGGAAGTTTGGGACAACATTAAAATTTCAAAAAATACAATAGAAATTGATTATTCATCTTTAAACAAAAGTTCTGGTTTTGAAGGCTTATTAAAAATAATTAAAACCTTTGGATTTTCAGTAATTAATAATTGCCCTAAAGATATGAGTAGTGTTGAATTTATAGCTAATAAAATAGGTTACGTACGAAATTCAATTTTTGGTGGTCTTTGGAGTTTTGAATCTAATTCTGATATGGCTGATAGCGCATACACACAGGAAGAACTTAGACCTCACACAGATGGCACCTACAATCATGACGCTCCTGGATTACAACTTCTTTTATGTTGCGATTATGACGCACAAGGAGGCGAATCAATTATGGTTGATGGCCTCAAAATTGCTGAAGAAATACAAAAAAATAACAAAGGTTGTTATAATTTTTTAAGCGAAGTAGATATCCCAGGAAGATATTACGGTGATGGGGTTGAATTGCTTGCTAAGCGCCCTGTTTTTAGACTGAACAAGCAGAAGGAAATAATTCAAGTCAGTTTTAATAATTATGATAGAGCTGATTTCAGGTTGCCAAATGATCAAATTAGTAATTTTTACAGTTCAATTAGGACTTTTGACAAGATTGCAAATGACAAGTCTATGCAGTGGAGAAAAATACTAGAGCCGGGGCAGTTATTAATATTTGATAATTGGCGAATTCTTCATGGGAGAAGTGAATTTAGTGGAAAAAGAAGGATGTCTGGATGTTATATTAATAAGGAGGATTTCGAAAGTGCCTGCAGGATGTATGGTATTAATTAAATGTTTACAATAAATAGCAAATATTATTTCATGAATACGATTGAGCTTTTTGTATAGTAAATAGATATAACTCCTGAGATTATATTTGATAGCATAATGCTATAAAAAATACCTACTAAACCGAAGTAATAATTGAATATAATTACCAATGGGACTGTTATTATAAACAATCTTGAAAGAAAAATAAAAGCTGCAATGAAGGGCTTTTGATAGCCATTGAAAGCAGCGCTTGCTATATTAGACCATCCCCAAAAAATATAACTTAGTGATATAATCTTTAGATAGCTAATTAGGTGTAGTCTAACTTGAGTGTCTGTCGAAAAAAGGCTTGAAAACTCATTCCTAAAAATCAACAAGGGTAAAGCAACAAAAAGTCCCCATATGCCGCTCAGAAAAATACAATAATTAATTGCCTTATTTATTCTAACATGTTGATTTGCACCTAAGTTTTGCCCAATAAAAGGGGTAAGTGATGATGAGATAGCAATTATGCCAACTGTTGCCAAAGATTCTATACGCAACCCTACTCCAAATGCTGCTACTGCCTCTGCACCGTGAGTTGAAACAATTCTATTTATATAGCTAAGTACTATTGGACTGAGCATCATAGTAAATGCAGCTGGTAATCCAATAATCAGGATTGGAAAACAAAATTTAAAAAAAAGTCGATAATCTCGACTAGGAGTGGATAAAAGTTTTTCTCTTTTGATTGTAGTGATCATAATATTCATACCTACAATATATGAAATTGTTGTAGCTATTGCTGCGCCTTTAATACCCATTGCCTCTATAGGACCAAAACCAAAAATAAAAATAGGATCCAATATGGCATTAATTAGTGATGTAGCAATTATAATCAAACTCGGCTTAATGCCATCTCCGTTGGCTCTTAGTATTGAGTTTCCAATCACAAGACACGCAAAAAATGGAGACCCTATATACCATGTTGACATGTACATATTGATCAATTCAAGCGTTTCACCATATGCTCCAAGTAAAGAGAAAATATAATTATTAATAAAATAGAAAAAAATTGAAATTAGAGACATTACCACGAAAATAAGCAAAAAAATGTTCGTAATAGTTTTTTTTGCTTTATAAAAGTCACCTTGGCCAATGAGTTTTGAAATTGATGCAGAAGCACCTATCGCAATACCAATATTAAAACTCATAAGAGTAAAAAGAACTGGAAAAGCAAATGAAATTGCAGATAATTCCAATACTCCTAGTTTACCAATATAAAAGGCATCAACTAGATTGATGACTAATAAAGCAAACATCCCAATAGACATTGGAATAATAAGAGATATTAGTACCTTAAAGATATCGCCGTTAATTATGAACTCAGATCTACTTCTAATAGTCATAATTTAAAAATATAAAAAGCAAGTTGGAAAGCATTTAAATATACCTTAAATTAAAAATGATTGTAATCTCAAATTAGAAATTAATCTATGGAACTTTATAAATTATCAGCATTAGATACTATAGAAAAACTAAAATCTAAAGAAATTTCACCATTAGACTGTATTGATTCACTGATTGGTCGAATTCAAAAAATAGATAAAGACATTAATGCTCTTCCTACTCTTTGCATTGAAAGAGCAAAAGATCACGCCAAAAAAATAATGGAAAAAGAAATTAACCAGCGTGGCATACTTTGTGGTTTGCCTATAACAATTAAGGATTTAATAGACGTTTCAGGTGTTAGGTGTACAAGTGGATCAACAATTTTTAAAAACAGAATAGCTGAAAAATCAGATTTACTTGTTGAAAACATAGAATCAGCAGGAGGCATAATTTATGCTATGTCAAATACCCCTGAGTTCGGTGCTGGGGCAAATACTTTTAATGAAGTTTTTGGGAAAACATTAAACCCATGGGACACTTCAAAGTCAGTTGCTGGTTCTTCAGGTGGTGCAGCTGCAGCATTAGTCACTGGGATGGCATGGTTAGCACATGGATCTGATTTTGGGGGGAGTCTAAGGAATCCAGCAAGTTTTTGTTCGGTTGTTGGATTAAGACCTTCTCCTGGACGAGTTGCAAGCACAGCATCTGGTATTATAGACCAAACATTGGGTGTTAATGGGCCAATGGCTAGAAACATACTCGATTTGGCTTTATTTTTTGACGCAATGATTGGTGAAAGTTACAAAGACCCTGTTTCTCTTCCAAGGCCAAAAGAAACTTTCTTATCACATGCAAAAGAAAAAAGAAAACCGCTAAAAGTTGCTATAAGTAGAGACTTAGGCCTTCCACCAGTAGATCCAATTATACGTGAGAAAATAACTGATATTGGAGTTGATCTCGAAAAAAATGGAATAATCGTTGAAGAAGCGCATCCCGATCTTGCTAAAGCACCCTTCATAAATCAAACTTTAAGGGCATATTCATTTTATGTAAACTTAAAATTACAATATATTAATAATAGAGATAGTCTTAAGCCTGAAGTTATTTGGAATATCGAAAAAGGAAAGTATCTCTCTATAGATGATTTACAAAAAGCACAGAATGGAAGAGTTGAACTTTATAATAATATGCAAAACTTTTTTGACGATTATGATCTTCTTTTATGTCCTACAACAATCGTACCTCCATTCCCTGTTGATGAAAGATATTTAAAAAACTGTGATGGTATAAAGTTTTCTAATTACGTGGAGTGGTTAAATATTGTCTCTGCCATTACACTTACAAGTTCTCCAGCATTGTCACTTCCATGTGGTTTTACAGATGAAGGGCTTCCAATTGGGTTGCAGATTGTTGCTAGATATAGGAATGAAGGTAACCTTCTTTCTGGGGCTGCCTTTATAGAGGAAAATATCAATTTTCAAAACTCTATTCCAATAGATCCACTAGTTTAAGCTTCCATCCCAGTGAAATTGCAAAAGTATTGTTTTTTGAATGAAATTAAAATTATCATCAGATAATATAAAAATATAATAACCACCATTATTTGATTTTATACTTGATATTCCCTCAAAATTATCAACGATCATTGGCGGTGCGATTGTATCGAGATATATTGGAGTAATTAAATTGTTTTTAATTATATCTTGATATTTAATTAATGAAATCCTAGCCCTTGCACCTTTTATTGGTGTGTAGCTTCTTTCAAGCATCAGTATATCTCCAGATGGAAGCTTTGACAGATCTGTTGGCTTGAAAGCACCACTTTTTTTTAAAAAGATTTTACTTAATTTATTTTTGTGAAGTCGAAAACCAACAATTTTTTCATCTGAAGTTACAAGATCTTCTGAAATAAAAATTAATGAATTATCCTTCAAAGAGGTCATTGCTTCTATACCACCATTGTTTGGAAGATCTAGAAGGTTTATTTTGTCATACAAAAGATCGGGAATGCCGTCTATTTTATCATAACTTAATATTCTATGTTTTCTCTCAAAACTCACAATAAATTTTCCATTAAATAATTCTACAGATTCAGCATCATTAAAAGATTTGCCAGATTGAATTAAATATATATTTTTCTGATTTTTTAAGTATCCTAATTTAGCATTAGAAATAGATAAAAGTTCATTATTATCATTGAAAACAAGTTTGCCATTAATCCATATCCCCTGATCACCAATCGCTGTAAATTCAAAATTATTATCTATTAACAGACCAGATAATCCTCCAAAGTCTTCATGGTTGCTATTAATTTCAAGACCACTAACATATTCTAAATTTTTTAATAAATTTGATGTATTAGTCGTATCGGAAAAAAGTTCAATTTGTGAGGTTTTTAGATCACTTAATTTTGATGTTTCATAGCCATATGTAACATTGAAAGTACAAAAAATTGAAAGGATGATTAAATAGTATAGATTGATTTTCATAAAAAATTAAAAATATAAATATATCACACAATATTTATATTGTATCACTAAATTTTGAGTTTATTTATAATCGTATATGGATATGAAGTTAATTTTTATTTACAATGCTGAAAAGGGACCGTTGAACAGTTTTTTAGATCTTCTTCATAAGACTCTTTCACCTAATACATATTCATGTAATCTATGTGCAATAACACACACATTTAAAAAAAGAAAAAAATGGAGTAAATTTATTCAAAATTTTCACTTAAAAATAAAATTTCTTTATAAAAGTGATTTAGAAAAGAATAATTTATTAATTTTTCAAAACGAACTGCCTTGTTGTCTTATTGAAAAAGGTAATAAACAAAAAGTATTAATTAATAAAAATGATATTAACACTCTTAGAAGTGAAGATGAACTGATTGAACTTATAAAATTAAAAGTTAATGTTTAATATTATTTTGCATAATCCAAAGATACCTCCTAATACAGGTAATATTGTTAGATTATGCGCAAATACTGGAGCATATTTGCATTTAATAAGACCTCTAGGTTTTGATATAAATGAAAAATCATATAGAAGAGCGGGACTAGACTATCATGATGAAAATATTTTGACTATTCACAAAAATTACAACGAGTGCATAAATAAATTACAAAGTAAGAATATTTATGCGATAACAAAATTTGGAAAAAAAATCTATACAGATGTTAAATTCCAGCTTGGTGATTCAATCTTATTCGGTTCTGAAACTGAAGGATTGCCATCAAGTATAATAAATCGATTTCCAGAAAAAAAGAAACTTTTTATACCCATGATAAAAAACTCAAGAAGTTTAAACTTAAGTAATGCCGTTAGTTTGGTACTTTATGAGGCTTGGAGGCAAGAAAAATTTATTAATTCGGTAGAAATATAATGAATAATGAAAAANTAAAGNAATATAAAATNTCAANTCCNTCAAGTAATAGATTTTTAAANATTACNGANGATCTTTATTGGGCAAGAATTCCTCTTCCTTTTAGGTTAGANCATGTAAATGTTTTTGCTATNAAAAGTNTAGANGGACTNGTNTTAATTGATACTGGGATAAANAATGAAGAAACAAAAAGAAGNTGGGATAGTATTTTANAAAATNTACCTANNAANCATGAAATATCAAAAATTATAATCTCTCACCATCACCCAGATCATATTGGCNTGTCAAAATACTTATCAGAAAAACTAAAAGTANATGTNTATGCACCAAAAAAAGAANTATCAAGAGCAAAAAAAATAATTAATTTGAGTGATNATGAATATGGTTACTTNCTNTCAAANAGTTATAAGGAATTTGGATTTAGTGAAAATATAATAATTAAATCCAAAAACAGAGGAAATTTTTATAAAGGAATGATAAAGGAGCTNCCAAAAATAAACGANTTGCAAGAAAACTTTANTATTGTTACNAAAGAAGGCAGTTGGNGTGCTAGATTTGATACTGGNCATTCCCCATCACAGCTNAGTCTATTTGATAAAGAGCGAAAANTATATTTATGTTTTGACTTTTTACTACCTAGAATTAGTCCTAATATATCAGTCGGCATTGAAGATAATNANTTTAATATTTTAGANGAGTACTATAAATATTTAAATAGCATTTCAAATGACTANAGTAGTGATTGGATTGTTATNCCTGGNCATGAATTTCCTTATTANGANCCNGTAAAAAGAGCTAATAATTTAATTANACATCANAATAGTNGATTNGATTTAATTNTNAGTGAAATAAAAAATACTGAGTTAACAATTTTNGATGCAATGGAAATATTATTTGATAAAGTANANAACAGCCACGATATTTTTTTTGCAAGTTGTGAAACTAAAGCNCATATTAATTATTTANTATCAGNAAATAAAATTANTTTGGATAAAAGTAAAAATGTATTTAAGTATCTANATAATTATCGTAATTAAAAGTTTACAAAAAATTGAACAAAAAAAACAATATTGATTTACTTGGTGGTNCGACTNTAATAATTTTCTCAATGCTACTTGGGCTTAATCAAACTTTAGTTAAAATCGTTAATTATGGTATTCATCCAGTNTTTCAAGTNGGGTTGAGGTCATTAATAGCNNCAATTCCAGTTTTAGTTTTTTGTATTTTATTTAAGAAGAAGNTNTCGATACGNGATGGAAGTTTCTTGCCTGGTGTAATTTGNGGTTCNATNTTTGCNCTTGAATTCATNTTATTATTTTTCGCNTTGGAATATACTTCAGTTGCNAGATCGTCANTTCTTTTTTATTCNATGCCNGTATGGTTAAGTATTGCNGCACATTTTCTATTNNAAAATGAAAAACTTAACTTTATTAANNTANTAGGNTTTTCAATCTCAATTTTAGCAGTATTTATTGCTCTTTTTTCTAAAGAAGAAACNATTCAAGGGAATATTNTAGGAGATATTTTTGCGTTAATTGCAAGTTTNCTATGGGCANCAATTGTTCTNATTGTAAGAACAACAAANTTAAAAAACTCNTCACCNGAGATGCAACTTCTTTATCAATTGGTTGTATCAAGTATTTTAGTTTTACCAATATGTTTTTACTTTGNTTTCTATTTAAGAGAAATAAATATTCAAATTATATCCATCTTTCTNTTTCAGTCTTTAATAATTGTTGCNGCTGGTTTTTTAATTTGGTTTTGGATATTATCAATNTATCCAGCGTCACTGATGGCTTCNTATAGTTTTTTCGGCCCAATATTTGGTGTCTTNTTTGGATGGNTAATTNTGAATGAAGAGATAAGTATATTTCTATTCGTATCTCTTCTTCTTGTTTCNNTTGGNATTTATTTAATNAATANTAATAACAATAAATAAAATTATAAAAACTATTNTTGTGATGGATCAGGAACTTTCCTCAAATATGGNTTTACAGTTTCCCATCCGTCAGGGTACAGTTTTTCTGCTTCTTNATTTTTAACTGCAGGTAAAATTACAACATCGTCACCTTTTTCCCAATTTGCNGGTGTCGCAACTTTATGGTTTGCAGTCAATTGCATTGAGTCAATTGCCCTNAGTATTTCATGNAAATTNCTTCCNGTAGCCATNGGATAAGTTAAATAGAGGCCAATCCTTTTATCGGGTCTAACTACAAATACTGTTCTCACGGTTTCATTGTCTACAGCTGTTCTNCCCATTGAAGTGGAGCCTGCATCACCTTCAAGCATATTAAAAAGCTTTGCNACTTTTAAGTCTTCGTCAGCAATTATGGGATAATTAGGTCTAGTTCCNGCTACATCTGCAATATCATCTAGCCATTTATTATGGTCTTCAACACCATCAACGCTNAANCCAATGACNTTCACATTTCTTTTNTCAAAATCGTCTTTCATNGAGGCTAGNGAGCCTAACTCAGTTGTACAAACAGGTGTAAAATCCTTTGGGTGTGANAATAAAACNCCCCAACTATCNCCTAACCACTCATGAAATGAAATTTGACCCTCNGTTGTATCAGCAGTAAAGTCTGGACATAGACTATTAATCTTTAATGTCATTTTTATCCTCCCTANNAAAAATTAATAAGTATTTTNTAGTANNTTGTCAGTTTTAANACCCTTTGGCAATATTTTTCTTTGGGTCATAAAATGGTTTTTCGATTACTACNANAGATCTATAGATGTTNTCTANATTTNCNTTTGCNNGAAATCCAATACTNGAATTTTTGATAGGCAAATANCCCATTCCAATATTTTTTTTNAGTCTGGGNGAATATACAGACGATGTTATTTTTCCAATNANATTNNNNCCANTTAAAATGTCTATATGCTCATCAGAAGGGTCCTTCAGTGGAGGACCATCAATCTCAAAACCACAAAACATTTTTTCAATGCCTTTGTTTTTAATATCTATCAAAGCATCTTTACCAATGAATCTCTCTTTCATTTCTAAGTCAACAAGCCTATCCAAGCCTAATTCAAAGGGGTTAATATCCATATCCATATCTGCTACATAAGAAAGCATTGCACCCTCAATTCTTCTGATTGTTGATGTATGACCAGGATGAAGACCCAATGGTCTTCCAATATTCATTATTTTTNCCCAAAGAAGATCACCACAAGTTTTATCTCGAAGAAATATCTCAAAACCAAATTCACTGCTCCATCCTGTTCTTGATATAATAAGAGGNATACCTTCAAAAATNTATTCTTTNTGNTGATAATACTTAATTTCNTCAATCCAATCNCCAAAGATTGCTTTCATAATAGTTAATGATTTTGGNCCTTGAAGTTGAAGNGGGGAAACATCGGGNTCAGTTATTTTAACATTAAGTTTACTATTAACTTTTACACCCTTAGCCCAAAGAAGNACATCACTATCTCCAATTGATAACCAAAATTTATCNTNAGCAATTCTNAATAAAACNGGATCATTTATTATGCCTCCNTCGTCATTAACAATNAGNACATATTTACATTGACCAATATAAATATTAGATAAATTTCTAGGAGTAAGCATTTGAACAAATTNATGTGCATCAGGACCTTCAATCTGAACTTGCCTTTCAACAGACACGTCACATAAAATAGCCTCATTAACNAGATTCCANTAATTTTGAACTGGGTCTCCAAAACTTCTTGGTATATACATATGATTATATACAGAAAANCCNNNNCAACCCTCATTNANAGTTGATTTGAAAAATGGTGACTTTCTTATCTGTGTACCAAAAGTATGTATATTTTTATTTTTNNTCATTATAATTTCCAGAAATTATTTTTTAATGGTTATATGAAAAAAAAATTAAAAATTATATAATAAATTTATAAAATNAAGATAATTTACAATGACAAAAACTTTTTCACTTGATGANCAGCTAAAAAAAGCAAAAAAATTTATAAATGGAGGNAATTTTANTGAGGCAAAACTCTGTTATGANAAGATACTTTCGAAATTCCCAAAAAATGCAAGAGCCATAGAAGGCTTAAANAAAATAAATACTACATTTTTAAAAACAGATAACANTCTAAANANTTCGATAACNCAATTAATAGAGCTTTATAACAAACAAANTTANGANAAATGTATTTTATATGGAAAAGAACTTTGTNANNAATATCCNNATCAATCTATAATTCCAAATATTNTTGGNGCNACATANGCAGCATTAGGNGATTATCAAAACTCNATAAATGAATATAAAATTGCNTTGNNAATAGAGCCAAATAATGCGCAAGTTTTTAATAATTTAGGAATTACNTTTAAAAAATTAGGTGACCATCAAAAAGCAATTGANTCATTCAAAAAATCAATAAAAATNAAAAATGATTTTGCAGAAGCATATAACAATTTAGCCCTTTCATTAAAAGAAGANAATAAATTACAGGATGCTATATCAAANCTTAAAAAAGCTNTTTCANTAAAANCTGANTACACTGAAGCATTCTATAATTTAGGAAATACATTNNCTGCACTAGGAGANTTTAATGAAGCNNTCCNAATGTTTAAAAAGGCAATTAAGTTAAANCCATCNTANTTTGATGCNCTAAATAATATGGGNGCAACATATAATTTGTTGAAAGATTATAGAAAAGCGCATNANAGNATTTCTGANGCAATGAAAATAAGTCCAAATGTTGCAGATGCNCATAATAATTTAGGAACAGCNGANCTTAACCTTGATAACGANGATAGAGCAATNCAAAGCTATAAAAATGCTATANAAATTGATCCAAAGTANGTGATNGCNTACTCAAATTTGTGTAGTCTTTACGANAGATCNAACAATTTNAANNAATTTCNNAAAGTTCTTTTANAGGCAGATAGNGAGGGTTTAAGTCANAATGANGAGATAAAATTTCGTAAAGGACAATTATATTCAAGGAATAAAGATTTNCAAAATTCAATTGTGTTTTTANAACAAGTAAATGATTCNAAAATTTCAANTAAAATGAAAANTGAAAAATATGAATTATTAGGTAAAGACTATGATAAATCTAAAAATTATCAATTAGCTTTTGAGTGTTTTAGGAAATCAAATCTGATCGTTAAATCAAGTGTAGAAACTAAGTTGTTTAACCCTGAAAAGTATCTCAATGAAGTAGAACAATTAATTCAATCATATTCAAAATTTCAAGATAAAAAATGGGAAGAAACGGCTGAACATACAGAAATTACACCAATATTCCTTATTGGGTTTCCTCGCTCAGGCACAACCCTACTAGACAATATCCTTAGCTCTCACACAAATATTTTTTCATTAGAAGAAAAACCGATGATTGCGAATGTTAAGCAGGCACTTAACAAAATAGCGACATTTGAAAATCTAAACGAATTAAATAAAATCGACATAGAAAAACTTCGTTTAGCTTATCTTAATGAATTATCAAAGTACATTTCAATTAAAAACCTTAATGGGAAGATTTTTATTGATAAGCTTCCTTTAAGTATTATTGATATAGGTTTGATTCTAAGGATATTTCCGGGGGCTAGATTTATACTTGCTATTAGGCATCCATTAGATTGTATTTTAAGTTGTTTTATGCAAACATTTAATCTAAATGATGCAATGGCTAATTTTTTGGATTTAGAGAATGCAGCTGAGCTGTACAACCTTTCAATGAAACTATTTGAAATTTACAATAGTAACTTTAAACTTAATTATCATTTAATTAAATATGAAAATTTGATTGAATCAATTAAGAATGAAACATCAGAACTTTTAAAGTTTTTAGGACTAGAATGGGAAAAAGAAATAGATAATTACAGAAATAATGCTCTAGCTAAGAAGATTAACACCCCAAGCTATAATCAGGTTACTGAAAAAATTTACAAAAGAGCATCCGGTCGATGGAAAAACTATAAAAGTGAAATGGAAAATATAATTCCTAATGTTGAATTTTGGATTGAAAAATGGGGATACTGAGATTATCAAATAATAAAAATACTAAATAAAGAGAGTGGAATGACTAATAAAATGAAATTTGGACAGGAGCATGACGAAAGTTTGGTAGATAAAGACCGTGTTTCGTGTGACGGTGGTCATAATGGTCACCCAAAGATATATCTTTCCGTTGACACCAGTGAAATAACTGTTTGCCCGTATTGCTCTCATAAATTTTTGAAAACAAAAAAAC
This sequence comes from SAR116 cluster bacterium, assembly GCA_002684695.1. GTDB lineage: Bacteria > Pseudomonadota > Alphaproteobacteria > Puniceispirillales. The sequence goes on along the minus strand of NYVQ01000060.1, from coordinate 37,805 downwards.
GATTAAAGATCAATGAGTAATAATCGACTCATACTAGTAGACGGTTCAGGGTATATTTTTAGAGCTTTCTATGCTTTGCCGCCTATGTCGAGGTCAGATGGCATTCCTGTGAACGCAGTTTTTGGTTTTACTTCGATGCTTCTGAAATTGTCTGATGATATGAAGGGTGAAAACATATTAGTCGTTTTTGANGCTGCCAGGACNACATTCAGGAACGATATTTNCAAAGACTATAAAGCAAACAGAACCGACCCNCCTGATGAATTAATTCCACANTTTACATTNATAAGNGAGGCNACNAAAGCCTTGGGTTTGAAATATCTAGANGTNGAGAACTATGAGGCTGATGATATTATTGCNACNTATGCAAAAATGGCTAAAACTGAAAATATTGAAACAGTAATAATNTCNTCTGATAAAGATTTAATGCAATTAATACAAGATGGNGTTTCTCTTTNTGANCCAATGAAAAATGTTACAATTGGTGATGAAGGCGTATTAAATAAATTTGGAGTATACCCAGATAAAGTAATCGATGTTCAGGCCCTTGCAGGAGACACATCTGATAACGTTCCCGGTGTTCCAGGTATAGGAATTAAGACTGCAGCTCAATTAATAAATGAATATGGTAGCTTAGAAAATCTTTTAGAAAATACTCATCAAATAAAACAAAATAAAAGAAGAGAAACTCTTGAAAGCAATGCTGAACTAGCACGAATATCCAAAAAACTTGTTTCTTTATATGCAGAAGTTCCCCTTCCATACAAAATAAGTGATCTTAAATGGACACAAAGAAATGATGAAGAATTATTAAAATTCTTAAAAGAAAATAATTTTAAGAGATTAGAGAGTAAAATTTTTGATAATGGTGAGACAAATGTTTCAACTAATGAAGTAAAAAATATTGCAAAAGACTATAAATTAATTACAAATTTAAAAGATTTACACAATTTACTAGATCAATGTTATCTCTTAGATGAAATTGCTGTTGACACTGAAACAGATTCAATAAACGCAGTAGAAGCGAATTTGGTAGGTATATCTATAGCAATAAGGCAAGGATTATCATACTACATACCTCTAAGGCACAAGACAAAACAGAATTTGTCTTTGTTAGACGAGGAAACTCAAAGCAACGATGAAATAGTTCAAATAAACTTTGATGATGCTATTATTCATTTAAAGAAAATTTTTGAAGACCCTTCAATAGTTAAAATAGGGCATAATATAAAATTTGATTCTTTGGTTTTGTCACAAAAGAAAAATGGATCAATAAATTTATATCCAATACATGATACGATGTGTATGTCATATGTTGTTGATGCAAATAGATATAGTCACAAGCTCGATAATTTAGCGAAAGAGTTTTTCGACCATGATACTATTAAATACGAAGATGTTTGTGGCAAAGGTGTAAAACAAGTAACTTTTGATAAAATACACCCCAATGATGCTCTTAATTATGCAGCAGAAGATTCTGACTTTTGCCTTAGGATTTATAAAGTTTTAAGAAAGGAATTATTATTAACTAAACTCAACACTGTCTATGAAAGAATAGAAAGGCCTTTGATAAAAGTCATAGCTGATATGGAAAAAGAGGGAATCCTAATTGATAAGAATGTTTTAAATTCATTGTCAATTGAGTTTCAGAAAAAAATTAATGAACTACAAATTACAATTTTTGATTATTGTGATCAAGAGTTCAATATAGGATCTCCAAAGCAACTTGGAGAAATATTGTTTGACAAACTAAACCTTCCAGAAGAGAAAAAATCGAAAACAGGTAAGCACAGTACTTCAGTAGGTGTTCTTGAAGATTTATCACTGAAGGGTTATAAAATTGCTGATCTAGTAATCGAGTGGCGTGGCTTATCTAAATTAAAGTCTACATACACAGACGCACTTCAGCAAAGTATTAACACTGAAACAAAGAGAGTTCATACATCTTTTTCAATGGCTTCAGCATCAACTGGAAGATTAGCCTCTTCAAACCCAAATCTTCAAAATATCCCAATAAGAACATCAGATGGGAGAAGAATCAGAGAGGCATTTATATCTAAACCTGGACATAAGTTATTTTCTGCAGACTATAGTCAAATTGAGCTTAGATTGATAGCTCATGCAGCTGATGAAATTGAAATGATAAAGGCTTTCAAAGAAAAAATTGATATTCACTCACAAACGGCATCAAAAGTTTTTGGGATACCTTTAAAGGACCTAGATGCTGAAACAAGGAGAAGTGCAAAGGCAATAAACTTTGGAATTATTTATGGGATTTCAGCTTTTGGATTGTCAAAACAACTATCTTGTACACAAAGTGACGCAAAATCTTTTATAGATTCTTATTTTAATCAATTTCCTAAAATTCGAGATTATATGGATCATATGATTAAGAAAGCTAAATCAAATGGACATGTAGAAACATTTTTTGGCAGAAGGATTCCAATTAAAGGAATAAATTCTAAAAATTTTCAAGAAAGATCGTTTGCTGAACGACAGTCTATTAATGCTCCAATTCAAGGAAGTGCGGCAGATATTATAAAAAGAGCTATGATCAAAATACATAAAATATTTTTAGATCAAAACATCAGATCAAAAATGTTGCTTCAAGTTCACGATGAATTAGTTTTTGAATGTCCAGAGGACGAAATTAAAAAAGTTTCTGAAATTATAAGAACTGAAATGGAAGAAGCTCATTTACCAATTTGTAAATTAAATGTTCCAATAGTTGTTGATTTTGGGAGTGCAAAAAACTGGTGTTTAGCTCATTAAATTAAAATAACAATTTTTTGCCATTTATTTGCCTTATATTTGGTTATCAATTGAAATTGTCGTATAATAAGTTTTTGGAGAATTTAATGGTTAGTAAAATTGCACTTGTTGATGATGACCAAAATATTTTAACATCTGTTTCTTTGGCTTTAGAAGCGGAAGGGTTTATTGTTGATAAATATATAGATGGAGAACAAGGCCTTAATGGAATTAAGAGGCGTCCCCCAGATTTATTGGTCCTAGATATTAAAATGCCCAAATTAGACGGAATCGAAGTTCTTGAAAGATTAAGAAAGACCTCAAATCTACCAGTGATTTTTTTAACTAGTAAGGATGACGAAGTTGATGAAGCAATGGGGTTAAGAATTGGGGCAGATGACTATATCAAAAAACCATTTTCACAACGACTTCTAATTGAGAGAATCAAAGCTATATTGCGNAGAGTAAATTCTGANAGTCAANTAGANCCTGAAGCNCTTATTACAAGGGGTGATTTAGTAATGGATACTTCTAGGCANTCNTCAAAATGGAAAGGNGAAGATGTTAAGTTAACGGTNACTGAATTTNTNATTCTAAAAGANTTATCTCAAAGATCTGGAATGGTTAAAACAAGAGACCAACTTATGGATGCAGCGTATGGTGAAACAATATATGTTGATGANAGAACAATAGATTCTCATATTAAAAGACTAAGAAAAAAATTTAAATTNGTTGACAAAAAATTTGANCAAATTGAAACTCTTTATGGAGTGGGATACAGGTATCGTGAATAGNAATTCTAAATTTAAAAAAAAAATTTTTTTTTAAAGCTTTCNACAACATTATATNTAATAATTTTACTTCCTATNTTTATAACATTAATAGGAATTCTTTTTCTTGATCANTATTCNAANACNNTAATTNCAAGAGAATTANCTGGATTGAGGCGTCAAGCTGAAACATTAGCAATAATGATNAACAAACTNGAACGNGACTCTGAAAGAGTNATTAGAAGGTCCCTATCAAAGGAAAGTATAGAATTATTGCTNCCTTTGGCAGGNAGAAACAATCAAGTAAGAATTCGTTTATTTCAACCTAATGGAANATTATATGCAGANACNCAATCTCTTTCNCAATTATCTCCAAGAGTCCAAGTCTTAAGATTACCAAGATTAAATCAAGATTTNAATNTNTTAGAAAANATTTCNAGANTTTTAAANAAGNCATTAANAANCTTAANTNTAAATAACCAATATCCACTTTATCAAGAATATTTNAATGATAGCGCTATAAATTANAGNGAGGTTNTATCAGCNCTCAATGGATTTAATTCTGAAGCTATANGACANGATAGAAATGGGANGNTNATACTTAGTGTNGCNGTTCCNGTAGGNAATGAAAGAAGGTTTAGAGGGGCTATTATGCTATCTATGGATGGNAAGNTTATTCAAGNTGACATTNCNGAACTTCANTACTCATTTATAAATATTTTCTTTTTTGTATTTATACTAACAGTTTTTTTNGGTTTCATTTTTACAAATAGAATTACTTTACCTATNAGTAGNTTAGCCAAAGCTGCTGANAATGTAAGAAATAAAAAAAANATGGANATAAAAANNCTAATTAATCGNAANGANGAAATAGGTGAATTAGCCNNNTCTCTTGACGAAATGACAAGAGATTTATTAAACAGAATGGANGCNATAGCCTCTTTTGCNGCTGATGTTTCCCATGAAATNAAAAATCCTTTNACTTCACTCAGAAGTGCAGTTGAGACAATTTTNATTATTAAAGATGAAAANCAAAAAAAGAAATTAATGNCTATAGCNTTAGATGACATNAACAGACTNGATAGGTTAATTACNGATATTTCAGNTGCAAGTCGCTTAGANGCNGATCTTNTNAAGGATGAAATGACAACNNTNAATNTAACNNACCTAATTAATGGTTTTATAAAAATANGAAAAGAAACNGTNAAAGGNATNNANTTTAANCTTNATTTGGAAAATGATTTATTTATTTTAGGTAACCAATCAAGGTTAATTCAAGTATTTGATAATCTAATTACTAATTCTATNTCTTTCTCACCAAAGAATGGAGAAATAAGAATAGATGCTTTGAAAGTTAAAGGAAAAGTCCAAGTTTCAATTTCTGATCAGGGTAAGGGTATTTCTGAAGGAAAAAAAGACACAATATTTAACAGATTTTANTCAGATAGACCNNAAGATGAACANTTTGGNACACANTCAGGCCTAGGACTTTCNATAGTNAAACAAATNCTTANNTCACATAAAGCNAAAATTTATGCTGATAATNTNTANGGAATAAAAAAAGNTATTNAAGGGGCAAAATTCACNATTAAGTTTTAATTNTTGTGAAGCCCTTGCCGAATTTCATTTTAGCTGATATTTAGCNTTTATAAATTTAAATTATTCTTATAAGGAAAAAAATATGTCATCTGTAGAAGATTATGTTGTAACNGATATTTCNTTAGCNGATTGGGGTAGAAAAGAGTTAGATATTGCTGAGACAGAAATGCCTGGGTTAATGTCTTTAAGAGANGAATATTCTAAATCTAAAGATCTNAAAGGTGCAAGNATAGCTGGTTGTCTTCATATGACNATCCAAACAGCTGTTCTNATAGAAACNTTAAANGAGCTNGGAGCNGATATACGNTGGGCTAGTTGTAATATTTTTTCAACTCAAGATCATGCNGCNGCTGTTATTGCTAAAGCNGGTATTCCTGTTTTTGCAAAAAAAGGTGAAACAGTTGAAGAATACTGGGAGTATGTAGATAAAATTTTTACTTGGAGTGATGGTGGTTATCCAAATATGATNCTNGANGATGGGGGTGATGCNACATCATATATAATTTTTGGNGCNAAAATGGANGCNGGTGACGAAGTTCTTAAAAANCCAGAAAATGAAGAAGAAGAAGCCATGAAAGCACAAATANTAAAGAGAATGGCTTCTAGCCCAGGTTGGTTTACAGANGTTAAAAANAATCTAAAAGGAGTTTCTGAAGAAACNACAACAGGTGTTNTAAGACTGCANCAAATGTCAGAAAAAGGTGACCTCCCATTTCCTGCTATTAATGTTAACGATAGTGTNACAAAATCTAAATTNGATAATGTATACGGATGTAGAGAAAGTTTAGTGGATAGCATAAAANGAGCNACTGACGTTATGTTGGCCGGAAAGGTTGCTGTNGTTTGTGGGTTTGGAGATGTAGGTAAAGGTTCNGCNGCTTCTNTAAGNCAAGGTGGAGCAAGAGTAATGGTCACNGAAATNGACCCAATTTGTGCCCTTCAAGCNTCTATGGAAGGTTATGAAGTNGTTACAATGGAACAAGCTGCNTCTAAAGCTGATATNTTTGTTACAGCAACTGGGAACAAAGATGTTATTACAGTCGATCATATGAGAGATATGAAAGATAGAGCTGTAGTGTGNAACATTGGTCACTTTGATTCTGAAATNCAAATTAGTGGTTTGAATAATATGNTTTGGGATGAAATCAAACCGCAAGTTGATGAGGTNAAATTTCCTGATGGTAAAAAGATTATTATGCTAGCTAAAGGAAGGTTNGTAAATCTNGGTTGTGGAACAGGACANCCAAGTTTTGTTATGTCTGCTTCATTTACAAACCAAGTTCTAGCNCAAATGGAAATTTTTAATAATAATGATGCNTATGGAAATAAAGTTTATACCCTTCCAAGAAAACTAGATGAAAAAGTAGCTGAACTTCATTTGTCTAAAGTAGGTGCAACTCTAACAAANCTTAGTGATGAACAAGCAAGTTATATTGGGATTTCATCAGATAGTGCTTTTAAGTCAGATCAGTATAGATACTAGAAGAGATCAAAAATAAAAGATTATTACAATCTTNAAGANTTAAAAGTTTTAGCTGAAAACCTATCTCGTCAATGCTCTGAGNGAGAAATAATAACTCTCTCTGGGCCACTNGGCGTTGGGAAATCAACNTTTGCAAAATTTTTTATTCAATCTCTCTTGAANCAGGAATTAGAAGTTACATCACCTACATATACAATCGTTGAGAGATATGAATTACCTNATAGGCCTAANGTTTGTCATATGGATTTTTATAGATTNGATAAAAATTCTAATTTAGATGATNTCGACCTATANGATGCTTTTGANAATTATTTATGTNTCATTGAATGGCCAGATAAATTAANTCATGCTTTNCCAGAAAAAAGAATCGATTTTATTTTTGATTTTATAGATGNAAACGTTGATATTAGAAAAATNGAAAAAAATAATCTAAAATATNTTGTAAAATGAATATTAATNANAATAGATTTGTAATTTATGATTTTGAGACAACAGGTAGAAACTCTAATTGGGATCAAATTATACAAGTTGGAGCAATATTAGTTGATTCAAGNTTTAATGAGCTAGATAGGCTTGATATNAGATCTTCNTTGAAGNCTGGATTAATTCCNGAACCAGNNGCTCTTTTAGTAAATAACACTTCACCAGACATGCTAANNAAATCTAATTTCACTCATTATCATATGATTAATGANNTTTTNANAAAGTTTAAAGAATGGTCCCCAGCAGTNTTCATGGGTTATAATTCAATAGATTTTGATGAAGAATTCNTAAGAAAAACTTTATTTAAAACACTTCANAGCCCATATTTTACTCAGCTTAATGGAAATAAAAGAGTTGATATNTTAGGAATGGTAAGAAGTTCNTCGATATTTTNNCCAGAAATTTTAAAANATAATAAAAATGAAAAAGGGAATCCGGTTTTAAAGCTTGATCAAATAGCTCCATTAAANAATATTAATCANATGGCNCATGATGCATTAGGCGATGTTCTTGCNACTAATGAAATTGCAAAAATTTTAANTNATAAAGCCTATGAAATCTGGGATGCTGGTTTGAAAAGTGCTACAAAATCCGATGTGCAAAATACAGTAAAAAGAGAATTATTATTTTGTTTTAATGAGTTTTTCTTTGGAAGGACAAAACCATTTATAGCAACATATATTTGTGATCACCCAGTATATAAATGGCCACAATGCTTTGATCTTTCAAAAGATCCTAATGATTATATAAATATGACAAAGAGTGATTTAGCACTAGAAATGAAGAAAAGTCCTAAATTTATAAGAACTATAAAAGATAATAAGAATCCTTTAATCTTTAATTTCACCAACTTTCTTAATATTAATAATAATTTTAACGAAAGTAATTTATATATCGAGAGGGCAAATCTTATCAAAAGTAGTGAGAAGTTTAAAAATACTATATCCACATTACTATCAGAAGAACACCAAATAAAAAATGAATTTGAGTCACAAGAGGAAATACAAGCAGAGGAAAGTTTGTACAAAGGTGGTTTTTTGTCTAATTCTGATAGACAGATAATGGAGCAATTTCATAGGTCTGAATGGGCTGAAAAATTAGGTATTTGTGATAAATTTCAAGATGAAAGATTATTTTATTTTGGAATGCGCCTTATATATGAAGAAGCTCCCACTATTTTGCCAAAAAATATATATAACAATATCCATTCATCAATAGCAAATCAGGTAATGAGTATGAATAATGAGAAATGGAATACCATACCAAATGCTCGTAAAGAGTCTGATGATCTTAAAGTTAAGCATGAAAATGATAATGAGAGGTTAGAAGCTTTAAAAAAGTTTGATCTTTTGATTGATGAAATAGAAAGTCAATTTAATTAACCCAACAATTTAAATTAACTATCTTGACCTAAGCGTCAGTCATAATTACATTATATAAAAAATAAGGAATTACCTATGGCTTCAATAAAAGTAGATGACAAGAGTTTCCAGAAACAAGTTCTAGAATCTGATAGTTTAACCTTAGTAGATTTTTGGGCTGAATGGTGTGGTCCATGTAAAATGATTGGGCCAGCACTTGAAGAAATTTCAGACGAAATGGAAGGCGATGTGCGAATTACAAAATTGAATATTGACGAAAATCCATCAACACCACAAAAATATGGTGTTAGAGGTATTCCAACACTTCTTTTATTTAGAAATGGCGAAGTTGTTGCTGAAAAAGTTGGTGCACTTCCAAAAAACCAACTATCAGAATGGATATCACAGAATATTAGCTAGGTGTTGTCTTATTTAAGCGCAGAAATTCGCCCGCTAAATATAATGATCCACATACACAAATATTCAAATTTTTTGTTTTAGATATTTTGAATGCTTCTACTAGATCTTTCGATTTATCAGAACTAAACCCTAGGGAATTTGAAAATTTTAAAAGTTCATTGGATGAAAAACTTTCCACACTTTCAGTAATATTAGTAGTAATAATATTTTTTGAAATGGGCATCATTATTTTTAGATATTCCATTGGGTCTCTAGTTTTTAAATAACCAAAAATTATTAACCATTCACAATTTATTTTTGAAAGTGTGCTTCTTAGAGCTATTGCACCAGATAAATTATGTGCACCATCTAATATAATTAGCCTCCTTTGATTATTAACAATATTAACAAATTTCCCTTCTTTTATAATTTGCAATCTCGCAGGCCAAGCACAATGTTTTAAGCCTTCAAAACAGCTGCTTAATTCAATTTTATCTATTTTTTTTGAAATTAAAACTATACATGCTACAGCTAAAGCAGAGTTCTCAAGTTGATGATCACCTAAAAGTGATGGTTTAGGTAGCTTTATTCTATTATTATGTAATATAAATGAATATCCATTTTTTTCAGTTAAAAATGTTTTTTTATCTATAACAGATAATGGAGCATTATTGTTTCTTGAAATTTTCTTTATTTCTTCATTTATCTCTTCATTGTGATTAATTGTTATTACTGGAACGCCTGATTTAATTATTCCAGACTTCTCTCTCGCTATCGAAGAAAGACTATTACCTAAAAAATGTTCATGATCAAACGAGATTTCAGTAATAATAGATGCAATTACATTTGGCACAACATTAGTGGCATCTAGTCTTCCTCCAAGACCAACCTCCAATAGGAGAATATCTGCTTTTATAGATGAAAATGCCAAAAAAGCTGCTGCTGTAGTGATTTCAAAAAATGTTATTTCTTTACCGTTATTAATTTTGTCAACACGAATTAAAATTTCTGTCAAAAATTCTTCCGAAATTAATTTGCCGTTTAATCTTATTCTCTCGTTAAAATTAACTAAATGTGGTGAAGTATAGGTATGAATACTCAAACCATTATTTTCCAACATTCCTCTTAGAAAAGAAATTGTTGAACCTTTCCCATTTGTGCCTGCAACATGTATTGTTGGTGGTAAACTCAAGTGTGGATTATCTAAATCATTAAGAATTCTAAGCATTCTGTCTAATTTTAAATCAATATATTTTGGATGGTATTTTTGAATTTTTTCTAAAATACTATCAAGTTTACACAAACTCATAAGGTTTTAGGTTTACGTGTTAGATAGGGTAATTTCAAGAATGTTAGATAAAACTTGTCTATGCTCATTCCTATTTGCAACAATATCTACCATTCCATGTTCCAAAAGGTATTCGGCAGTTTGAAAATTTTCAGGTAGTTTTTCTTTTACAGTCTTTTCAATTACTCTTTTACCTGCAAAACCAATCGTTGCTCCAGGTTCAGCTATATGGATATCTCCAAGCATAGCAAAGCTAGCGGTAACACCACCTGTTGTTGGATTTGACAAAATTACTATATGAGGTAATTTAGCATCTTCAATTATCTGCAATGCAGCAATTGTTCTAGGCATTTGCATTAATGATATAATGCCTTCTTGCATCCTTGCACCCCCCGAAGATGGTATAGTTATGAATGCACATTTTTGATCAACAGCTACATTTACACCTTTAATAAAAGCATTGCCAACAGATCTACCCATTGATCCGCCCATAAACCTAAAATCAAAAGCAGCAACGACCACAGGAAAATTTTTAATTTTCCCTTTTGCTAAATAAATACAATCATCTTGCTCTGTAACTAGTTTTGATTGTTTTAATCTGTCAGAATATTTCTTTATATCTTTAAAGTTAAGAATATCTTGATTTTCAGAAGAATAATCTATCAATTCCATTGAATTTTCATCAAATAAAAACTTTAATCTATCTTTTGGATAAAAAGGCATATGAAAATTACAAGTTGTACATATATTTAAATTTTCATATAGATCTTTTGAAAAAATCATTTGCTCACATGAGTTACATTTAACCCATAAGTTTTCTTTAATTTCGTCCTTGTTTACAAAAGCTTTAATTTTTGGGAGTACAGATTTAGTAAGCCAATTCATATTTTAACCCTATATTTTATACCTAATGATAGATTTTTAACTTCAGCATTTATATCTTCTACTATTTTCTCTTTAGCAACACTATTTTTAGTAGAAGAATTCTCTATTATTTTAACTATATGACTACCTATAACAATAGCATTTGTGTATTTAGATAATTTTGATACTTGCTCTTTAGATTTAATACCAAATCCAACTGCTACTGGAAGATCTGAATAATTGTTAATTTTTAAAACTGCATCTTTAATATCCTTGTTTGATGCTTTTTTTGTTCCAGTAATTCCAGTTATAGAAACATAATATAAAAACCCTGAGGCATTCTTTAATATTTTTTTAAAGCGGTTTTCATCAGTTGTAGGAGTAATTAACCTTATTAAGTCCATACTGCTTTTTTCAAGATGTATAAAAAACTCATCGTCTTCCTCAGGGGGTAAATCAACAATAATAAATCCATCAACTCCAGCTTCTTGAGCTTGATTAATAAACTTTTTAACTCCAAATCTAAATATAGGATTAAAATAGCCCATTAAAATTATTGGAGTTTGTGTATTTTTTTTTCTAAATCTACTAACCATTAATAAAGTCTTAGAAAGATTCATTCCTTTTTTTAGTGCTCTTAATGAAGATGCCTGAATTGCTGGTCCATCGGCCATAGGGTCTGAAAATGGCATTCCCAGCTCAATGAAATCTGCACCATTATCAGGAAGACTATTCAAAATTTTTTGAGAAAGTTCCATTTCTGGATCTCCTGCTGTAATAAAAATACCCAGAGCTGATTTATTATTAACTTTTAATATATTAAATAATTGAGAAATTCTATTCATATTGACTAAATTAAAGTTTCCCCATTTTTTTTAACTTTGGAAGAACTGCGCTTAAATCCTTATCTCCTCTTCCACACATATTCATAATTATAATTTCTTCAGGACCCATCTTTTTTGCTTCTTCCATAGTAATATGCAGTGCATGAGCAGGTTCGAGAGCTGGTATTATGCCTTCAAGCTGTGAACAAAGATAAAATGCCTCTAAAGCTTGTTTATCTGTGCATGTTTTATAATCTATTCTTCCAATATCATTTAGCCATGAGTGTTCAGGTCCAATTCCTGGATAATCTAAGCCAGCTGATATTGAATAAGCGTCAATAATCTGACCATCATCATTTTGAAGTAAATATGTCTTGTTTCCATGCAAAATACCTGGTTTTCCCCCTGTGAGGGAGGCGGCGTGTTTGCCAGTGGGTATACCTTGTCCTCCTGCTTCAACACCTATGATATCAACTTTATCATCTAAAAAGGGATAGAATAAGCCCATAGCATTAGACCCACCACCAATGCAGGCAATAAGCTTATCAGGTAGAGATTTTTCGGCTTCAATAATTTGTTTTTTTGCTTCTTCACCAATAACAGATTGAAAGTCCCTAACCATCATTGGATAGGGGTGTGGACCAGCAACTGTCCCAATAATATAAAAATGTGTTTTAGCGTTTGAGACCCAGTGCCTTAGAGCTTCATTCATTGCATCTTTTAAAGTGCCAGTTCCAGATGAAACTGGTATAATTTTAGCACCAAGTAACTGCATTCTTTCTACATTTGGCTTTTGTCTTTCAATATCTTCTTCTCCCATAAAAACTTCGCAATCCATATTAAAAAGAGCACAAACTGTTGCTGTTGCGACGCCATGCTGGCCCGCACCTGTTTCAGCTATTATTTTGGTTTTACCCATTTCTTTTGCAAGTAAAGCTTGTCCTATAACATTATTTATTTTATGTGCTCCAGTGTGATTTAGCTCATCACGTTTAAAGTATATTTTTGCACCACCACAATATTCAGTGATTCGTTTAGCAAAATATAAAGGAGACGGTCGTCCAATATAATGTTTTTGGTAATATTGTAATTTTTTTCTAAATGAAATTTCATTTTTTAATTTACTATAAGAATTTGATACATCAAGGATTAGAGGCATTAGAGTTTCAGCAACAAACATACCTCCATAGTTCCCAAACTTTCCATCGTCAGTTGGTTGATTTTTATATGAATTATTTTTCAAATTATCTCTACTCACAATATTTAACTCAGTTCAATAGACTATGGTTTTACTTTATCAATTAATTTATTTAATAATAGATTACTTTTTATGCCAGGTCTATTTTCAACTCCACTTGAAATATCAACTGAATTAGCCCCACTCAACTTTATTGCTTCTAAGATATTGTTGTGATTTAATCCTCCTGCAAGCATCCATTCTTTATTACCTTTATAATTCTTCATTAAATTCCAATTAAGTGTTTCTGTTTTCTCTCCTTTCAATTTATCATTAGTAAGCTTAGCATCAAATAAAAGTTTATCTACAAAATTTTCATACTTTAAAACTGTTTCAAAACAACTTTGATCTTTTATATGTAAAGCTTTCATAACTGGTATACCAAATTTTCTCCTGATATCAGAACATCTCTCAACGTTTTCAGAGCCGTGTAATTGAATTAAGTCAGGTTTCATGGTTGTTATTACATCTTCTAAAAATTTATCTTTTGGATTTACAAAAAGCGCAACTCTACCAATTTTATTTTTACTTTTTCTAAATAAGCTACTTTGATCTAACTTTACATTTCTCACAGATTTTTCATAGAATACAAATCCAGCCCAAGTAACGTTATGATTTATTAATTTTATCAAATAATCTTCTGTTGTAATACCGCAAATTTTAATTTGTAACATATCAATAAAAGTAAGTTTTTATCTGGTTAATAATTGTTCATTTTAAAAATTTAAAATATTTATTAAACGAAATTAATATGCATCCAATTAATAATCCTGACATAAAAAATATAAGGGCTAAAGCCCACACAGGAATTATAATAACATTATCAAAGGGCCAAAATGATATGATGGTTACGTTTGAATTTGATATTGTAAAAATAGAAAAAAATATAATTAAGGGTATAGTAAGAAAAAAAGAGATAATTTTATAAAATATCCTCATTTAGTATTAATTATTTATACGCTCTTTTAATTTTTTACCCATTCTAAAATATGGAATTAATTTTGATTCAACATAAACTGTTGATCCAGTTCTTGGATTCCTACTTTTCCTAGCATTTAATTTTTTTATACCAAATGTTCCAAAACCTCTAAGTTCAACTCTGTTACCGGAGATTATAGTATTTGAAATTTTGTCCATAATAGTAAAAACAATTTTTTCAATATCACTTAAATAAAGAGTTGGGTATTTATAAGCGAGTTTAGTAATTAATTCTGATTTTGTCATAGATCATACCTATTTTACTAAATTAACACAGTTAGTCTCATTCAGTCTATAGTACTAATTTTAAAAACTTTACTTTTTCTTATCAACATTAAGAGCAACACCAAGAATATCACCTAAAGTAGCTCCACTATCTGAAGAACCATAGTCTTTCATTGCTTTCTTTTCTTCCAAAATTTCTCTAGCCTTTATAGAAAGAGCAATTTTTCTTGATTTTTTATCGACATTTGTAATTTGTGCATCAACTTTATCGCCTTTAGCAAATCTGTCAGGTCTTTGTTCTTCTCTATCTCTTGACAATTCTGTTTTTCTAATAAAACCTTTTACACCGTCGCTAATTTCTACATCTAGTCCTTGTTCCTGAACATCTTCAACAACACAAGTAATAATATTTCCNCTTTTNAGTTTNAAAGAACTNTCNGCAAAAGGATCAGGCTCTAATTGTTTAATNCCTAAAGATATTNTCTCATTTTCTACGCTAATATCTAAAATNTTTGTTTTNATTAATTCNCCTTTTTTANATTTATTTAACATTTCTTCGGTATTNCCTTCCCAAGATATGTCAGATAAATGAACTAAACCATCGATTTGTTCTGAAGCTTCAATAAAAATACCAAAATCTGTAATATTTTTAATTTCGCCTTCTAATTCTGATCCAACAGAGTATTTATTATTGAATTCTTCCCATGGATTCTCAACACATTGTTTTAATCCAAGAGATATTCTTCTTTTTGATTCTTCTATGTCTAAAATCATAACTTCAACTTGTTCGCTAGTTGAAACAATTTTTCCAGGATGAACATTTTTTTTAGTCCAACTTATTTCTGTAACATGAACTAAACCCTCAATTCCTTCATCTAGTTCAACAAATGCACCATAGTCTGTAATATTAGTAATTCTGCCTTTTGTTTTTGATCCTATTGGATATTTTTCATCTATAGAATTCCATGGATCATCTTGGAGTTGTTTCATCCCTAATGAGATGCGTTGTGTTTCAGGATTAAATTTTATAATCTGAACAGTAATGGTGTCACCAAGCTTTAATACTTCAGAAGGATGCAAAACTCTTTTCCAAGCAATGTCAGTAACATGTAACAATCCATCAACACCACCTAAATCAATAAAAGCACCATAATCGGTTATATTTTTGACTATACCATTTAAAACTTTTCCCTCGCCTAATGTAGAGACAAGTTCTGTTTTAGCTTCAGCCCTTGATTCTTCTAGAACAGCTCTTCTTGAAACTACAATATTCCCCCTTTTCCTATCCATTTTCAAAATCATAAAGGATTGAGGGCCGCCCATAATTGTGCTAAGATCTTTTATAGGCCTAATATCAACTTGGCTACCTGGCAGAAATGCTGTTGCTCCTTCAAGATCTACAGTGAACCCACCTTTGACTTTGCCAAAAATAACTCCGTTAACCTTTTCTTGTTTGTCATGTGCAACTTCTAGGATTGTCCAAGCCTCTTCCCTTTTGGCTTTTTCACGGCTAAGAACTGTATCACCGTTTCTGCCTTCAATTTTTTCTATATATACATCGACTAAGTCACCAGTTTTTAAAGATTTTTCTGTATCTAAAGAATTAAATTCTTTAATTGAAATTCTACCTTCAGATTTAAGCCCTACGTCTACTACAGCAACATCGTTCTCAATACTTACAACTTTACCTTTGACTACGCTTCCTTCAATTCTTGAATTTTCAGCAAAACTTTCAGCAAGCAAATCAGCAAATGATTCACTTTCACTTGTATTATTTGCATTTTTCATAATGTAATTATACCTCTAATATAACAATTGATTTTAATTAATTGTTATTCCCATGCTGGTTGATGGGTTGTCCATAGACTTTTGAATGATATTTCAATGGTTTTTTCCAGCCAAGTTAACAATTTTAATTAGATTAAAGTCCAAATTCTAATTAATTTTTATATATTTTAATGCTTCTTTTAGAACCTCATCTTCAGACTTAACACTACTATCAATTAAAATAGCGTCTTTAGCTTTTACAAGTGGTCCCACAGTTCTATTAGTGTCTTGTTTATCCCTCAAAATTAACTCATTTAACACTTCATGGTATATAACCTTATAATTTAAATGAATCAACTCTTGAGTTCTTCTTTTTGCCCTTATTTTAACGTTAGCATCTAGAAAAAACTTATAATCTGCATCAGGAAAAACAACTGTCCCAATATCTCTACCATCAAGGATGATACCATTGTATAAAGATTTATCAAACTTAATATACTTTCTCTGAAAATTTATCAATTCATTTCTAATACTTGTATTTAAAGCAATTTCTGAAGCTTTTTTACTTACAATATTTGATCTAAGATTTTTTCTCTCACAATTCTCAGTTTTTATAACCTCATCAATAGTCAAGTTTTTACATAAATCGATTAGACGTTTATCATTATTTGAAATATTAAATTTTATTGCTTGACTAGCAATTAATCTAAACAAAATACCTGTATCTAAATGTTTTAGGTTAAGTTTTGAAGAAAGTTTTTTCGCCAATGTTCCTTTCCCAGATCCAGCTGTACCGTCTATTGCAATAATCATAAAATTAAGACCAAACCAATTTTGCTCCCAAGCTATTCATAATCTCAAAAAAATTTGGGAAACTAGTACTTATAGTAGATGGTCTGAGAACCTTTATAGGGTTATTTGCAACTAAGCCTAAAATTAAAAATGACATAGCAATTCGGTGATCAAGTTCACTATCTATTGAACAATTACCTTCAATTTCTCCACCTAATACTTCTAAACTATCATTTTTTTCAATTGTCTTAATTCCAGCTTTATTCAAACCATTTGAAATAATTTTAATTCTATCAGACTCTTTTACCCTAAGTTCAGTAATACCATTCATAATCGTATTCCCTTTGGCACAAGCTGCAGCTATTGATAATATTGGATATTCATCTATCATTCTTGGTGACCTTTCAGAAGGGACACTTATACCTTGAAGTTCACTATATTCTGCATATATGGAGGCTGTTTTTTCAGAATCGACTTGTTTTTTGTTAAAAATTTTAATTTTTGCCCCCATTTCTTGAAGCGTTTCAAAAATACCATCTCTGGTTGAGTTCATCATTACATTATGGATTTCTATTTTACTGTTGGGCACTATAATTGTTGAAACCAATGGAAAAGCTACTGATGAAGGATCACTTGGTACGGAAATATCATTAGCTATTAAATTAGTTCTACCATTTAACTTTATAATATTAGAGCCATTGCTAAGTATTTTTGACGAAATATTAGCACCAAATTTTGATAACATTTTTTCAGTATGGTCTCTACTTTTTATAGGTTCGATATATTCAGTTACTCCTGATGCTGATAATCCAGATAAAAGAACAGCTGATTTAATTTGAGCTGAAGAAATCTTTGATTCATATTTAATTGCAAGAGCTTCTTTGGGGCTTTTTATTGATATCGGTAATTTTCCAAAATTACTTTTCAAGATATTAGCACCCATAAGTTTAAGAGGTTTTAAAACTCTTTCCATTGGTCTTTTTCTTAGTGAAGAATCTCCCTTGAAATTAACAAGTATGTTTGATCCCATAATAGCACCTAGCAAAAGTCTGATCCCAGTTCCTGAATTGCCTAAATCAATATATTCTTCTGGCACTTTAAAACCAGCAATACCTACACCTTCAACAATATAAGTATTATTCGAATGTTCAATTTTGACACCAAGCTTTTTTAGTGCATCCATAGTAGAAAATACATCTTCACTTTCTAAAAGACCTGTAATTTTACTAATTCCGATAGACATGCTACCAATGATTAAAGCTCTATGAGATATGGATTTATCGCCAGGTATTTTTAAAGTTCCAGACAAAACTTCAGATTTTTTTGATATAATGTAATCCATAATGAATTTTTTTAAATTTTTTTAAAAAAGCCTTTGACACTTTTCAATAAATAAGTCAAATCGATTCTCTATAAATAAATTTTGTTCTTTTTAAAATATGGAGAAAATTTTATGACAAAGCCTGAATGGGGTACAAAAAGAACGGGTCCTTGTGGAACTAAGTTTTATGATTTTAATAAAAGTCCTATTATCTGCCCTGGTTGTGGAGGGGAGGTGATTATTAACAAGGTAAAAAACAAAGATACAAAAATAAAAGAAAAGCCTTCTGATAATTTACCTCAAGATAAAGAAGAGAATAATGAAGATGATATTGCTGTTTTATTGGATGATGATATCAATAATATCGAAGTTGAAAATGATATAAAATTGTCTGAAAATGATAAAGATGAATTAGAAGATGTAATTCACGACGATCATAGTTTAGATATTCACGACGATGAAAGCATTGAAGATGATGTTAGTGATGATAAAATATCAAATTAAATTTTGGGGCTGTAGCTCAGTTGGGAGAGCGCTTCAATGGCATTGAAGAGGTCGTCGGTTCAAGCCCGATCAGCTCCACCATATTTATTTTAATTTCTATTATTAAGTTTATGCTGCTGAACTTAAATTAAAATTCATAATTACAGCTTTTAGAGAATCGGGATTATCACACCCTCTAATCCTTTTTGTAATTTCATCATGTTTGAGTATTCGTGAAAAATTAGATAAAAAATAAAGGTGTTTAGACGTTGATTTTTTGGGAGAAACCACTAAACATATTATATCAACCTTTTTTTGATCATCTAAATTATAGTCAATAGGTTTGGTCAATACTGAAAATAAAATAAACGTATTAGATAAATTTTCTAACATAGCGGAAGGTATTGCTGCTCCATTTCCTATGTAGGTATTACCAAGTTTTTCTCTATTTATTATCCCATTAAACAACTCTTTATCGTCGATATTTTTATCTATCAATGATGACTTAAAAGACAATTCTTGGAACAGGTGCTTTTTATTATTTACATGCAGATCAAATATAACATGTTTGGATTTTAAAAATTCTGTTAGCATTACTTTACTTAAATAAAAGAGGCTAATTAAATTATCATATTAACTTTGTCAATAGTTACTCATAATTTAAATTTTTCACCTAAGTAAACTCTTCTAACATGAGTGTCTTCTAGTAATTTTTCAGATGACCCTGAAGCAATTATTTTTCCATCATGTAAAATATAACTTCTATCAACAGTTTGAAGTGTTTCCCTTACATTATGATCTGTAATTAATATTCCAATATTTTTCTCTTTTAGTTTATAAATTATATTTTTGATATCAATCAAGGCTATAGGGTCAATACCTGCTAATGGCTCGTCTAAAAGCATGAATTTTGGTTTTGATGCAAGTGCTCTTGCTATTTCTACTCTTCTTTTCTGTCCACCTGACAACGTCACAGCTGATGCATTTCTTATATGGTCTAATGAAAACTCATTTAACAATTCATCTAAAAATTCATTATCTGTTCTTTCTTCATTTGATCTATTGATTTGTATAATGGAAGAAATATTTTGCTCAACTGATAACCCTCTGAAAATTGATGTTTCTTGCGGTAAGTAATTGAGCCCAAGCCTGGCTCTTTTAAAAATTGGTAAACTAGTAATATTTATATTGTTAAGAGAAATATTTCCGTGCTCAATTGCTTGTAATCCTGCTATACATTGGAAACAAGTAGTTTTACCTGCTCCGTTAGGCCCTAATAAGCCAACTATTTCTCCCTGTTTTACATGGATGCTAATATCATTTAATATTTTCTTTCTTTTATAAAAAGAACTTAAATTATCAACTTTAAGACAATTTAAATCCTTAACTAATTTTGGTTTTTTGACATCTTGTATAATCATTTATTTTTCTTTTTTTATATTATTTAGTAAAAGTTCCACTCACATTATTTTTGCTATCAGACGAAATTTTACTAATACCATTTTTAAGGTCTATGAAGGCTCTATCGCCTTTTACAAAATTTGCACCATAATATAAAACAATATTTCCAATTAAATCAATTCTGGAGGCACTATTATCAAAGATAGCTTCATCTGAAAATAAATTTTGTTCTATTCCATCTAAAAAAATTTCTACATTGTCAATAGCCTTAACTGATGACACTTCACCATTTTGATTTATTATAATTGAAACTTTTTCAGCTTTAATATTTCCTTTATTATTAATCTTAATAAACACATTTCCTTCAACCAATGCTTTTTTATCTAAATTATAAAATATTAAACTTTTCTGAGAGATTATTAAGCCCTTTTCAAAAGCCATTTCTATGTTCTTGCCTTTAACATCAATAATATTATTTATAAAATCGTAATCAATTTTATTGGCTTTAATGGTGGTCTCTTTAGAGGAAAACTTAGCATTTTTAGTAGCAATTAAATTTTTAATATTTCCTTTACCTATTTTCCCAATGTATGAACCAGTAATAACATCTGCATTTATTATAAAATTATTAGTTTTAACTTTGGCATTTCCTTGTGCAACAATTCTATTTTGTTTTTGATCCCATTCCAAATTCTCATTTGCTGTTATTTCCAAAGAATTTGAATCTACTCCATCAGCAAAAGATGAGCTTAAAAAAAACAAATTAACTATGAAGATTATAAAAAACTTAGTTTGATAATTTTTTGCTGTATAATACATCATCAATATAATTTGTTAATTACCAACTTACTTTTACCAGAAAATAGCATCTTTTGCTCATTTTTCTTAAAAATAAAACTTTCAGATGTTATTTCCCCAGAAGGAATTAAAAAATGTATCGGTGTTTCTGAAAAAAACTCACTTTTATTTAAATTTGCATTAAGATTATCAGTTAAAATTTTATAATTCATTAGTGTGTCGACCAATGATACATTATTTTTTAAAAATATTAGATTCTTGTTTATATCAAGCTCTCCAATGTTTGATGAGAGTAAAATTGTATTTTTTCCAGTTTCAATGGAGGCTTTAGGTTGGGTCATATTAACAATTGAATTATTATTTGTGTTTTCAGAAATTAGTTTTGCAGAAATTGAAAACTTTTGTCCATCTTTTGAATAACCAGTATATTTTGCTTCTTCAATATTTAAAGCTGGAACTATATTAGATTCATTAAAATTTATTTTTATTTTTTTTGAAGAAAAAGCTGTTTGCCACCAATAGAAACTACTAACTATTATCAAAAATAACAAAATACTCATTTGAGTTGATGTTTTATAAATTAGTCTCATTCGGTCCTATTAATTCAAAATTGTTTAATGTGAAAAGATATCTAAATCACTAAATCCTTTAAGATCCAAATCAACGCGAACTTTTAAAAAAGAAAAAGTTTTCTCAGCTAATCCTAACCTGTTCTCTTGATTAAGTAACTGCTCTAATTTATCTTTAATTTTGTGAAGATATAAAACATCGTTAGCAGCATATTCTTGTTGTTTTTTTGAAATATTTGTGCTTCCCCAGTTTGAACTCTGTTGTTCTTTTGATAATTCAATTGAAAGCAGCTCTTTGCACAAATCACTTAGTCCGTGCTTGTCAGTGTATGTTCTAGAGAGCTTGCTTCCTATTTTTGTGCACCATATAGGACCTTCTACCTTACAAATATAAAATTCTAGAGCTGCCAGATCAAATCTAGCAAAATGAAAAATTTTTAAAATATTTTTATCTTTTAAAATTTTAATTAAGTTTATAGGTTTCGCTTTTGAGTTATGTCCATTATTAATCTTTATTAGATGAGCGTTACCTTCACCATCTGAAACTTGAACTAAACACAATCTATCTCTAATAGTTTTTAAACCCATAGTTTCAGTATCAATGGCAATTGAGTGTTTAAATCTTAAATTTTCAGGAATGTCATTTTGATAAAGAAAAATTGCCATGCTTTGCCATAAAAATAATTGTCATATATAAAAATCATACATTAGATAGTTTTATTTTTAAGAATATATATATATAAATAAAAGTTTTAAACAAAATATTTATGAATATGCAAAATGAAATTATTGGTATTTTTGGTGGATCAGGTTTTGTAGGACTTGAATTGGTTTCACAGTTATGTAAATCAAATTATCAAATCAAAGTATTTTCTAGGGATGCACCATCAAATAAAAGTCTTCATTTGATTGGTAATCTAGGTCAGGTTTCTACTTTTTCAGGGAATGTTAATAATGAAAAAGAAGTTGAAGAGTTCATTATTGGATGTGATATTATTATTAATTTGGTTGCCTTATTTTATGAGTTTGGCAAACAAAATTTTAAGGATATACACATAGTTGCGCCAGAATTAATTGCAAAATATTCAAAAAAATATAAAATTAAGCACCTCATACATATTTCTGACCGTTGGGCAGATAAAAATTCTATCAGTAAAAGTTCAAGGTCAAGGGGTGTTGCAGAAAATTCTGTACAGAGAATTTTTGAAAATACAACAATTATAAGGTTAGATGTATTGTTTGGAAAAAATGATGGTTTGTTTTTTCGATTTGCAAAAATGATAAAATTTTTACCAATAATTCCTATACCATTAGAAAGCAAAGCAGTTTTTTCCCCTCTTTATGTAAAAGATGTTGCACAGGGAATTGATTTTATTATTAAAAATACTGACTACCATGGAAAATTTTTTGAATTTTTTGGATCTGAGTCATATTCTTGGTCAGAATTAATGATATATTTTCAAAAAAATATAAAAACGAAAATTTACTTATTACCCGTTCCTATAGCGTTGTTATCTTTACCTGCATTCTTTTTTGGGTTTTTACCTAAGCCTTTAATAACTATTGACCAATTAAGAAGATTTAAAGTCAAAATTAAATATGATCCGGATCATTTATCACTTAAACATCTTAATATTAAACCATCACTGATGGAAGTTAAGATGCAAAAATATTTAAACAATTTTTAATAAAATTAGAGAGGTAAACTTTACCAGAAATATATTGCCAATAACAATACACTGCCAAGTAAAACTCTATAAATAACAAAAGGTGTAAAAGAGTAATTAGATATCCATTTCATCATAAAGAAAATAGATAACATTGAAAAAATAAATGAAAACAATGACGCTGTAAGAATATTAATACTTAATTCATAGTTTTCTTGTTTAACAATATCATAAAGTTCTAATGATGTTGCTCCAAGAATTGCAGGAATAGACAAAAGTAATGAAAATTTAGTAGCTGAACTCCTTTCAAAACCAAGTAATCTTCCAGCAGTTATAGTGATGCCAGATCTACTTGTGCCTGGTAAAAAAGCAATTGTTTGAAACAATCCAATGATAATCCCTGATTTTATATTTATATCTTCTAATCTTTTTACTCTTAAAAATGTGTTATCAATTAAAAAAAGAATAATACCAAATATTAGGGTGCACCATGCAATTACTTCAATAGACCTGAGGAATATAAAATTATTTTTTTGTATAAAATATCCAACAAATATTAATGGCAGGCTAGCAATAATTACTATAAAAAACAGCCTTAATTCTTTTTTTGATTTTGACCCTAAATATAAAAATCCTAATCCCATGTTAAAGACATCTTTCCAAAAATATAATAACACAGCAATGAGAGAACCAAAGTGCACTGCAACATCAAAAACCCTCCCTTGATCTGGATTATTAGATATGCTTGGCAGAATAATTAGGTGTGCTGACGATGAAATAGGTAAAAATTCTGTCAATCCTTGAATAGAGGATAATAAAATTAAATTTTGAAAAGACAACATGATGATAAAATACTATAAATTTTAAACATATAGATACTAAATAATGTATTTATAAACTAATATTTATTTCCAAAATATGTAATATGCATAAAATGCATGATTAAATAGTGTATAATAATTTTTATTTGATTAAATAAACGTTAAACATTCAGCTAAAATTTATGACTATATTGCATGAAAATAACAGCCTTTTAGGTTTTCCTCCTGAACAAGGACTTTATAGCCCAAGCTATGAAAAGGATGCCTGTGGATTTGGATTTATTGCAAATATTGATAATATTGCAAAACATTCAATCATTCATCAAGCATTAGAGATCGTTCATAATCTTGATCATAGAGGTGCTGTCGGAGCAGATCCCTTAGCAGGGGACGGTGCTGGAATCCTCATTCAGATCCCAAATGAGTTTTTCAGAGCACAGTTAATGAAAAATAAAATTAGTTTACCTCCAGTTGGTGAATATGCAGTTGGTATGATGTTTTTTCCAAGAAATTTGGAAAAAAAAGAAAAGTTATTAAAAATAATCGAAAAATTTATATATGGGGAGGGTCAAGAATTAATTTGTTGGCGAGATGTACCTGTTGATAGTTCTGTTTTAGGAGAAACAGTTAAATCAAATGAACCGTTTATAAAGCAAGTCTTTATCAAAATGGGTAAAAATATATCTTCAGAAGCTGAGTTTGAGAGGAAACTTTTAGTAATTAGAAAGCAAATAACAGATTACCTTGATCGTGAAACTAAGCTTTCGGATAATTTTTATATTCCTTCATTGTCAACAAGAACAATAGTTTACAAGGGTATGGTTCTTGCCACGAATTTATCAAAATATTACCTAGATTTTCAAGATAAATCATTTAAATCTGCCATGGCAATGTTTCATCAAAGGTTTTCTACTAATACATTTCCTTCTTGGAAATTGGCGCAACCTTTTAGATATTTATGCCATAATGGAGAAATCAATACTGTTAACGGTAATATTAATTGGATAAATTCAAGAAGGAATTCTCTAACATCTAGGATTTTAAAGAAAGATATTGAAAAAATTTGGCCTGTGATTGAAAAAGATCCTTCTGATTCTGCTGCATTTGATAATGCCCTTGAAATGTTAGTAATGGGAGGATATTCGATAACACATGCAATGATGTTAATGATACCTGAAGCTTGGAATAAAAATGAGACGATTAAAAAAAATAGAAAGTATTTTTATGAATATTTTGCAGGGTTAATGGAGCCATGGGATGGCCCTGCTGCCATGGCTTTTTCTGATGGTCGAAAAATTGCTGCTACACTAGATAGGAATGGTTTGAGACCTGCTAGATATATTGTAACAAATGATAATACAATGATAATGGCATCTGAGGTTGGGGTTTTACCAAAAATTAAAAATAATGATATTAAATTGAAGTGGAGACTTCAACCTGGGAAAATGCTTCTTGTAGACTTGGAAGAAAAAAGAGTCATTTCTGATGAAGAACTAAAAGACAAACTCTCTTCAGAGTTTAATTATAAAGATTGGATTATGAAATCTAGAATATCTTTGTCATCTATGGAAAATAATACTAAATCCAAAAATAATAATTACAATTCAGAAAATTTAATTAAACTACAAAAAAGTTTTGGATACTCCAAAGAAGATCTAAAATTCTTTTTGGAGCCTATGATTTTGGAAGGTCAAGACCCTATTGGTTCAATGGGAAGAGATATCCCATTGGCTTCTTTGTCCGATAAATCAAGACTGTTAAATGATTACTTCTTTCAGAAATTTGCACAAGTTACCAATCCTCCAATTGATCCTATTAGGGAAGAAATTGTTATGTCTCTTAAAGGTTTTATTGGACCTAAAATGAATTTATTAGATTATGAACAACAAAAATCGCACAAACTTATTGAAATTGATCACCCTGTTTTGTCTAATCAAGATTTAGAAAAATTCAAAAATATTGAACAATATTCAAATGCAAAATTTAAATCTTATGTACTAGACATTACTTGTGGTGTGAATTCAAATAGTTTTTCATTAGAAAAAAGAATAGATCAAATTTGCATAAAAGCCGAAAATCTAATTAAAAAGAATAATATTAATATTTTAATTTTATCAGATAAAAAGATTAATGATAAAAGTTATAGTATTCCTTCATTATTAGCAACTAGTGCTATTCATCATCATCTTATAAAAAAAGGCCTAAGGACTAAGTCTAGTATAATTATTGAGACGGGTGAAGCTAGAAAGGTTCATGATATATGTCTTTTAGCAGGTTTTGGAGCGGAGGCCGTTAACCCTTATTTAGGTTTTCTTTCAATATCAAATATTATTAAAAAAAATAATATACAAACATCAGAAAAAGTTGCTTACGAAAAATATATAAAATCTATTTGCAAAGGTATGCTTAAGGTGATGTCAAAGATGGGCATTTCAACTTTTCAATCTTATTGTGGAGCTCAAATTTTCGATGCTGTAGGAATAGCGGATAATGTTATAAAAAAATATTTTAAAGGAACGGCTAATAAAGTAGATGGTGTTTCTTTAGAAGAGATTGAAAGAGAAGTTAAATCTAGGCATCATTTGGCCTTCAATAGTAATAATTTCCAAAATGAAGATCTTGATGTGGGGGGTGATTTAGCTTTTAGGGTGAAAGGGGAAGAGCATGTTTGGAAGCCAGAAACTATTACCCTTTTGCAGCACGCTGTCAGAAGTTCAAATTATAAACTTTATAAAGAATATTCTGCTATTGTAGATGATCAAACTAAAAAACTTAAGAATTTGAGAGGTTTGTTTGAAATAAAAAAACTTAACAAGCCGATCAATATAGATAAGGTTGAGCCTATATCTGAAATTGTTAAGAGATTTTCAACGGGTGCAATGTCATTAGGATCTATATCCAAGGAAGCTCATTCTACACTAGCTATTGCAATGAATAGAATAGGGGGACGTTCTAANACNGGTGAAGGNGGTGAAGATCCTGTTAGATTTAANCGACTTAAAAATGGNGATTCTATGCGATCNAAGATTAAACAGGTNGCATCAGGAAGATTTGGAGTAACAACAGAATATTTAGCTAACGCTGATGACATTCAAATAAAAATGGCACAAGGTGCAAAACCTGGTGAGGGAGGACAATTACCAGGTCATAAAGTTGATNAGTATATTGCAAGTNTAAGACATTCCACACCAGGAGTTGGCCTAATTTCACCACCACCCCATCATGATATTTANTCTATTGAAGATNTATCACAGCTNATTTTTGATCTNAAGAATGTTAACCCAAANGCAAGANTNTCAGTTAAANTAGTNTCTGAATTTGGAGTGGGTACTGTTGCTGCGGGTGTCAGTAAAGCTCATGCAGATCACGTAACAATNTCTGGGCATGANGGTGGAACTGGAGCAAGTCCATTAACATCAGTNNTAAATGCNGGAGGNCCTTGGGANTTAGGACTTGCTGAAACACATCAAACATTATTGATGAATGANCTTCGTGGAAGAATNTCAGTTCAAGTTGACGGTGGATTAAGAACNGGAAGAGATATTNTNATAGGAGCTTTANTAGGAGCTGATGAATTTGGTTTTGCTACCTCTGCNTTAATTGCAGAGGGNTGNATTATGATGAGAAAATGCCATTTAAATACATGTCCAGTTGGNGTAGCAACACAAGATCCNGAGTTGAGAAAAAACTTCTCTGGANCTCCNGAGCATATTATTAATTTTTTCANCTTTATGGCTNTNGANGTTAGAGAAATTATGNCTCAGTTAGGATTTAAAACNTTNAATGAAATGATTGGNCAGAGACANCTTTTAAATTTGAATAANGCAAATGATCACTGGAAAGCAAATAACCTAGATTTGTCANAATTAATTANATCTATTGATGTTGATAAAAGCTTTAAAATTTATAATTGTGAAGANCAANATCATGGTCTNGAAAANATTCTTGANAAGCAAATAATTTCAAANTCAAAGATGTCNNTTAAAANNGGTTCTAAATCATCNTTTAGNATGAATATTTTAAATACTGATAGAAGTGTTGGAGCTATGATATCTGGAAAAATTGCTAAAAAATATGGNCATAAAGGNCTTCCTNTGAATACCATACAAGTTCAATTTTATGGCAGTGCTGGNCAAAGTTTTGGTGCTTGGTTATCTAGNGGTCTTAATTTTAGATTAGANGGTGATGCNAACGATTATGTAGGCAAAGGATTNTCTGGNGGAATNATCTCTATTTATCCNNCTTCAAAAAGTAANATTGTTCCACATAANAATATAATCGTTGGNAATACAGTTTTATATGGAGCAATATCAGGAGANTGCTTCTTTAGTGGNATTGCTGGTGAAAGATTTGCAGTCAGAAATTCAGGCGCAACAGCNATNGTTGAAGGATGNGGTGATCATGGCTGTGAATANATGACTGGTGGAGTTGTTNTTGTTTTAGGTGAAACAGGAAGAAANTTTGCTGCNGGAATGTCTGGTGGAATTGCTTATGTTTTTAACCCNAATAATAATTTTGAAAAAAACTGTAACNTGGAAATGGTTTCCATTGATAAAATAAAAAATAAAAATAAATATANTANAGNTACTTCTAATAAAATTAAGAATGAATTATTAGATTTTGATGAGGAAAGATTAAAAATTTTAATTNCNAAGCATGTTAAGAATACTAAAAGTAAAATNGGTGAGATNATATTAAATAATTGGTNAAAATCAAAAAATGAATTTGTAAAAGTTGTTCCNAATGATTTCAAAAATGTTCTTACTAATGAAAAAGAAAAAAATAAANNACAGGNTAATNTAAAAAAGGTTTCGGGANTGTAAAATGGGNAAAACNACTGGATTTATTGATATTGANAGGAAAGAAAGAGAGTATGAATCTGTAACATCAAGAGTAAATCACTTTAAAGAATTTATAGTACCTTTAAAATCTTCTGAGGTTTCAAAACANGGTTCGAGGTGNATGGATTGTGGAATACCATATTGTCATCAAGGATGCCCAGTNAATAATCTCATACCTGAATGGAATGANTTAGCTTTTAAAAAAGATTGGGAAAGGGCATTAAATACNCTTCATTCTACTAATAATTTNCCAGAGTTTACTGGTAGAATTTGTCCAGCTCCTTGTGAAGCTTCATGCACACTTAATCTTACAGATAATCCTGTNACCATTAAAAATATTGAATGTTCATTAGTTGATATGGGGTGGNAAAATGGATGGATAAAACCTCNATTGCCTTTAGTAAAAACNAATAAAAAGGTNGCTGTNATAGGNTCTGGNCCATCAGGGNTGGCTTGTGCTCAGCAACTTNCTAGGTCAGGNCACCAAGTTACTGTTTTTGAGAAAAGTTNGANAATTGGAGGTTTGCTAAGAATTGGTATACCNGACTTTAAAATGGAAAAACATCTTATAGATAGACGTATTTTTCAAATGGAAGAGGAAGGTGTTAACTTTAAGANAAATGTTCACATAAGNGANAAAAANCAAATTNAAGAATTAGTNAATAATTNTGATGCTTTGGCAATNTGTANTGGNGCAGAAAAACCCAGAGATTTAGAAATTAATAATAGAAATTTAAAAGGNATCCANTTTGCTATGGAGTTTTTATCTCAACAGAATGATAAAATAGCTGGANAAANAATTGANCCANACNNNGAAATTAATGCTANTGGCAAAAATGTTCTTGTAATTGGTGGNGGTGATACAGGNTCTGATTGNGTTGGAACATCTAATAGGCAAGGGGCAAAATCTGTAAAGCAACTAGAACTTCTTTCTGAACCNCCTAAAAAAGAGAATAAATTACTTACTTGGCCAAATTGGCCTATGAAATTAAGGACATCTTCNTCTCATGAAGAAGGTTGTGAAAGGGAATGGTCTGTTCTCTCCAAGTCTTTTATTGGAGAAAATGGAATTGTAACTGGTTTAAATGGTATAGGCGTTGAATGGATTAAAAATCCAGATGGCCAACTCAATATGTCAGAGATTAAAAATTCAGAATTTGAAATTAAGGCTGATTTGATTTTGCTTGCTATGGGGTTTCTTCACACTAATCATGACGGTTTAGTTAAAAGCCTAGACTTAGATTTGGATGCCAGAGGAAATATAAATGCAGATACCAATAATTATTTAACGTCAAAAAGAAAAATTTTTTCTGCTGGTGACTCGCGAAGAGGCCAATCTTTAGTGGTTTGGGCCATAAAGGAAGGAAGAGATTGTGCATCTTCAATAAATGATTTTCTTTTAAATAGTTAAACTATTAAATAATTGTTATAAAGATTCAATTAGAGCCTAAATAAAATTTTGTTTGGAAAATTATCTAAATGAAAAAAAATGAATTTCAAATTTTTTCTGAGAATAAAAATAATTTAAAATCTATTGAAAGCCTTTATAACAATGTTTTTGGAAAAGATAGGGACCAACGTAATATTTATCATTTAAGAACTGGAAAAAAGATTAATGAACTTTGTTTTGTAATTAAAAATACAGATGTTGATGTATACGCTTGTATTAGATATTGGCTTATTAAAATTGGATTAGTGAAGGGATTATTATTGGGTCCCTTAGCAGTTCGTAAAGATATGCAAGGATATGGTCTTGGATCTATGTTAATTAACCATTCAATTAAAATAGCACAAAGTAGAAAATATAAATTTTGTTTTGTATCAGGGGAAGCTGATTACTATCCAAAATTTGGATTTAAAAAAATAGATGTGGAACAACTAATTTTGCCAGGCTATATTGACCCCAAAAGGCTTCACATCATATTTTTCCAAGAAGGAATAGAAAATAAAATGGGAAACAAGCCTTGGCATGTTATTTCATCTAACTGAACAGATATATTAATTATGCGAGTATTACATCACTATCCACTTTCCCCTTCATCTAGGATGATCAGATTATATCTAGGTGAAAAAAAACTAGATTTTGTTACACAATTAGAAATTTTTTGGGAAAGAAACGAAACTTTTTTGAAACTTAATCCTTCTGGTGAAGTTCCAATTTTAATTGACCAGGAAAATACAGTGCTCTGCGGCACAAGAATTATAGTTGAATACTATGAGGAATTGGATAACAGTATAAATTTGATACCTGGTAATCTTAAAGAAAAAGCTGAGGTCAGAAGATTATTTGATTGGTTTGAAAATAAATTTTATCGTGAAGTCACCTTTCCCCTTTTAAATAACCGTATAATTAAACGTTTTATTGGAGATCAGCAGCCTTCAAGTGAAATTATTCGAAAAGCTCTTCAGAATATAAAAGTTCACCTACCATACATTGAATGGCTTGCAGAAAATAGAAAATGGCTAGCAGGGGATCAATTTTCAATAGCAGATTTATCCGCTGCTGCTCAATTATCTGTAATAGATTATATGAATGATTTAGAGTGGTCTAGTTTTGGAGAAGCTAGAGCATGGTATGCTAAAATTAAGTCAAGACCTTCATTTAGGCCTCTTCTTTCAGATGTTATAGATGGAGTAAACCCTCCAATTCATTACAAAAATTTAGACTTTTAGTAATAGAAAAAATTAAATTAATATAACTTTTGCTTTAGTTAAAATAAACTTTAAGAATTCTTTGGAAATTAACAAAAAGTTATTTGGTAAATATATATTACTGATGGGGTCCATGTCTGGTTTGACTGGTACTATATTTAAGTTAATCTTTGGATTTAGCCTGCTAAACTCAAGTATTAATCTTGGCATATGATAGTTAGCAGTTACTAAAAAACTACTACTAGAATTATTTTTCTTTAACCAAATTCCAGCTTCATGTGCATTACCTTGAGTATTTGTTGCAGATAAATCCAAATCAACACAACATTCCAAAATTTCAGTTTGTACTTTATTCGCATTAATGGCAGATGCAATATCAATTTTACTTATACCCTTTCCAACTCCAGTTATTAGCATTTTTCTTTTCAAATCTTCTTCAATCAGCTGAACACCTCTCAAAATCCTATTTGAACCTCCTGTTGCTACAACAATTGATGAAGTATTTTGATATATGAATTTTTCTTTGTTAAAATCATTTTTAATTAAAATTATAAATGATATTAATCCTGTTATTAAATTTAGTCCGAGGCAAATAGAAAATAATTTAAATAAAATAAATAGTTTATTCATATGAGTATAATTTAAGTGTTAATTTACATTAATGGTTATATCTAAATTTAAAAAGAGTTTTTATGAATTTAGATACTTAATTGCTTGAATATTGGTAGATCTTAGATAAATTATAAAATTAAATTTATATTAAAAAAAATGTTATTAGCCTGTCCAAAATGTAATACGGTTTTTAGAGTTCAA
Source organism: SAR116 cluster bacterium (assembly GCA_002684695.1). GTDB lineage: Bacteria > Pseudomonadota > Alphaproteobacteria > Puniceispirillales. Next base: position 5,618 of record NYVQ01000060.1, on the reverse strand, counting down.
AGAACTGCAATAGGTTCAGGAAGAAAAGTAAATTGTGGTGTTTGTAAGAATATTTGGGTTGCAAATCCTGAAAATCTAATAGAAGAGAAAAAAGTTTTCAGCAAATCTGAGAATTATGAAATAGACAAATCCTTTTCAAAAAATACTTTAGATTCTCCTAAGCCAAAAGACATTCCTTTAAAGCAACCTTTAAAAGAAAACGTAAAGTCAGATGAAAATAAAACTCTAATCTCAAAAGAAATTAATAGAGAATCTGAGTTTAATCAAAAAAAGAATGAGATTAAGATAAAGAGGAAAAACTTCCAAAACGTTATTTTATGGTTCCTTTTTGGAATCTTTCTATCGACTTGTATTTTTGGTTATATAGGTTTTTATCATAGGAATTATATTATTGCTTATTTCCCAAAATCTTTAGAAATATATAAATTGGTAAATGTAGAAGTTAATCCAAATTTAAAAAATCTAGAAATAAATGATTTTTCTGCGGAATTAGATGATGATATATTAATCATTAAAGGAAAGATCATTAATAATAGTTTTTTGCGACAATTATCACCTAAAATAGAAATCACAGCATACAATAATAATGAAATAATTAGTGTATTTAAAGTGCTTGGAGAAAATCAAGTTATAGGATCTAAATCTTTGAATCATTTTAGGTCTGAAATTTTCGACTTTGATAATAATTCAAATCAAAATATAAACGAATTTAGAGCTATAATGACTAATGAGAGATTAGTATTAGAAGCTTGGTAAAATTTCATTTTGAATCTGAAAGTCTATACTTTCTTGTTTTCTAAGTTGATGAATCTTCCCTTTGTAAACTAATACTTCTCCTGCAGGTGGCCTAGAGTTATATGAAGAGGACATAACTGATCCATAAGCTCCCGTTGAAAATATAGCTAAATATTGTCCTTCTTTTGGAGGGTTTAATTCTAAATCTTTTGCAAAATAATCACCAGTTTCACAAATTGGACCAACAATATCATATTTCTGATTTTTTTCATTTGACATTAATAGGGGTTCTATATTGTGGCTGGCATTGTACAATGTGGGTCTAATGAAATCATTCATAGCACCATCAACAATTAAAAAGTTTTTACTTTCTGTTTTCTTCAAATAAATAATTTTTGTTATTAATATGCCTGAATTAGCAACTAATGATCTTCCTGGCTCTACTGATAAATTATAGTCATAATTTTTAAAAACGTCTTTTATTGTTCTTCCATATTCTTTAAAGTTAATCAATGCATTCTGGTAATTAACCCCTAATCCACCACCTAAATCAAGGTTTGGCACACTTAGTCCTTCTTCTCTTAATAAGTTAGCTGTTGACAAAATATTTTCATACGCAAGTTTAAATTCTTTCATATCAAAAATCTGGCTGCCTATGTGAATAGCAATACCCATGGTATTTATAAATTTTTCATTAGAGATTTTCTTATACAATTTTACTGCTTCATCTATAGGCAATCCAAATTTTGTGTCATTGGAACCAGTAGCAATTTTTTCATGGGTTTTAACTCTTATATTTGGATTGACTCGGATAGCAACTGGCGCAACTTTTCTTAAACTTTTAGCAATGTTAATGATATTGTCTATTTCTGAATAAGATTCAGCATTAATTTGTTTAATATCGTTATTTATTGCTAACTTTATTTCTTCAGTTGTTTTCCCTACTCCAGAAAAAACAATTTTTGACGGATGAATATTGGCGTGAAGAGCTCTTTTGAGTTCCCCCCCAGAAACAATATCAGCTCCTGCACCAAGGTTAGATAATAATGATAAAATCCCAATGGTTGAATTTGCTTTAAGTGCAAAGTTAATGTCTGTACTAGTTGAAGATAAAGAATGATTTAAGTCATTGTAGGCTTCCTCAATACTCTCTCCTGAATATACGTATAGTGGTGTGCCATAACTCTCTGCAACTTCATTTAATTCAACGTGCTCACAACAAAGTTTACCTTTTGAGTTATATTTAAATCCTCTGAAATTCATTAAGAAACATCACTTGATATTTGATCTTCAGGTACTGGCTTAGACTTTTTACCGCATGCAACTGTACCAAAAAACAGTAGCAAGCTGAAATTAAAAATTAAGAATTTATATAAGTACTTTTTCATATTTCAATTCAAAAACCTTTTCTTTGCATTTTTAATCTGTTTCAAAACCTCTTTTGGTGCAGTTCCTCCATAAGAAATTTTATTTTTAACAGAGTTCTCTATACTTAGTACATTGTAAACATTTTTATTAATTCTTTTATCTATTTTTTTATATAATTCCAGAGGTAGTTCGTTTAATGAACAGTTATTTTCTTCAGCAAACTTCACTGCTTTACCTGATATTTCATGAGCTTGTCTAAAAGGTATATCAAGTTCCATTACTAACCAATCGGCTAAGTCAGTTGCGCATATGAAACCAAGGTTTGCTGATGATAACATTTTTACTTTATTTACTTTAAGGTCTGAAATCATTTCTGTACAAGCTTGCAGAGACAAATGAAGAGTATCATAACTATCAAATATTGCTTCTTTATCTTCCTGTAGGTCTTTGCTGTAAGCAAGTGGCAGTCCTTTTAAAACAGTCAAGATTGACATTAATGATCCAATTATCCTCCCTGACTTACCTCTAATAAGCTCTGCAGCATCTGGGTTTCTTTTTTGTGGCATTATAGAGGATCCAGTTGTGAATGCATCTGACAATTTTATAAAATCAAACTGATCAGAAGACCATATTACTATTTCCTCGCAAATTCTACTTAAATGGACTGATGTAATAGATGAAATTGATAAAAACTCAAGAACAAAATCTCTATCAGAAACAGCATCAATTGAATTGTTGGATTTAGATAAAAAATTTAATTCTTTTGTAGTAAAATTTCTATCAATCGGGAAAGCGGTTCCAGCAAGCGCTGCAGAACCAAGAGGGTTAACGTTAACTCTATTAAGACAGTCTAAAAACCTTGAGCGATCTCTACCAAACATCTCAACGTAAGCTAGTAAGTAATGACCAAAAGTTACTGGTTGGGCAATTTGTAGATGAGTGAACCCAGGCATAATTGTATCGAAGTTCTTTTCAGCTAAAAATATTAATTTTTCTTGAAGTTGCTGTAAGTGCCTATTTAAAATACTAATAGAGTTCCTTGTCCAAATCCTAAGATCTGTCGCAACCTGATCATTTCTTGATCTGGCTGTATGTAACTTTCCAGCTGCATCTCCAATAATTTCCTTGAGTCGATGCTCAATATTCATGTGAATATCTTCTAACTCANTTNTAAATTCAAAATTATNATTNTCAATTTCCTTATTAATAGTATTTAGGCCANTAANAATTTTTTTCCCTTCAGAAGTTGTAATAATTTTTTGTTTAACCAACATTTTTGNGTGCGCAACTGAAGCTNTAATGTCTTCTTTATAAAGTCTCTTNTCGAAAAANATTGATGAATTTATATNNTCCATTACTTTTGATGGNTTNCCATCGAANCTTCCNCCCCATATCGAGCTTGATTGTTTTTTTCCTTTTGNTATATTTTTATTAACCATCAAGTCATTCCTTTATTGAAACTTATTGTGAATTATAAATTATTAATAAANAAAATCATAATNATTTTCATCTTTCTGAAAATAATAACATTTTCAAATTTANTATTTTCNNANAGTTTTTCTGATTTTGAAGAACAACTTTTACCAGAAATTATTCTATTCGATGAAAATAAACTTCAGACTACTNTAAGTTCATATTTAAATNAAAGTAAAAATAANCTAACAATNATAAACTTTTGGGCAACTTGGTGNCCNCCTTGTATANAAGAATTNCCGTCATTAANTNGACTTGCAAANGATTTNAAAGAAAAGAAANTANTTNTTTTAGCTGTTTCGATGGANAGAGGTGATGAAAAAAAAATATNNAGTTTTTTAAAAAAAAATGGTGGTAANAATTTAATTTTTTTTCAAGATAAAANNTGGAGTGNGGGAAAATCACTCCCGATTAAAGGNCTNCCAGTAACAATAATAGTTCAAAATNTAAATAANGAATATAAAATCATTTATAAGCANGAGGGNCCTTTGGAATGGGACAGTAAAGAAGTTAAAAATAATATTTTATCAATNTTAGNAACAATNAGTTANATTAAATCANAAGTATTNAATTTAGTTGAGAATACTNANTANATTCTCAACTANAAATTTTGAAATTNAACNNANATAGATTAAGAAANANGNAATCTTGCTAAATGTAGNTTAACCNAACTTAGAATCTAACTCNGGAACTGCATCAAATAAATCNGTNACTACNCCATAGTCTGCAACCTGGAAAATAGGAGCATCNTCATCTTTATTAATAGCAACAATNACTTTNCTGTCTTTCATGCCTGCTAAATGTTGAATTGCTCCAGAAATACCAACTGCAATATAAAGTTCTGGTGCAACNACCTTTCCAGTTTGNCCTACTTGATAGTCATTTGGAACAAAACCAGCNTCNACAGCNGCACGAGAAGCACCTACAGCAGCNCCAAGTTTATCAGCAACTTTTTCTAACATTCCAAAATTAGATCCATCTTGCATGCCTCTTCCACCAGACACCACTATTTTGGCTGATGTAAGTTCAGGTCTTTCTGAACTNGATAGTTCAGATTTAAGAAATTTAGATTTNTCAGTTTCNCCTGTACCGTTAATNNTTTTAATCTCAGCATTNCCACCAGAATTTTCAGAAGCTTCAAATGATGTTGATCTNACTGTTATTATTTTAATATTATCACTNGANTTAACAGTTGNAAGGGCNTTTCCTGCATATATTGGNCTTTGAAAAGTNGCNNCATCAACAACTTTTATGATATCAGAAATTTGCATTACATCTAATAAAGCAGCAACTCTTGGCATAAAATTCTTCCCAGTAGTTGTCGAAGGNGCCATCAAATGAGAGTATTCCTTAGACAANCNAACAATTAATGAAGAAATATTTTCAGCAATAAAATCTTTATACTCTNTGGANTCAGCTAAAAGTATTGTCTTTACATNAGGTATCTGACTTGCCTCTTTACCAACATTNGAACAATCTGAACCAGCAACAAGAATATCAATATCAGAACCAATTTCTTTNGCTGCTGAAATTGTATTNAGAGTTGCNGGNCTTANAGATGTATTATCNTGTTCTGCTATAACTAAAATTGACATAAATTTCTCCTAAATTACTTTTGCTTCGTTTTTAAGTTTATCAACTAGATCCCCAACAGAATCTAATATCATTCCTGCTTCCCTTGAAGGCGGATCCTCAACTTTTACAGTTTCCAANCTTTTCTTAGTATCAACACCTAAATCTTCTGGTGATATTTCATCTAAGGGCTTTCTTTTNGCTTTCATAATATTTGGAAGAGANGCGTATCTTGGTTCGTTTAATCTTAAATCAACTGANACAATAGCTGGCAATGAACATTCTAAATGCTCTAANCCNCCGTCAACTTCTCTNATAGAAGTAATTTTTTTGTCTTTCAACTCTANATTNCTTATAAANGTNGACTGAGGCCAATCAAGAAAAGCAGAAAGCATTTGCGCTGTTTGATTGCAATCATCATCGATAGCTTGTTTTCCTAAAATAACCAATTCTGGTTTTTCTTTTTCAAC
>NYVQ01000059.1 GCA_002684695.1 SAR116 cluster bacterium | reverse complement strand
GTTTGTCTTTCAAAAAGTATTTTAGATTTTGTAAATAAAAAAACTGAATTTGATTTTCATGACCTTGGTGAACAAAAGGTAAAAAATACTTTTGTTCATGCCTATGATCTTGCTGATCCTGACTTGGAAATTAGGAAACTTGAAAAACAAATTCAAAAAGAAGACGAAGACAGTAAACCTCCTACAATAGCTGTGCTTCCTTTTAATAACATGAGTAATGATCCAGAACAGGATTACTTTGCTGATGGAATTACTGAAGATATCATTTCTCATTTATCTAAATGGAAGACATTTCCTGTTATCTCAAGTAATTCAATTTTCGCATACAAGAATACTAAAGAGACAACAAAAAAAATAGCTGAGGAATTAAATGCTAAATACCTAATAGTTGGAAGTGTTAGAAAAGGTGGTAATAAAGTTAGAATTAACACTCAACTTATAGATGCAGATAAAGATACTCAAATATGGTCACAGAATTGGGATAGGTCTTTAGAAGATATTTTTGAAATTCAGGATGAAGTTTCTCAAAAGGTTGCTGTAATAATTTCCCCAGCTCTAAAAGCAAATGAGATACAGCGTTTAGACGTAAAGAAAAAAGTAAATCTAAGTGCTTGGGATGAAAACCTTCAAGCACAGTCTTACTACAGCAAATCTAATTATACTCAGGGTCTGGATGTAAAGTCTAAACTGGATCTAGGACTCAAAGCTATTGAACATAGTGAAAGGGCTATATCATTGGACGAAAACTTGGCGGAAGCTCATATAGTTTTGTCAAACAGTTTAATGGATAGAGTTTTTGAACCATCACTTGATAGTGAAAGAAAAGAAAATGAAAGAAGGCTTTTTGAACATTGTGATAAGGCTTATACACTTGATCCCGAGAATCCAGATGCAATTATGGCAAAAGGTATTCAATGTTATTTGAAAAAGGATCTTGAGAGATTTCTAGAATTGATTCAAAAGGCCCTTGATGTAAATCCTAATCATCCTCGATCCCTGCAAATGTACTCCATGTCATTGATGAGGCAAAGTAAATTTGATGAGGCAATAGATTGTGTAAAAAAAGCAATTGAGATTGATCCAGTAGGAAGAATGGAGTGGGAGAGCTGGTTAATTTTTTGTTATATAAGCAAAAAAGATTTAGATAATGCATTGAATTCAATAAATAGAACAATGCAAGACGCGCCTCACAATAGACTTTTTGGATTTAAAGCCGCAGTTCTCGCACTTAAAGGTGAAATTGATGAAAGTAAAGAGTGGTTACAAAAATATCTAACTGAAAGACCTGAAGTTAAAACGATAGCAGACTATAGAAAAGTAGCTCCTGAGATGAGTGAATCTTTAACAAATAATCTTGTTGAAGGAATGAAATTAGCTGGATTACCAGAGTAATTTTATTGTATTTATAATTAGAGACCTCCTTCTGAATATAAAAAATTAGATATTTTTTCAATACCTTTAGCGTTCTTCATTTCACCAAAAACATATGGCAAACCACTTCTCGCTTTTTCAACATCTGATTTCATTATTGAAAGATCGACATCAACATAAGGTGCCAAATCTGTTTTATTAATTACTAATAGATCAGACTTTTGAATTGCTGGACCTCCTTTCCGCGGTATATCTCCTCCCATAGCAACATCTATAACGTAAATGGAAAGATCAACTAATTCTGGACTAAAAGTCGCAGCCAAATTATCTCCACCAGACTCAATTAAAATTAAATTTAAATCTGGAAACTTTGATTTCATTTCATCAACTGCTAATAGATTAATAGATGCATCTTCTCTGATAGCTGTATGAGGGCACCCACCAGTCTCAACTCCTTTAATTCTATTTAATGGTAGAGCTTGCGCCTTCATTAAATATTCTGCATCTTCCTTTGTATAAATATCATTTGAAATAACTGCCATTGATAATTTATTTGACAAATCTTTACATAATGCCTCAGTTAAACTTGTTTTTCCTGCTCCAACAGGACCGCCAATACCAACTTTTAAAGGGCCATTTAAATTATTCATGTTGAATATACTCTTGTAATTAAATTTTCATGCTTAATACTGTAAAGGTCGGAAAAGTATGTTACGCTGCCTATATCTTCAATCGTGTAGTCATTAGCTTTTTCCATAAATTTCTCAATCATAGTCATTGATTTTAAAATACAGTCTTGCCCTGTTTTTTGACCAAGTGGAATATGCTTAACACATATATTTATTAGGTTAGAAACAAACGACTGCATATAAAATAATGAGAGTTGATATAAAGGAATATTAAAATTAATGCCTGCTTTTGCAATGCCAATGGGAAAAGAAGTGTCTTTAGGCAATTCAAATCCCCAACTTTCTCCTAAAACTTTTCTAAAAGCATTGCCCAAATATTGGGTTTCTAATTTCCTTTCCTTGGAAGCGCTTAACGCTAAAGAAAAGTCATTTAAATCCAATCCTTCATAGGTTAGCTTTATTAATATAAAATCATTTTTGCATGTTCCATGAAAAATGCTTCCTTCTATAAAATCTAAAACATCACTTGAACGTAAAATTATTTTGTCATTGATCATTGCTTCTATTCCATGGGAATAACTATATGAGCCAATTGGAAATGACGACGAAAACCAAGTTTGTAATATTTGTAAAGTTTTTAAACTAATTTGGTTATAATCTTTATCTTTAGTGCTTGTGACTATGCGTTCTACCAATTCCGTATGCTCCACCCTCTGGATTAAATGGTTCAATAACTTCGTCTACTATCCCACCAAGCTTTAAAATCATTTCTTTAATTACATAATCTTTTTGTATTAAGATTCTATTTTCCTCTATTTGACATGGCATATGCCTATTACCTATGTGCCAAATTAACTTCATTAGGTTTCTACCAGAGATTTCCAAAAGAATTTCTGGTTTTGAAATTATTAAAATTAAATTTTTATTTTCTAATTTAAACGCTTGATTTTGAAATAGAGATTTCGTCTCTGGTAGATTTACAAGAAATTCTATCCCATTGTCTGAAACTAATTTTTTTCTTCTAATAAATCTATTGTCATATGACAACGAAATGGAATCTATGGTATTAAATTTTGTTGCATTTTCAATAATTTCAAAACAATTTTCCATTTGATCAATACATAAAATATCTTTGAGCTAGAGGTAACTCTCTGGCAGGTTCGCAGGTTAAAAGCTCTCCATTGGCTTTAACTTCATATGTTTCTGGATTTACCTCAATCTTTGGACAAGAATCATTAAAAACCATATCTTTTTTTGAAATTTTTCTTGTATTTTCGACAGGTAGTAGATCTTTATAGATATTAGCATCACTAAGTGATTGTTGTTTTAGTGCTTCATTGCTAACAAATGTTACAGAAGACTTCTCCAGTGAGCGCCCATAAGATGAAAACATTGGGCGTGAATGAATTGGTTGAGGTGTTGGTATTGAAGCATTAGGATCACCCATTTGTGCACAGGCAATGCTTCCACCAATTAAAATTATTTCAGGCTTGGCTCCAAAAAAGGCTGGGTCCCAAATCACTATATCTGCTCTCTTGTTTACCTCTAAGGTTCCAATATGCTTGGATATTCCATGTGCAATTGCAGGATTAATTGTATATTTTGCTATATATCTTTTAACCCTTTGATTATCATTATTTCCGATTTCATCTTTTAATCTTCCACGTTGCACCTTCATTTTATGAGCAGTTTGCCAGGTTCGTGAAATAACCTCTCCAACCCTGCCCATTGCTTGACTATCTGATGCAATTATTGAAAAAGCTCCCATATCATGAAGTATATCCTCAGCAGCAATTGTTTCTCTTCTTATTCTACTTTCTGCGAAAGCAACATCTTCTGGTATAGACTTATCAAGATGATGACAAACCATTAACATATCTAAATGTTCTTCCAATGTATTAACCGTATAAGGCATAGTTGGATTTGTAGATGAAGGAATAATATGGTTTTCTCCACAAACTTTTATTATATCTGGAGCGTGACCTCCTCCTGCTCCTTCAGTATGAAATGCATGAATTGTTCTTTGATTAATTGCTTTAATAGTGTTTTCGACAAAACCACTCTCATTTAAGGTGTCAGTATGAATCATTACTTGTATATCAAATTCATCGGCCACATTTAAACAGCAATCTATTGCAGCAGGAGTTGTCCCCCAATCCTCATGAAGCTTTAAAGAACTCGCACCAGCTAGAACTTGCTCTTGTAAAGCATCAGGCAAAGACGAGTTTCCCTTTCCAGCAAATGCTAGGTTCATAGAAAATGCATCCGCAGACTGGATCATTCTTTTTATATGCCACGGTCCAGGAGTACATGTTGTAGCAAGAGTTCCATGAGCTGGACCTGTCCCCCCTCCAAGCATTGTGGTTATGCCAGAATGCAAAGCGTCATCTATTTGCTGAGGACAAATAAAATGGATATGACTATCAAACCCACCAGCAGTTATTATTTTACCTTCACCTGCAATAATTTCTGTTCCAGGACCAATAATAATGCTGACGTTGGGCTGTGTATCGGGGTTACCAGCTTTCCCAATTCCATCAATAATTCCATTTTTAATACCAATATCAGCTTTTATAATGCCATTGACATCTACTATTAACGCATTTGTAATTACCGTATCTACAGCACCTTGTTTACGTGATAATTGAGATTGACCCATACCATCTCTTATAACTTTACCTCCTCCAAATTTTACCTCTTCCCCGTAAGAAGTAAGATCTTTTTCAACTTCTATGAACAGTTCTGTATCTGCTAATCTAACTTGGTCTCCAGTTGTGGGGCCGTACATATCAGCGTAAGATTTCCGAGAAATTTTTCTCATTCTATTGACCCCATTACTTTCTTATTAAATCCAAAAATCTTTCTTTCGCCTTGTATATCTATCAATTCAATCTCTCTTATCTGGCCAGGCTCAAATCTTATGGCTGTGCCTGACGGAATATTCAGTCTTTTACCGTTTGATAGTTTTCTATCAAATTCCAAGTATTCATTTGTTTCTGCAAAATGATAATGGCTACCTACCTGAATAGGTCTATCACCTTTATTTGAAATTTTTAATTTCAAGCTTTTAGATTTCTCATTTATAATTATGTCACCCTTTTTGGTTATTACTTCTCCTGGCTTCATGATTTCTCCTATCTAATTGGATGATGTACTGTCACTAGTTTGGTTCCATCAGGGAAGGTTGCCTCAACTTGAACTTCATTAATAATATCGGGAATGCCTTCCATACAATCAGATGCTTTTATAACATGTGCCCCTGTTTCCATAAGTTCAGCGACAGATTTACCATCTCTTGCTCCCTCTACAACAAAGTCAGTTATAATCGCAATTGCTTCAGGGTAATTTAGCTTTACGCCTCTTGCCAATCTATTTCTGGCAACAATAGCTGCCAGACTAACAAGCATTTTATCTTTTTCTCTTGGTGTTAATTTCATATTTAAGAGTTCCAAACTTTAGGAAGTTCATTATCTAATATGTATGATAATAATCTTGTAATTGCAAATTTAAGATGGTAGCTATTTTTTCCAATACTTCTAATTAATATTTTATTATCCCATTCTGAAATTTCTATTTTAACTTCTTCATTTTCAAATTTTTTAATATTAAGATTTTTTATTTTTTCATAAAATATTTTACCTACTGATAAAATTGTATTTACTGCAAAGTTATTGTTAAATGTTGTTCTGTTATTTAAAAAATTACTAATATCACCCTCAAAACCAGACGCTTCTACATGAACTAACTTTCCCTCGAAAAATATTTTCCATATATCAGAAAAGTACCCTGTTGCAACTGCTTCACCCATAGATGTTCTTCCATAAACTGTTGTTTCACTCATGATTAAATTTGAGTTATTTTTTATATTAACATTGATTCTTCTAGAAAAATTACATTGGTTAAATAAAATAAGTTCTTGAGGCAACCAGAGCAAATTACTTTTTTTTAAATCTATATCTATTTTTAATTTTGCTGGTTCGCCAAAGCCACTATAAATTTTCTCTGCAGTTTGTGTTGTTATACAAATATCTGATCCTGACAAATTAAATTCATTTGAATAGTTATCACCAGATGTCATGCCACCTGATGTATTCACTAATACTAACTCTTTAAATTTTGTATAACTAATAGGCATGATTGCCTTTGATGCACCCTCTTGATAAAGTTTCTTAAGTGAGTTTTTTTCAAACTTTATATCGAGTTTTCCAAATGATTTTTGTAAAGTTACATTCATGTGTAGTTATTTTTTTTTCAAAGTTTTTAAATGCACATGCATCAGTTAAATTTTAAAAGTTGCCAAATTAGCTTATGTTTATAATATTAATTATGAATTATGAACAGTAAACTATATTAATTAGGTGAAGAAATGTTTGATGGTATTGCAGCTAATATTATAAAAATTATTGAAAAGTCCTTATTAACAATAATTGCTTTTTTAACAGTTGTTGCCACTGTTCAAGAAATTATTCTAATTTATAATATTGGCACTATAAATTTAGCAGACTTACTACTTTTATTTATTTATACTGAAGTTTTAGGAATGATTGGTGTTTTTTACACAAGTAATAGAATACCAATTACACTTCCATTGTTTATTGCAATGACAGCTATATCACGTCTTATAATACTACAGGGTAAAGGTATGGATGCTTCAACATTATTATACGAAGCAGGAGCAATTCTTATAATAGCCTTGGCATGCTTAGCTGTAAGGTATCGCCCTAGCAGGTCCTATCACTATCAAAATGAAGACGATAGTAAATAAAGACATTGAAATAGTATAAATTATTTATAGATAAAAATTTATTAATTACTAGTTATTACGCAAAATGAAAAATAATAATATTGATGTATTTGTTTCTGGTGCTGGCCTGGCTGGCCTAATAGCCTCAATTGCTTTTGCGAGGAATGGTTTTTCAGTTGTCTGTGTTGATAAAAATAAATCCGAATTTTATAAAAAAACTCAAAAAAATACTTATCGAACCACTGCTTTTTTAGAGCCATCAAAAAAATTTTTGGATGAAATTAGTATTTGGGGCTCCCTAGAAAAATATTCTTGTCCAATGCAATCTCTAAAAATTGTAGATACTAAAATTTCTAATGAAAAATTAAACATTAAAACTAATAAAACATTTTCAAATGATAATTATTCTAAACCATTAGGATGGAATGTAAAAAATGGCGACATGCTTAATGAACTTTACAAAATAATTAATAAAGAAAAAAATATAAAATTTCATTCAGAAACTACTATAGAAGAATTTAAAACCTCAAATGAATATATTGAATTAAAACTAACTAATGGAAACCAATATAATTCAAAACTGCTCATTGGCGCTGATGGGAAAAATTCTTTTGTAAGAAATAAACAGAAAATCAAAATAATTTCTAAAGACCTAAACCAAAATGCTTTAACTTTTGGAATAGAGCATGAGTACAGTCACGAAAATATTTCTAATGAAATTTATAATTCTGGTGGCCCCTTTACCACTGTGCCTCTTCAAATTGAGAATAGTACAAACATTTCTTCTGTTGTATGGATGGACAATCAAAATAATACTGAACAATTGATTAATTTAGAAGGTACTGAATTTGAAAAAAGAGCTAATGAACGGTCAGCTAATATATTAGGGAAATTAAATGTTATTTCAAAACCTCAATTATGGAAAATGCAAACACAGGTTGCCACAAGATTAATATCTTATAGAACGGCAATTATTGCAGAAGCAGCTCATGTCATACCCCCAATTGGAGCTCAAGGATTTAATATGAGTATAAATGACATTAAATCTTTGTTAGGTAAATCAATTGACCCTTCATACAAACTTGGTGAAACAAGAATGCTTTTGTCTTATGAAAGACAAAGATTTATTGATATTAATGCTAGAGTAGCCAGTGTTAATTTACTTAATCGTATTTCCAGAACAGATAATCAGATAGTTAAAAATATTCGTTCAAAAACTATAGATTTTCTCCATAATTTCAAACCGCTAAAATCATCTATTATGAATTTTGGTTTGGGGTCAAAATAAGTTTTAATTATCTAAACATGTTGTGTAATCTTATTAATTAAAATACTATCCAATTAGTTTTAACTGAAAATTAAGGAGGTGATTTATGTCTATAATTTTATGTGCAAGTACTTCCTGTAAACAAAACTAGGATACTTCGTTAAATAAAATTAAAGAAGGGGAGCAAAAATACTCTCCTTCTTTTAAGGATGTTTATAAATGTACCTTTATTTTAAATATTCTTTAATTGTTTTTGAAACTTTTTTTCTTTTTTGTGGTGTTTATCTACCAATTGCACGTATTGATGAATTTTGGGTATTTAAGTCCGAATTTTCAATACTCTCCATTACTAAAGACTTATTAGATAATGGTGAAGCTCTCTTATCAATTATTATAATTCTATTTGGGTTAATAATGCCTTTAGTCAAAATTATATTAAAAATTTTTGAGTTTAGATTTTTAGAGAAATATAATCTACATAAGTTCTCTATGGTTGATATATTTTTAATTACTTTTATTGTTTTTGCTAGCAAAACCTCTAGTTATTTCGAGGTGTATTTATTGTATGGATTTTACTTTTTATTAGCTTCTATTATAACCAACTATATATACGTTATTTTCATCAAATAATTTTTTTTTAATTCAAGTCGCCTAATTTTTGAAAACTCTGGTTTTTATTTTTTTTAATATTTTTCCTTTTGGTGCTACAGGAACTAAAGATACACCAATTCCATTTTCTCTTATATTGCATATATTAAAACTGGCACCTTCAATCATGAGTGTTTCATTAAGTTCTGAAAAATCTATTGTTGAATATAAACCACTTGAAATTATTACTGGAATATTATTCCAAAAATTGGATTGATTAACATGTACGTGCCCACACATGATAGCAACTAATTTATAATCTTTTATAACTTTATATAAATTTTTTGTTGAATCTAAATCTAGACTAATCCAATCCGGACTATTTTCACTGAACTTTGGTGGGTGGTGCATCATTATTAAAGAGGGGAGTTTTTTATTTTTTTCCAAACTATTTTTTAAAAAATTTAATTGATCTATTCCAAGAGATCCAGAAACTTCTCGAGGCAATGATGTGTCTAAGGTAATTAAATTAAGATTACCAATTACTTGATCATAAAATAATTGTTCTTTTGAAATTTTGTTTTTAAAAACTTTATTGAATGCTTTTCTATTGTCATGGTTTCCTAAAGCTAAAAAAACTGGTTGTTTAAATTTTTGAAAATATTTCTTAAGAAGCTTATAACTTTCTAAATTACCTGAATTTGTGAGATCTCCACTAATTAAAATAAAATCTGGTTCAGGTCTTATTCTACATATTTTATCTATAGCAAGTTGGAGTAATTTTTTTGGGGCAAAACTTTTATTATTTATAATGGATTGTCTGTTTGAAAAATGAATGTCAGTAAGGTGAACAAATTTTATCATTAAAATATAACGTAAGGTAGTTATTATCTATCTATATTTTATTAGTTATTTTTAAGTGCTCAACTAAATCATTATAGTCTCCAATTCTTTTACCATTCATAAAGATTTGTGGGATTGTTTTAATTCCTGGTGCTTTAGATTTTAAATCATTTCTAAGGTCATCATTGGTAATATCTAAATCGTTAAACTTAATGCCCTTCCTAGATAACAAATCTTTAGCCCTAACACACCAGACACAATTAGGTCTTGTATAAATATCATACATAGTTAGCTCTGATTGGTTTTTTACGTCTATTCTATTGTTTGTTTTTGAAATTGGTTTTGTAATTTTTCTAAAAGACCTATGTTAAATTTTATGATTTTCTTTCTGAAAGACCAAATTACATTAGCAAATATTTGGAAAGCAATTAAATAGAAAATTAAAGAACACATATAGAAATAATAATTGATAATGTTTAAATTACAAGCTTTGATTATTTATTTTGAAAAAAATTGATTTGTAATTTTAGTATAGTTTTTAACATTAATAAAAGAAAAACTAAATGGCAGAAATATCTACCATTTAGTTAGTTTGGGAGGAAATAATTAAATTNAAAAACTCATAATATTGNAAATGAAGCNAGAAAAAAATTAATAACNATAATAAAAAATGCGATTAACAGTGGAGAAAAAAATATTCTACTAGACATCAAAACACTCACTAAATTTTTATACAANTACTTNATAATAAGAAATGATGTTTCAAATTAGATATAAANATGACCAAAATAAGATTTTTTATTAATATAATTTAGCNACAAAANTTTTTAGCTATTGCAAGAATTNCAAGAACCNTAAATTTCCAAATTNTGTTCTGAATGTTTGAAATCAAATTTTTCACTAAGTTTAGTGAAGTATGAAGAAATNTTGGTTTTCTCAAGCTCAATTACAATATCACAATCTTTACAAATTAAAAAAGANACAGATTTTTTTGAATTACACTGNTCATGATTACACGCAATNTATGAGTTTTTACTCTTAATTTTATGAACCTTTCCAATTTCAATTAATTTATCTANAGCNCTATAAACTTGAGTGGGTGCTGTTATTCCATTGTTTTTGGTTCCACTAAGAATGGTATACGCTTTTAAAGGTTCTTTTGATTTCTCTAATAAGTTGAGAACTATTTGTTGGTTTTTTGTTAAGNNATCTTTTTTANAATNCATAATTTTTAAATATCAAAATGTTTTNATTTTTGCAACTTTNTGTCTNTACTTGGNACAAACATNGAAATNANAAATAAAATTAAAGCTGCTACNATAATAGTNGGTCCAGAAGCTGTATTAAACTCTANAGAACCNAACAGTCCCAGTAAAACTGATATAATNCCTCCAATTATAGATAATACAACCATTTGACGAGGATTNTTNCTTAGGTTCCTNGCCAANGCTGGTGGAATTAAAAGTAAGCCTGTAATTAATAAAACCCCTATCATTTTTATTGAAATCGCAATAACNCCTGCCAGAAGCAATGTGAAAATAACGTTTGACCTGTCTGGCTTCATTCCCTCAGCTGCAGCAAGNTCATAATTAACNGTTGCTGCAAATAATGATTTCCAAATAAAAAATAAAATGATTAAAATTATTGATCCTCCTAGCCAGATAATGAGNATATCNTTAGTTGTTACAGAAAGAATATCACCAAATAANAGNCCCATTATGTCAAATCTGATAAAAGTAAGGAAACCAATGATAACTAGACCAACTGCAATNCTNGAGTGAGCAAGAAGNCCTAANAATGCATCACCNGGNANNTTTGTTCTCTTTTGTAAACTTAATAAAAGCAATGCAANTATTCCTGAAACNAAAAANACTGATAAAGAAATGTTAATNCTTAAAGAAAAAGCTAAAGTAACTCCAAGNAGNGCNGAATGCGATAAAGTATCNCCAAANTAAGCTAAACGACGCCAAATTACAAANCANCCNAAAGGTCCNGTNACAATNGCTACNCCAATTCCAGCNATTAATGCTCTTATAAAAAAATCATCAAACATTATTCTANAATACTTCCATCAATAGAATGNGAGTGTTCATGTTGATGCTTATAAAGAGAAAGGACTGATGCTGTATGCTCGCCAAAAAGTTCTATNTAAGCTGGATTTTTAGCAACATAACTAGGNGTTCCTGANCAACAAACATGTCCGTTTAAACAAATTACATGATCTGTTGAGGACATGACAAAATGAATATCGTGAGATATTAATAAAATTCCACAATTCAATGTATCAGATATNTTTTTAATCAAATTATATANNGCAATTTCNCCNTTGAAGTCGACGCCTTGAACGGGTTCGTCTAAAACCAGCAACTCAGGTTTTTTTGCTATTGCTCTTGCTATTAATACTCTTTGAAATTCACCACCTGATAAGTTCTTGATATCTGANTANATTAAATTCTCAACACCNGTTAACTTTAAGTTTTCTAANATTAANGACTTTGATATTTCGCCAGTAATATTCATAAAGTCAATAACACGNAGAGGAAGTGTCCAATCNATATTTACTTTTTGAGGCACATAGGCTAATTTTTTTGTATTNATTTGTATNGATCCTTCATTAGCATTTANTATNTTTAATACCATTTTTGCTGTAGTAGTCTTTCCAGATCCATTAGGGCCAATNAAAGTCACAATTTGACCTTTNAAAACTTCAAATGANACTCCNCTNACNAGCCATTTTGAGGANANNTTTACACCAGCATTATCTAATTTAACNAANGNGTCTAAGTTTTNTGTCATTTTTTTATTTACAATANTAAATGTTATATTATAACAGTGTTACTTTATAACACTNTTTTTTTTGAGGTAAACAATAATATGAAACAACATAAAACATTTTTTGGACAAATAGGAATCTTTATTTTTTCATTAATATTAATAAATTCCTTAACAGCNAAAGCTGAAATAAAGGTTGTAACAACTATTAANCCATTACATTCCTTAATTTCAAATGTTATGGATGGAGTNGGAGTTCCTGCATTGATCATTGAAGGCAGCAACTCACCTCATAGTTTTGTATTAAAACCCTCACATGCTAAGCTAATAGANCAAGCTGATATAATTTTCTGGATTGGTGAAGANATNGAAACATTCATGGANAAGCCCTTAGATTCAATTGCGAAGAATGCAAAGAAAATTTCTTTTATGGAATTAGATAGTATTAGTAAGCTANAATTTAGAGAAGAAAATATTTTNGAACATGAGGACCATGATGACCATGGTCATNACGAAGANAAAGATCATGNCGAGCANAAACATGACGAAGANAAAGATCATGANGAGCACAAACATGACGAAGATAAAGGCCATGAAGGCCATCATCATGGGGAGTTTGATGCTCACATCTGGCTAGATCCTGCCAATGCTAAAGAGATGCTGCATGAGATAGCACATGAATTATCAGATTTGGATCCAGATAATGCTAGTAAGTATAATAAAAATGCAGATGAAGCAATTTTAGCGATCGATAAATTGATTAATGATATTAACGCAATTATAAAAAAAGATGCAAAGTTTATTGTTTTTCATGATGCATACCAATACTTTGAAAAAAGATTTGGAATAAGTACTGCTGGAGCACTTACTCTAAATACAGATGTTCTTCCAGGAGCTAAACAAATCTCAGAAATTCAAGCAGTTATAGAGGAAAAAGGTATTAAATGTATTTTTTCTGAGCCACAGTTTAACCCTAAAATTATCGATACTATTGCTGAAGACACTGGAATAAAAACAGGAATATTAGATCCATTGGGCTCAACATATGACGCAAATAAAGAACAATACTTTAAACTCATAAAGGATTTAGGAAATAATTTGCAGGATTGTTAACCAATTGAAATTTATTAAATAAAATTTAAAAAGATCAGCTAATTTTTGGCTGGTCTTTTTTATGTTAATTTAAAAATTTCTAATAATTTAATTTATATTTTTATGATTCCATTGAGAAAATTTAAAAAAAATTCTATAAGGGTTTTTAGTGAATAATTAAGGATACATTATTATGCAAAATCAACAGGTTTTAGAAGTTATAGGTAACCTCAAAGGTCGGAGAAATTACGAGGAAAAAAAATCTCAAAAACTTGGGTTCGATTCCCTTTATGACTATATTGAAGATAAACTTAAAAAAGCTTCAGAGGCTAAAAAAGAAAAGAAAATGAAAACTAATAGTTCGCTTTTGAAAAAAAACCTTTCTAAAACAACTCCATTAAAAAAACAAAGCAGTTGTAGTTGTTGCTAAATATTTAGTTTGATATTAAAAAATACAAACTTGATAAGTTTTTTATGAAAACTTTATTTACTTTATTTATTTTATTTATTTTCACCTCAAAATTGAGTGCATCAGAAACTGTTGAAATTCATTTATTGGATAATTTAGATGATAAAAGAGGATATTGCTTAGATATAAAAGGACATAAAAGTAAGGCAAAAATAGAAAAAGGTCTTCAAGCTCATACCTGTTATAGCTATCAAGGTAAAATTTCAATAGATCAAGGTTTCGATAAGCATAAACTAATGAATTCAATATTTTATATACCTGCATTTTTAGCCTGCATGGAAACAGAATATAATTTAAAAACATCTGTAAAATTAAAAAAATGTGAGGATGAAAAAGAAATATATTTTATATTTAACGATGAAGGGCAGATAATATTATCCGATGATAAATTATTATGTTTAACTGTTTCAAACAAAAGTCCAAGAAAAGGGAAAGGCGGTAACCCACTACATTTAATGAGAGATATTTCATTAAAAAAATGTTCTAGCGTTAATAGTAAATTTCAATTATGGAGTTTCCGGTAATTAACTTCTGTAATCTGTAAAATAAGTTAGAAATAATTTTTATTAATAGTTTTGACAAAAATTACTATTTATAAAAATGCTCTTAAATTTAAGTATATTCTTTATTTTTGTAGTAGCTGCCTTTAACAGATTTTATTTCTATAACATTAAAGTTTGTGTCCTCAACAAAAAATGTTTCTTGTTCCGTTTCTTGATTTTTGAACCTTGTATAGGGCTGGTCAAGAAAACCGACAGTTTTTTGAATGCTCGATTTTACGGTAATATAATTTTCCCAATTTAAATGAATACCAAAATGTGGAATACATACTTTACCCATATCAACAAAATGTCTTTCTCTTTCAGATCCCTTTTTTATTCTTTGGTTTGTTTCATGCAAAGTAAGCTCGTTACCCCAAAAATTTATATCTTGCCATTTATCTTTTTCAAAATCACCAAGTTCACAACCAAGAATTTTTGAATAGAAAGGAATGGAATTTTTCAGATTCCCAGCTGGGATTGCTAAATGGAAAATATTACTCATAAGAATAACCTCGTAATTGAAATTATTCATATAGTATTATACTTTATATAGAATATGTTACTAAATATTCTAATGTTTATAAATATATTAGATTTATATATTAATATTTTGTTTATAATTAGAATTATATACCATTCAATGGATAGATAATTTTCTTTTTTATCGTTCCATAAGCTACACTTGTATCTATGGATGCAATACCACCAATTGTATGCAAATGATTACGCACGAATTTCTCATATGTATCAAGATCTGAGGTTAAAATCTTTAGTTGATAATCAGAACTACCGGACATTAAATGACATTCTAAAACCTCTTCACAATTCAAAATATGTTTTTCAAAGTTTTCGACTGTTTTTAAATCATGACGCTCTAACCTCACTCTTGCGAATACGGTAAGTGGGAGTCCATATAATTTTTGATCAATCTCAGCAGTAAACCCTGTTATAATTCCTTTTTCTTCTAGAATCTTCACCCTTCGTAAACATGGTGAAGGAGACAGATTTACCTTTTCAGCTAACTCTAAGTTGCTTATTTTCCCATTTTTTTGAAGTTGGCGAATAATTTGTTTGTCCTTAAAATCCATTTTTAATCTCAAACTTAATTAAATATTTGCTACTTTATTATAGTCTTTAAAATGATACATCAAAGAAATGATTTCCAAAAATATTATAAGTATCTGGAACAATAAAATTAAGTAAATTTTTCTGATATAAATTCATGAACAACGATACCTCGAGATCCGATGACTTTCGTATTATAATCTTTTAAATTAGGCAAATAGTGTTTTTCCAATAGTGATTGACATTTTTTAAAAGCGTTTTGATCTTGGTATTCAAAAAGAATTCCAACCCTGAAAGTGCCCTCTTTATTCCAAATTTGTGTTACTACTCTTCTTAACATTCCTGCATTAATAAATATTTCAGTTATTTCAGGTGTAAATATCTCATCCTGTTTTCTTATATATGAATCCATTTCGCCCTTAGTTGTAAACTCTCTTGTAGAATAATTGATTAGATTAACATTAGACACAAAATTATCCTTTCTAAAATTATATTTGCATGACTTTTTGTTAAAGTTTTATTATAAATTTAAAATTAAACATATAAATAAATAATTTTACTATAACTTGGGATTTTAAATAATATGCCATCATTAACTTCAGAAATTTATTATTTGATTTTAATTACATTATTTTGTGGTTTGCTTTGGGTGCCATACGTTATAGAGAGGTTTTTTAGGATGGGAATTAAAGAAACTTGTGGATATGGAGATAAGAATATAAATATATCTACATGGGCATCCCGAGCAAAATTAGCGCATTCAAACTTAACTGAAAATTTACCTTTATTTGCAATATTAATTATTCTTATTAGTATTCTTGAACTAAACAATCAGCAAACAGAAACAGGTTCAATCATATTTTTTTATAGCCGTATATTACATTATTTTACTTATATATTTGCTATACCATTTTTAAGAACTTTTTTGTTCTTAGCATCTTGGATTGGTCTATTATTAATATCCCTGCCCTTACTGAGCATTGTCTTTTGATCCATTAAATCAAAAAATAAATATTTTAATCGAATGTTTATAATTGGACTGCTTTATTCGAATTAATATTTATTTAAACTATATAAATGCTATGACAACTAGTATTAACATCGTTTGGTTTAAGAGAGACTTAAGAATAGAGGATCATTTTCCTTTATCTAAAGCATCTGATGAAAGTATTCCATTTATTCCCCTCTATATCTTAGAAGATGAGTACTGGAAACAAAGCTTTTCATCTTACAGGCATTGGAGCTTTATATGGGACTGCTTGGTTGATCTTGATGATGAATTAAATAAAATAGGTCAACCTTTAATAATTAANAGAGGCAATANTAAGAAAATTTTTCAACTAATTTTAAAGCAATTTCAAATAAAAAAAATTTATGCACATGAAGAAACTGCCAATAAATGGGTTAAAAATAGAAATGATAAAATTAGNAATTGGTGCTTTNAAAATTCTATTGAATTAATTGAATATCCNACAAATGGTATAGTAAGAAATTTAAAATCTAGAGATGAATGGTCAAAAATTAAGACNGCCAGATTATACTCTGNNACTTTTAAAGCACCTCAAAGTATTCAAAAAATTTATGNTNTTAAGTCAGATAATGTATGCAAGNAAACTTTNAACTTTGAGAATATTAGTGGAATNAAAGTNCAAANTGGCGGNAGAAAAAATGGTTTAAAAGCATTAGAGAAATTTTTAAATGACAACGGNAAGTTTTACTTAAAAAATATTTCAAGCCCACAACATTCTGATCTGTTCTGTTCTCGANTTTCACCTCATTTGACTTGGGGTTCATTATCATCAAAAGAAATTCTNNAAANAATAAATTTAAGAAAAAAAANCTTNCCTGTTAAAGATCAAGCTTCTTGGAAAAAGAATTTAAATGCTTTTCAATCAAGATTATCTTGGCGATGTCATTTTATTCAAAAGTTAGAAGATGATCCGTCTATAGAATACTCATGTATGCATAAGTTATTNGAGAATTTAAGGAGCGAACCNAGCGATGATAAACTTTTTGAAGCNTGGAAGAAAGGGGTGACTGGCTACCCTTTTGTAGATGCTTGTATGAGNAGTTTAATCNATGAAGGCTGGATAACATTTAGAATGAGAGCTATGCTTGTCAGTTTTGCAAGTTATGATTTATGGTTAGATTGGAGAAAGTTTGGTTGCTACCTTGCGCAATTATTTACAGATTATGAGCCAGGCATTCATTATAGCCAANTGCAAATGCAATCAGGNGTGACAGGAATTAACACGCTAAGAATATACAATCCNATTAAACAATCAAAAGAACATGATCAAGATGGTAAATTTATAAAAAAATGGGTGCCTGAACTTAAAGATTTAAATTCNCAGTGGATTCATGAACCTTGGAAGATGAGNAAAGAAATTCAAAANGAATTTAATTGCTTGATTGGCAAAGATTATCCTATGCCTATTGTAGATCATANTTATGCTATAAAATNAGCAAAAGGTAANATTTCTAATATAAAAANAGAGNATAATTATAGAAATNTTTCAAAAAATGTATATTTNANACATGGTAGTAGAAATANNAAAAGAGACCAAAGTTTTGTTGACAAACAAATAAAACTAAAAAAACATAGTAAGCAATTATCGTTTTTTTAATTTAAGGGAAATTATTATGTTAGTTGTTATCTCACCTGCAAAAAAATTAAATGAAAATTCATCTTTAGAGGTAATACCTACTAAACCTATATTTTCTCAAAATGCTTCAGAATTAGCATCTATTGCTAATAATCTTTCAATAAGTGAGTTGCAAAATTTAATGGGGATCAGTGAAAATTTAGCAAAGTTAAATGCAAATAGATTTACATCATTTGGAAAGCAAAAAACTATGCCAGCTGCACTAGCTTTTGCAGGCGATACATATCAAGGTCTAAATGCCCATACTTTCAATAAAAATGATATTGAATGGGCNCAANATCACTTAAGAATAATTTCAGGNCTTTACGGATTNTTAAGGCCTTTAGACAAAATNGANCCTTACCGTTTGGANATGGGGAGTAAATTAAAAACACCNAATGGTAACAATTTATACGATTATTGGGANAAAACTATTTCATTAGCTATNAATAAACNTTCAGAAGATACTAATTCNAAAGCATTAGTTAATTGTGCATCTCAAGAATATTTCCAAGCNNTNGACTTAAANGCTNTANTTCCACAGATTATAACTCCAGTATTCATGGANCATCGTAAAGGAGAAAATAAAATAATCAGCTTCTTTGCAAAAAAAGCTCGNGGNTTAATGGCAAGATATATTATTNAAAANAANATAACNAAAAAAGANGATCTNAAAAATTTTAATTCAGATGGATATGTTTTTAATAGNGANTTATCTTCAGATAATAANCTAATNTTTATCAGAAAAAGCTCTTCNTAAAACNAAATAAAATTTAATTTTAAAAAANTAATTTCTATAAATGTAATTAAATATAATCAATATAAAACTTCTTCTNTTATTTAATAAGAATTTTAAAAAGTTTTTGTGTTATTTTATCATCAGAGAGTTCNGGATGATGATGCTTNAGCACTATGCCAGCTGATTTAATGGCNTCGCCTGNATTGTAATTCTTTCTGAGCAGATTGTTATAGGTATATCGAACAGCTTTTTCACAAATACAANTATTAGATTTTATTTTACTCATGTGCTCAGATTAAATTGTCCTAAAAATAAATTCAATAATTCAATTTTGGATTTTATAGTTCTTCCAAATCCTCTAAATGCTTATCAAGTGCTTTTACAGCTATTTGTAATTCATAAATATAAATAATAATTGATATAGAAAACAATAAAACAGCAAACAAAAATGTATTAACAAAATACTCTTGGTATTTAAAAGCAAAAAATATAGATAATAAATTTACTAAAAAACTCAATGAAGCAATTGTCTGCATCATTCTATTTAAAAGCAGTCTCTTTTGTAAAATTTTAATTTGTGCTAAATATCTTCTAGCAGATTTGTCATTTTTAGAAATTTTTTTATTTATTAATTCATCATGGATTTTTCTTATTAGAGATGAAAGTGAATTGTACCTATTTCCAAAATTAACCATCATTAGAGGTATAGCTGGAAATAATATTGCTGGTAGTAAAATCAAATTATCCATAGAAATTTTATATCCATCATTTTCGCTAATTTAAACTCTGATTATCAAAATAAATATCTTGAATATTAAACTAAATCTCCCAAATTAGAAAAGTTTACCTAACAGAGTCTTTTTATATCTAGAGAATGTTTATACTAAACTCAAATTGATAATTTTATATATCATTTTATGAAATATTTTCATACCTCCTATCTCACCTGTATATATCTTTTTAAAGTAATAAAATGCTTTCTATTTAAAAAACATTAATTTGTTTTTCTGAGTATCAAATTATTATAGTTTTTGATATAAAATTATCAAAAACTATAAGGGAATAAAAAATGGGAAAATATGCAGTTTACACAAAATGGCATCACGAGAAAGGTGTGAGACCTGCTGAAGAAATGGCAGAAGGTATGCGAAATAATGTGAAGCCTGGTCATCCTGCAGAGGATATAATTTGGTGGCAGATAGATGATAACCATCATCAATCGGTCATCATTTACTCATCTGAAGA
Source organism: SAR116 cluster bacterium (assembly GCA_002684695.1). Classification (GTDB taxonomy): domain Bacteria; phylum Pseudomonadota; class Alphaproteobacteria; order Puniceispirillales. The sequence goes on along the minus strand of NYVQ01000059.1, from coordinate 72 downwards.
TGAAGCAAGAAAACATAGATCAGAGGTGGAGAAACTTCGTGCAAGCAGTTCAAAAGAATATTCAATAAAGTT
>NYVQ01000058.1 GCA_002684695.1 SAR116 cluster bacterium | reverse complement strand
AAAGGCAGAGGCAAACGTGTAGTTTCGGTTAATCCAGTTCAAACCGGTTATGCTGCTATATCAAATGACTGGGATGGGATTACCCCAGGAACCGATGGTTTATTAATACTCTCTCTTATTCGTGAATTATTTCTTTCAAATAAAATTGATGTTAATTACCTCAGAAGATATACAAATTCTCCCTGGTTAGTAATACAAAACCCAGGCAAAAATAATGATGGTCTTTTTCTTAGAGACCAATCAGGGCAACCACAAGTTATAGACAGATTATCAGGTAAAGTAGTCCCTCACAGCAAAAAAGGCGTTAGTCCTGAGATGAGTGGTAAAGTTAAACTAGAAACTGGTGGATTTGCTATACCTGTTTTTAAAATCATGTATGATACATATATAGATAATATTTACTCACCAGAAAATATATCAAGTAAAGTTGGTATTTCTTCCGATAGAATACGAAAATTTGCTGCCGATCTTGCTAATGCAGCATTTTCTAAAGAGGTTGTAATTAATCAACCTTGGACTGACTGGAAAGGTGAGAAGCATAACAAAATGATTGGCCGACCTGTCTCAATGCATGCAATGCGAGGTATTTCTGCTCACTCAAATGGTTTTCAAACTTGTAGAGCTTTGCATGTATTACAATTAATTTTAGGCTCTATAGAAGTTCCAGGTGGATGGCGTTTTAAACCGCCCTACCCTAAACCGCCAGAAGCTCATCCAAAACCATCAGGTAAACCGAATCAAATTCAACCAGGCAAGCCTCTCACTGGCCCACCTCTTGGTTATGTGTTAAGCCCTGAAGATTTGATTATAAATGAGGATGGCTCTCCTCAGAGAATTGATAAAGCTTACAGTTGGGATGCTCCAATGTCAGCTCACGGTCTTATGCATATGGTGATCTCTAATGCAGTTGCTGGTGATCCCTATCACATTGATGTTTTATTTATGTATATGGCAAATATGGCTTGGAACTCCTCCATGAATACTAGAGGTGTAATGGAGATGCTCACCGAAAAAGATGAAGATACTGGCAAGTATAAAATACCAAAAATTATTTACTCAGATGCTTATTCATCTGAGATGGTAGCTTATGCTGATTTAATTTTGCCAGATACAACTTATCTTGAGCGACATGATGCTATTTCGCTATTAGATAGACCTATATGTGAGGCTGATGCGGTTGCTGACGCAATTAGATGGCCAGTATTGAAACCAGACCGAGACGTTAGAGGTTTTCAATCAGTTCTATTAGATTTAGGAGCAAGACTTAAACTACCTGGAATGGTAAATGACGATGGTAGTGCAAAGTATAAGGATTACGGAGACTACATTATTAATCATGAACGCAAACCCGGCATTGGCCCACTTGCAGGATTTAGAGGAAATGGTGATAAATCAGGCCGAGGAGAACCAAATCCAGGACAAATAGAATCTTATAAGTCTAATGGAGCATTTTGGCATAAAGAAATACCCGAAGAAGCAAGATATTTCAAAATGGCAAATATGGAATATCAAAAATTTGCAGTAGACATAGGTATTTTTGATAAACCTGAACCGTATACATTTCAAATTTATAGTGAACCTCTACAAAAATTTCAACTTGCTGCTTTAGGACATGGAAATATTCAACCCCCTGAAAACATGCGTGATAGAATTAAGTCTAGCTTCACTCCTTTACCTATTTGGTATGAACCTTTTGAGGGAAAAGCTGTTTTAGAAGACGAATACCCAATTCATGCACTTACACAACGCCCAATGGCAATGTACCACTCTTGGGGATCTCAAAATCCGTGGCTTAGACAAATACATGGCCAAAATCCAATGTATATACCTATAGGCCTCGCTGTGAAACATAACTTATCAGATGGAGATTGGATTTGGGTTACTTCTCATCATGGGAAAATACGTGTTCCTATTCTAACCATGGCTGGGTTAAATGAAAAAACAATTTGGACATGGAATGCGATTGGAAAAAGAAAAGGAGCTTGGCAACTTGATGAAGATGCACCAGAAGCTAAGAAGGGGTTTCTTTTAAATCATCTTATTAAAGAATTATTACCTGCAAAAGGCGATGGTCAAAGATGGTCAAACTCAGATCCAATAACTGGTCAAGCTGCGTGGTTTGATTTAAAAGTTAAAATAGAAAAAGCTAATATCAATGAACCTCATGAGTCATACCCTCAATTTCCTCCGTTACCCAGAGAATACGGAACTATTCAAGATCCTCCAAAAAAACTTAGGTATGGTATTGAATGGACAAAACAAAATAAAGCCCATAATAAGGGTGATAATTCATGACAAGTCTACCAGATCCATCAGCCATTAAACTTGGATTAGTTATTGATCTTGATATTTGTGTTGGCTGTCAGGCATGCGTCGTTAATTGCAAGGAATGGAATACATCCGGTTATGGCGCTCCTCTGAGCGATGAAAACCCCTATAGTTCAAACCCAAATGGTGCTTGGTTAAACAGAGTTCATGCATATGAGGAGTATAACTCTGAAAAGGTTAAAACTGTCCATTTCCCAAAATCTTGTTTGCATTGTGAAGATGCACCTTGTGTAACNGTCTGNCCAACTGGNGCTTCATATAAACGTGCNGAAGATGGNATNGTTCTTGTNAATGAGGATTGGTGTATAGGTTGTGGACTTTGCGCATGGTCATGTCCTTACGGAGCAAGGGANATGGATCCAGTTGAAAATGTAATGAAAAAATGCACATTGTGCGTTGATAGGATCTACAACGATAATATACCAGAGGAAGATCGAGTTCCTGCATGTGTAAGAACATGTCCCACAAGTGCGCGTCATTTCGGTGATTTGGGTGATCCAAATTCTGAAGTCAGTAAATTAGTAGCTGAACGCGGTGGTTATGACCTGCTTCCAGAACAACAAACCAGACCTGTTAATAAATATCTTCCGCCTCAATCGAGTTGTGAATCTAATGAAGACCAGTTTTCATTGCTTGAAATGGCAGAAAGTAATTCTNCAAAAGGATTTTGGGAGTGGATGGACAACACACTAGAAAGATTAGGTTAAGCTTTTGCATCCTGCTTGGTCAATAATCTTTTTTACAACTGTATCCGGACTTGGATTTGGTTTTTCAACTTGGGTTGTTTTTGGATTTATAGAAATAAGAAATATTGTTCAACTAATAATTACNGCTGGATTTACATTTTGTTTAATTGGTTCAGGACTACTTAGCTCAACACTCCATCTAGGGCATCCAGAACGAGCTTGGAGAGCTTTAAGCCAGTGGCGTTCAAGTTGGCTATCAAGAGAGGGCGTTTTATCTGTATTAGTTTTGGCATCCCTAACTTGTTGGTTTTTATACACTTTTAGATATGGAGAACTACCTTTACTTATAAATATTATACTTATGACTTTAATTTTATTTACCGTTTACGCTACCGCTATGATTTATGCATCGTTAAAAACTGTTGCATGCTGGAANCAGTTTTTAACACCAGTATGTTATTTGATGTTTGCTATTTCAGGAGGTATGTTANCAATTACGTGGCTAATGTCTATTTTTGGACAACNAATAACNTCGANTNNCTTNCAAANTTNATTAATACTTATTTNANTTACATGGGNTGTCAAAATAAAATGGTGGTNGAATTTAGANNATAGTCAATCAGAGAGNAATTTAGCAACTGCTACAGGTCTTGGTACATTTGGTAAAGTTCGATCATTAATGCCACCTCATACTTCAGAGAACTATTTGCAAAAGGAAATGGGGTTTGTTGTTGCAAGAAAACATGCAATTAAACTAAGAATAATTTCAGTAACTCTTGGGGGAATAATACCTTTTGCAACTATCTTAATTGGCACATCTTCCTCGTTACTACTTGGTATTATTCTTTTTATGCATTTAGCAGGAGTNTTTGTCGAGCGTTGGTTGTTTTTTGCTGAAGCAAAACACATTGTTTCACTTTATTATGGAGATACAACCTNTGTTTAACAAAATGAAACTAAGCATATTGACCAGCTACATATCCTGAAGACCAGGCCCATTGAAAATTATACCCACCAAGGTGGCCAGTAACATCNATAACTTCACCAATAAAGAAAAGTCCAGGATACTTTTTAGTCATCATAGTTTTTGAGGATATTTCGTTAGTATCAATACCACCAAGAGTAACTTCAGCAGTTCTGTATCCTTCTGTTCCNATTGGTTTGACAAACCAACTATTAATTGAATTGCTTAGTTTAGATAATGACTTATTTGAAATTTCAGAAATATTACCTTTAANATTATTTTGTAAACAAATAATTGAGGCAAGACGCTTGGGAATTATTTCAGATATTATTGAAGANACGTCAATTTTTGGACTATTAGATCGTTTATCAATTAAAAATTGCAGAATATTTATATTAGGTGATAGGTTAATACTGATTTCATCTCCTAATTTCCAATATGAAGAAATTTGTAATATTGAAGGACCGCTTAACCCTCTATGAGTAAATAGCATTCCCTCTTCAAAAAAAGTTTTATTATGTGAAACTTCTGCTTCAAGAGAAAGACCAGCAAGACCTTTACACATTGTGAGTATTTTTTCACTAAAAGTTAGAGGTACAAGCGCAGGCATNGTTTCAATAACTTTTAAATTGAATTTTCTAGCTAAATCATAGCCGAATTTGCTTGCTCCTATTTTTGGTATAGACAAACCACCTGAAGCAANTATNAATGANTCACANTGATAACTATTATTTCCAAAACTAACAATATACTCATTATCAATGATATTTATATCAGTAATTAAAATTTCTTTTTTTAAAGTGACCTTTGCTTTCTCTGCTTCTAAAAGAAGCATATCAATGATTTGCTGCGCGCTCTCGTCACAAAACAGTTGCCCTAATTTTTTTTCATGAAATTTGATTTTATGACTTTCAACTAAAGAAATAAAGTTTTCATGTGAGTATTGCTTTAGTGCAGATTTAACAAAATTTGAATTTTGAGAAATAAATTTACTGGCATCAGTATTGAGATTTGTAAAATTACATCTTCCTCCACCTGAAATTCGGATTTTCTCACCAATTTTTTTTGCATGATCTAATAAAAGTACTTTTCTACCTCTTTTTCCAGCCTCAATGGCGCTCATCAAACCAGCTGCACCAGCTCCAATAACAATTACATTAAATTCTTTAATCATAGTCTTTTGTTGATACTATTTTGGTTAGCAAAAAAAGTCACTGGCTCTTCTCTCTATTAATTTTTCTTTCTTTCCAAATTGGTACCATTGAGCTCCATACACCATCATTTTTTAGACGATGATAAATTGCAGCAATAACATGAAATGATATAAGCCAATATATTATTGAAACGAAGAATTCATGTGTACCTACAATGATATTCATTAGAAGCTCATCCCTAAAACCTAATGAAAAAAAATAACCTATTAATAAACCTGAAATTGCTATTCCTGCTAAACATATATACATAGAAAGATGTACTATTTTAGCAGCAAATTTCTGAGACTTTGGTGTATCTTCAGGGATTGAAGTTTTTTGTGTTTTCGTCATATAAAAGAAACGAAAGATAAGAAATAGTAAAAACACTGAGGCAAAGATTATTTCAGTCCTAAAAAAAGAAATATCGTCTAACTGATTAATATCATCTACTTGTTTATATATTCCATATGCAAATATAATTACAAAACACCAGTGAAGAAACCTTGCAAAAAAACTATATTTAGGTTTTTCAAAATCATCTTTTAAAACTTTCAAGTATCAATCCTTTATTTAAAATAATAAAATTTAATGACGAAATTTTAACCAATCCTTCAAAGCATAATAATATTGAATAGAAGGTAAAAACCACGGGTTACCATCATAAAAAGGAATACTTTTAGGAGGTTCACCATAAAAAATACTAGGTTTATTAGCTGTTCTCATTGCAGTTTCTGCAACTTTTTTCCCCATCCAGCGCGCCCAAACTGTTCCAGAACCAGCATAGCCAGCTGCATAGTAAATATCATTATATTCAAAAATTACTGGAAGCTGGGTTCGTGTAAAACCAACATTGCCTTGCCAACAATATTCAATTTTACATTCTAACAAATCAGGGAAAATCAATGAAAGTTTCTGCTTTAAATATTTTACAGTCCTATCAGTTGCCTCTAGCTTATCAAAGCCACGTGATCCAAGAAGTATACGATCATGATCTGGTGTGGGTCGAAAATAACTATAAAGATTGGCAGTATTACCATACATACGAAGCTTAGGCATCATTTCTTTAATACGATCAACTCCAAGCTTTTCTGTAACGATAATTGCACTTTGTGCAGGGACAAGCCTTCTCCTAAGGAATTTTCCAACACGGTGTTTTGTTCCTGTGTAAGCGTTTGTTGCAACTATAACTTTACCTGTGCTAATAGATCCTCTTTTAGTGACAACAGATTTTTTGCCTTCTGAAATATCTTTAATCTCTAAAACTGGTGTATCAGAAATTATATTTACACCAGCACCTTCAGAACATTTAAGAAGTCCTGCAAAAAATTTTCCTGGATGAAAACCTCCTATTTCTTCTCGCAACATACCGCCAAAAAATAAATCTGTTGAAATTTCATTGTGTTGATCAGCCTTACTTACCATTGAAGTTTTGTGGCCATCTAATTTATTCAGTCGCTCAGACTCTTTGGATTGTTTATTATAATCAGCTTCACTCATAGCACCAGTAAAACGCCCAGACATTTTAAGTTGGCAATCTATGTTTTCCTCTAAACAAAACTTAGATAGATCAAAACGTGCCTCAACACCCTCTAGATAGACTTCATCAGCAAATTCTTTACTAAATCTGTGACATAATGAAGAATGAGACAAACGAATTTGGCCACTGCAAATACCACCATTACGGGTTGAGGCTCCAAGCCCAGGCTTACCACTATCTAAAACAACAACTGACTTTCCTTGTCTAGCTATTGTAAGTCCTGCAGAAAGACCTGTGTAACCTCCACCCACAATCACAAAATCAGATTGCTTTGGTAATTCATATTTTTTTGATGGTTCAAGACTTTCATCAATATCCCACCAAAAAGCTCTCCTCTTCATCGTATTTCTTCCATACAAAAAATTACTAAAGCTTACATAAATTATTCAAATATATAAAAGGTTAATTAATAGTTTGCTTTATTTATTAAAATTAAAATCTTAAATTAATTCATGAATTTAAACAATCTAATGCTTTTTTTAGTAACTTTTTGTTTGATGCTGCTACGATACGTCCACCATTAAAGGCTGGTTTTCCATCCCATGTGGAAACAGCCCCACCTGCAGCCTCAATGATACAAATTGGAGCTTGAATGTCATAAGAACTTAAACCAGCCTCAATAACAAGGTCTGCTGTTCCCATAGCAACGAGGGCATAACCATAACAGTCAAGCCCATAACGGGTAAGCTTAGTTCTTTTTGCAACATTCATAAAAGCATTATATTCTTGTTCAGTTCCTATTTCAGGAAAAGTTGAAAGTAAAATTGCGTCCTCAATTTTTTCAACTTTACTAGTTTTCAATGCATTTTTTGCATTTCTAGTTATTACTTCTGAAAGCCCCATTCCCCCAAGATATCTCTCGCCTATATAAGGTTGATCGATTATTCCAAATATTGGTCCATATCCTTTTCTTTCAACGGAAATGAGTGTGCCCCACGTTGGAGTTCCTGAAATAAATCCTCTAGTTCCGTCAATAGGATCCAAGACCCATCTATAAAGTCCTTTCCCTTTTAACTCACCAAACTCTTCACCAAGAACTGCATCACTTGGTCTCATTTGTTTCAGCACATTTATCATTGCCTTTTCAGCATTTTTATCTGCTTCTGTAACAGGATCAAAACCAATATTAGCTTTATTTTTAACAGTTAAGTATTTTGATCTAAAATAGGGCAATATAACATCACTAGCTGCGTCAGCCATAGCAATAGCAGTATCAAAAATATTTTTTCCTTCTGTAGTTTTAAAATTTAGAATGCTTTGCATAGATTAAAAAATTAAATAATTTTCATTATAGATCCGGTGAATCGTGCCATTGTGGTTTAATTGTTTGTGTTTGACTATTTAAGTCTTTGCAAGCATACCCAAGTCTTTCAAGTTTTAGCTTTTCACAACTACTCGATTTATGAATCTCATCAAAGTATGCACTATGAAAAACGTTTTCGCTTTTTGTTCCATAAATGCCAAAATTAAAGACTATTTTATTTTCCCATTCTTCTATGCCTGGCATTGTAGGCCACCAAAGTGTCTTACCTTGTCCTGCATTATTAACAACAAGTTTTCCGTTTAACCAGAGTTTAACGAACTCGTTTTCTGAATTTTCTTTATCAAAATTTACATGATAAACAAAATCATACCAAACATCTTCTTTGATTTCCCATCTATTTAATACTTTGTAAATATCATACAGTTTAGGACAATACATTTTATCTTCAGTGAGAATATCATCTGCACCAGCTGCACATTCTTCACTACCGCCTT
>NYVQ01000057.1 GCA_002684695.1 SAR116 cluster bacterium | reverse complement strand
TTTGGTTCACTTTCAGAATAAATGCCCTCAATTGATGTAAATACAAAATTTTTTACTGGCAATTATCCTCCAAAAACATCTATTGAGGGCATTTATTCTGAAAGTGAACCAAATATAGATGATAAAAAATGGTTAAATATTCTAGAAAAAGTTGATTTAGATGGGGATAAAATTAATAAGTTTGGCGTTAAAAAAAAGAATATTGTTAATTGGATTAAAGTTAATATTTACCCTGATGGAGGTATTGCAAGATTAAGGCTCTGGGGTGATGTCTATCAAAATTGGGAAAATTTTGATAATAATAAAATTATTGAAATATCTGCACTTAAAAATTGTGGCAAAATTATATCTTATAACAATGCACACTATGGTGACGTTTCAGCACTTTTAAGTGAAGGAAGAGGTAAAAATATGGGGGATGGCTGGGAAACAAGACGACGCAGAGAACCCGGTAATGATTGGATAATTATTGAATTAGGTAAAAAAGCAAGACTTGAAGAAGTTGAAGTTGATACAGCATTTTTTAAAGGAAATTTTCCTGAAAGCTGTTCTGTAGAAGGTGTTAATGCNNATGGTAATATTGAAAATATTGAAAATTTAGATTGGACACCAATTATATCTAAAACTGCTTTAAAGGCAGATACTATTCATAAAATAAAAATAGAAAATAAATATAAACAAACTATATTTTCACATGTAAGACTCAATATTTTTCCAGATGGTGGAGTGTCAAGATTTAGAGTTTATGGTTTTATATAAATTATAGGGAAAACTTTGAAAATAAATTCTCAAAAACTNACTAAGAAAAACTTCAGGAAATTTGGAGATGTATTAANTATAGAAAACGANACANAGTTTGAAATAATTAATAAAGGTTTCACTAAAAAATATGAATTATCACNATATAAATCCAATGAAAAAGAATTGAATAATGACATATCNATTTCTGTTTTTAGGGGTNTTAAACGTCCAATGCCTCTTGTAATAAATATGCTTGAATGCCATCCATTGGCAAGTCAGTCGTTTATGCCTTTGAATGGTGGCCAATGGATAATAATAGTTTGTGATGGTAGCAATGANAAACCAACTTTAGAAAATTTGCAGTGCTTTGTAGCAAATNAAAATCAAGGGGTTAATTACTATCCTAGAACTTGGCATCATCCATTAATTACTTTAGAAAAAACACAGGACTTTATGGTGGTTGACAGACAAAGNNCCAAAGATGAAAATTTATTAGAATTTTTTTTTGAAGATGTAGCTGTTAAAATTTAGAACTATGAAAAATTATATTATCTTAAATAATAATAAAGTTGATGTTTCTAATTCAGATCCAAATTCAAGTTTATTAGACTGGNTGAGAATAGAAAAAGATCTCAAAGGCACAAAAGAAGGATGTGCGGAAGGTGATTGTGGTGCATGCAGCATATTACTTTCTCCNGTTGTTGGTGGAGATTTAAGACCNGCAAACTCTTGTTTACTAAAATTAGGTCAAGTTTGTGGNTCAGATATTTTTACAGTTGAAGGAATTGGGTCACAGGATAAACCAAATTTAGTTCAGAATGCCTTAACTGATTTTGGTGGTACTCAATGTGGATTTTGNACTCCTGGTTTTGTAATATCAATTTCAAGCCTNCTAAATAAAACGAAACGGCCTAAAGAAAGTGATATTCATGACGCATTAGCAGGAAACTTATGCCGATGCACTGGTTACAAACCCATAATGGATGCAATATANAATGTAGANGGAAAATTAGACTTAAAAAATTGCTCTCCTTGGATGGAAAGTAATAATTTTTTTGGTGGTGNATCAAATTTTTTCTACCCTAAAACTGTTGAAGAAGCTTACAAAATTTCAATAAACAATGAAAATTCCAAATACTTATCAGGTGGAACNGACTTAAATTTAATTGAACCAGATAGTCATACTNAACANAATTTTATACTTTTAAATAGAATTTCAAAATTAAATTCTATTTATGAAAAAAATAATGAAATTCATATAGGTGCTGCTNCAACCTTAGAAGATGCTTTACCTNATTTTGATAAATANTTNCCACCTCTTGCTGAAATTTTAAGAAGATTTGGTTCATCTCAAATTAGATCTCAAGCAACAATTGCAGGTAATTTATGCACTGCTTCACCNATAGGAGATACAGCNCCNTCATTAATGGCACTNGATGGTTCTATAGAAATATTTTCAAATAATAAATACAAATATATTTCGATAGAAGACTTATTTGTNGACTATAGAAAAACTATATTAAATCCAAATGATATACTTACATCAATAATTATCCCCTTACCATCTTTAGAAAAAAAATATTATGCATGGAAAGTTTCAAAAAGACATGATCAAGATATTTCAACTGTTTCCTTGGCATCTTTAATAGAGATAAATGAAAAAAATATTATCCAATCATGTAAAATAGCTTTTGGTGGTCTTGCTGCAACAACTATTAGAGTAAAAGANATAGAAAATGNATTAATTGGTAAAAGTCCNGTATCATCTCAAAATGACGTTGTTAACNTAACCAAAAAAACAATTAAGCCTCTATCTGATTTAAGAGGNAGTGCAGATTATCGTATTAACTTAGCTATTGGGTTATTAAAAAGACTTTTATNTAGTGTTTCGAATGATCAAACCTACACAGAAGTTATGAATGTTGGTAAAAATGAATGAAATTTCAACATTAACCTCCTTAGGTANATCAATTAATCATGATAGTTCACTTAGACAGACTACTGGTGAAGCTAAATATATTGATGATATTACTACACCAAAAAATACATTGCATTTAGCGTTGGTTTTGAGTANNAGCGCTTGNGGCAAGATAACCAAAATNGAAAAAAGTGCAGCCCTTTCAATAACTGGTGTACATCATATTTTGACTTATGATGACATACCTGGTGAAAATAAAATNGGACCGATTATAAAAGATGAACCTGCGCTGGCGGAAAGACGTGTACAGTATATAGGCCAACCTATTGCAGTAGTTATTGCTGATACTCATAANCTTGCCCAGAAAGCTGCGAAATTAGTAAAAGTATTAATTAATGATGATGAAGCGCCAATTTTTGAACTTAATGAGTCAGTTGCAAAAAATTCACTAGTAATGCCAAAAATGATTTTAAAAAAAGGGAATGCTGAAGATAAGTTTNAACTCTCAAAATATAAGTTAAACGGTGAAATCAATATTGGTGGTCAAGATCATTTCTATTTAGAAGGTCAAATTNCATTAGCTATACCTGAAGAAGAGGATCAATTNACTATTTGGTCTTCAACACAACACCCAACTGAGGTTCAGCATTGCGTTTCAACAATACTAGGCATTCCACAATCTAAAATAACCTCAAAAGTTAGAAGATTAGGTGGTGGCTTTGGTGGAAAAGAGAGTCAAGCCAGTATAATAGCAAGCATTACNGCTTTATGCTCTTGGTTTACAAGAAAACCNACAAAATTAAGACTTACAAGAAAAGATGACATGTTAGCGACTGGCAAAAGACATGATTTTAAGTCAATNTACAANGTAGGTTTTAACTCAAAAGGGAAAATCGAAGGATTAATTGTTGATTTATTAAGTAGAGCTGGNAANGTNGCAGATTTGTCAGGTCCTGTAATGACTAGAGCAATNACACATATTGATAATTGTTACTCATTAAAAAATNTTTTAATCAATGGGTTTTGTTGNAAAACAAATACTGTTTCTAATACAGCTTTTAGAGGNTTTGGTGGNCCTCAAGGNATAATTACAATTGAAACAATTATAGATGAAATTGCTAGAAAATTAGGTAAACCTATAGAAGAAATTAGAGATATTAACTCTTATTCTATTAAGAATGGTTTGAAAACACCTTATGGTCAAACTGTTTTGGATAGTCAACGTTACGGTGAAATATGGAATGAAGTTACTAGCCTTTCTGAGTATAATAAAAGAAGAAATGATGTTAAATTATTTAATAATAAACAAGAAAAAATTGGTTCCCCTTTAAGGAAGGGAATATCTTCAACACTAATAAAATTTGGTATATCGTTTAATAAAACTGAATTAAATCAAGCTGGTGCTTTAGTTCACGTTTATACTGATGGAAGTATTAGACTTGGACATGGTGGAACTGAAATGGGGCAAGGCTTATTTGTAAAGGTAGCTCAAGTTGTAGCTGATATTTTTTCAGTAAAAATAGATAGAATAGAGTTAGCGCCTACTACTACTTCAGAAGTTCCAAATACTTCTGCAACTGCAGCATCTTCTGGATCAGATATTAATGGAATGGCTGCGTATGATGCTGCCACAAAAATTAAAAAAAGAATGTCCAAAGTTGCTGCTGATCATTTTGAAGTTCCAATAAATAAGGTAAAATTTGAAGATGAATTAATCAAATGTAGAAATAAAACAATTACATTTACAGAATTAGCTCAGTTAACATGGAGCAAAAGGGTATCACTATCCTCAACAGGTTTCTATAGAACTCCAAAAATTCATTGGGACCAGTCAACAATGAAAGGTAAGCCTTTTTTTTACTTTACCTGGGGCGCTTCTATTTCGGAGGTGGTAATTGATACCTTTACCGGTGAAAGTAATGTTCTTAGCTCTAGTATAGTCCAGGATTGTGGATCATCTATGAATCCGAAAATTGATATAGGCCAAATAGAAGGAGCATTTATACAAGGGCTTGGCTGGCTTACTTGTGAGGAATTATACTGGAATAATAAAGGCAGACTTATGACAACAGGTCCCTCAACATATAAAATTCCAGGAAGCCGAGATATGCCTAATTCTTTGAAAGTTAAATTATTAGAAAATTCTCCAAATATAGAAAAAACTATTTTTAGATCTAAAGCTGTTGGTGAACCCCCATTAATGCTTGCTATTTCAGTTTGGCTTGCTATTAGAGATGCAGTAAATAATTATAGAAAAGATGGTATAGTAAAATTAAATGCGCCTGCGACACCAGAAGAAATTTTAAAGGCTATTAACATTTAATTTATAAATTAAATTAGGAAGTTCATTAATTGAAGACAGGACAACATCTGCTTGCTTTTCAAGTTGATGCCTATTTAAAACACCGGTTAAAACTCCAATTGTTTTCATCCCTGCTTTTTTACCTGAGATAATGTCAGCATAACTGTCTCCTACCATTAAAACATGTTTTGGATGTAATTTTGATACTCTCAGAAACTCGTCTTGCATACCACATTCTGGCTTAAATCCAAAACCACTATCAGAGCCATAAACATAGTTAAAAAAATGATCTATTTTACTTTCCTTTAATTGATTTTGAGCACCAATTTCATGGTCGTTAGTTGCAATGCCCATTAAAATATTCATCTCGTGAAGTTCTTTTAAAGTTTTCTTTAAATTTAAAACTGGGGAGCCTGAAACGTCTTTTGATTTATTTGATAACCATTTAACTAACTTATCTTTTTTTAAATTAGGCATAAAAGAAACAATTTTTGAAACTGTTTCACCTTCAGTTCCTGCAATAAATGGGCTATTGAATTTAAATACTTTATTTTTTAGATCATAATCTAATAACAAAGATAATTCATTTAATATTTTATGGCTATCTTGAGATAATTCATTAAGTATATCAAAAAACCATGGTCCCCAAGTTTTATTGAAATCAAATAAAGTTCCATCTTTATCAAATAAAATTGCCTTTACTTCCATAATTAACAATACTCTAATAACTTATTAAAAGGATGGATAATGAAGTTTAAAATATTTTACCATAATATATTTCAAAAACATATTGTTCCACAAGGACATCCAGAAAAACCTGAGAGAATAACATCTATTAATAATTTAATTTTCAACAAATTTTCATCATTTATACATGAAATTGAAAAAAGAGAAACTTTCAAACATATTTCAAAAATTCATTCAGGTAATTATTTGGAAACAATTTATAGTCTTAAACCCATAAATGGTTTAATTCAATTAGATGAAGATACTTTTTTTTCTGAAAATACATTAGAGGCTGCAGAATACGCTGTGTCTGGTTTATTACACTCTATTGACTTTGTTATGAAAGAGAAAAATAACCGTTCATTTGTGTGCTCAAGACCTCCAGGACATCATGCTGAACCTGATAAGGCGATGGGTTTTTGCATATTTTCAAATGCTGCTATTGGAGCTAAGTATGCTTTAGACGAATATAAATTAAAAAAGGTGGCTGTCCTTGATTTTGATGTCCATCATGGAAATGGCACACAAAGTTTCTTTGAAAAAGATCAAAAAAATTTAATATTTGCTTCATCACACGAAATGCCGTTATTCCCCGGTACA
>NYVQ01000056.1 GCA_002684695.1 SAR116 cluster bacterium | reverse complement strand
GGGTAAGCAAATCCATTTGATGCATCAATTGACAGTACTGATGGTAATGTTTGATTAACCTTTGGTACAGCGTATCCATCTACTTTTCCTACTTTTGCTTGAGCCGAGTAACTTGTCACTCTTGATAAGCCATGTCCATATTTACCATCAATTTCAGCTTTTACTAAAGCCTCAGCAACGACTTCAGCATTTAATTTGCTGACATTTGAATTAAGAAAAGCTGTTTTAACTAAATCTTTAAGGTCTTTTACTTTATAAAAATTATTTTTTTTCAATTAGGCGCACCGAGAACAATAAAAACTAAAAAAATCTTATGCTAATTACTATTAAAGAAAAAACAATAGCCATTCCAATTAAACTACCAACAATATTATCTTTAAAGGTTTTTGGTTTAAAAATTTTTTCATAGCAATATTTCACAAAACCAACTAGCATTAAATAAGAGTTGTTTAAATACATAATTTTGTTTTTATTATTTAAATTACTCTTATTATATATTGATTATATATAGAAAAAAATAAAATTATAGATTTTCAGTCGTAAAACTACTTAACAATAGGTTATATTATGACTATTAGAGGATTACTTTTTTTATCTGGTTTAACAATGATAGTCTTAGGCTTAAGCTTTTTACTTTTCCCTGAATTTATCAGCAAAAATATTTTTCAAGAAGCTAACGAAAATGAAATAAAAATAGCCACCATACATCGCCAGTTAATGGGTGGTGGTAGTTTATTCATAGGTATTCTTCTTTTATTAGCACATAGAAATGTTACCAGTGCTGCAAAAAGAATCTTATTTGGAACATCATTAGGGTTTTATATACTTACTTTAATTCAAATTAAACTAATGATTTTTGATGAAAATAATATTTTCTGGCCTGTCTTTTTAATTTTTTTAATATTAGGGACCTTGTCACTTTATGTGTCTTATTACAAAAAGCATTAGCATTTTTAAAAAAGTTTTATATAAACTAAACTATGTCAAAATATGTAAGCATAATAACAGTTACATACGTTAATTCAGCTGAAACTATTGCATCTCAGGCATTAGCAGAAAATATGATGGAAAAGATTGCATTAGATAACGGTTGTGAAAGAGTAAGATGTTACCTATCTGGTGAAGTTACTAGATTAATTGTATTTGAGTATAATGAAGAAGGCATTCAAAAGAAAGTAATTGACGCACTTAAAAATTATACAGAAATTCATAAAAATGCATTTACACATAAGATGACATCTGTAAGAGGAAAACTTTTATCAGACTCACATTTGAAAAATTAATTTACAAATTTCAATATTTAAAACTTAATTTCTGATTAAATTATATCTAATCAGAAATTATTGTATGGTATTTTAAAAATATTTACTCAACAATTTTTAAATTTTCAGCCGCACTTTTTCCATTTTTCTGTTCTTCAAGTGTGAACTCAACTTTCTGGCCTTCATTTAAAGTATCTAAACCAGATTTTTGAACAGCGGAAATATGTACAAACACATCATTATCACCACCTTCGGGCTCAATGAAACCAAAACCCTTACGCGGATTAAACCATTTAACAGTGCCTGTTGCCATTTATTTAAGTCTCCAATTTCATTAGAATGAAGACGAGACCATTCCAAAAAGTAATATAATGCAATCAATTATACGTCTTTGCATAGTTACATTTGTAATTATTTTAAAAGAAAGTCAACAAATACTATTATTTTTTTAAAATAAAAACATTAATTTATGTTTAGAACGACATTATTCACAAATAAATTAGTTATTTTTTACGTATGCCGGTCCAGAAAGTTTTATTTCAGTAGCTATTGCTTCTTTTTCAAAAGAGTATGCATAAACGCCTGCAAATTTTGTTTCTTTAAACACAAAGCTATTTCTCAAGTCATTAAAAAGTTTTTCTGAGTCACCTTCAAACTTTTTAAGAGAATTAGCATCTTCAAATTTTACATTAATATTTAAATCGCCATTTTTACTAATTAATATATTTAGACCTAAAAAGTCATATTCTGATATTTTTCCACCCAAAGATTCAGAACAAAAACCAGCAGCAACTTTTGCTTCACTAATTGATGGAAATTTAAACTGATATACAACTGCATACATTACAAATCACCCAATTCATCTATCATATTATCTAAATTAGATGATATATCATCATTAGAAACGAATATTTTTTTATGAATTCCAATATCTAAACCTATATCTTTTTGAATTTTTCTACCAAGCGGGGAGAGATTACCATCATTTTCAATTAAATTATTTTTTGAAAGAATATTAGCCATTTCTTTATCTACTAAAGAACCATTGATAATACTTAAAAAACCAATAAGTTCATTTATATTAAAACTTGGAAGTTTTTTTTGAACTACCCTAAGCAAATCTATTGTCTTAGAAGCTGTGATTTCGCGCTGCCCTGACTGAATATCAAGCTGGTGCGCTAATCTTCCAGTTAATTTAATTAGCAAATCAATTTGATAGTCACTTAAATTTGCGCTTGGATCAACATCAGTCACACAGAGCGTTCCTAAAACATAACCGGCTTCATTAATAATTGGAAAACCACCATAAAAAGTTACATTAGGAGGGCCAGATACAATTGGGTGATTTTTAAATCTATTATCATTTTTACAATCATTTACTATTAATGGTTTGGTACTATCGAGAGCAAATTGACAAAAAGTTGTGTCCCTGGGAATACTCTCAGGGATATCTTCAGGCATACCAATATGACATAATAAAAATTGTCTGCTTTCATCAATTAAACCTGTATAACTAACAGGCATATTAGATATCTGTTTCGCCAATTCATTATAAACTATAAATAAATCTTTATTATCAACATCTAATGCACCAGTTCTTTTTACAGCTTCAACTCGTCTCTCATCGTTGCTTGGAATTTTAGCTGGTAAAAACGTATTGTTGTCAGTCATTTTTTTTCCAATATTTATATATTTAATATATTATAAGAAATTATAATAATTCAACAGCATTCTGAAATAACTAATATTTGTGTTAAAATGAAGCTCAGTAGACTTAAAGTATTTATCGTAGGAAACAAAAAACCTTATTGGGGTGGTAAATATTTTATTTTTGTAAAGTTAACAAGTGATAACGGCGTAATTGGGTATGGTGAAGTTTACTCAGCATCCATCTCACCAGAGTCTATGAAAATTGTTATCGAAGATGTTTTTGACAGGCATATGAAAAATGAGGCCCCTGAAAATATTGAACTCATGTTTAGAAGAGTTTACTCAAGTGGGTTTTCTCAAAGGCCTGACCCAACAGTAATAGGCGCTTTTTCAGGACTTGAGATGGCTTGTTTGGATATAATTGGTAAATCCATTAATAAACCGATTTATTCTATGCTAGGTGGATGTATGCAAGACAGAATTAGATCATACACTTATTTATATCCGCTGGAACATCATGACAAAGAAAAATTTTGGGCTAGCCCAGATATGGCAGTTGAAAGTGCAATAGAAATGTTAAATAAGGGTTTTACTGCAATAAAGTTTGATCCTGCAGGTCCATACACAATTAGAGGTGGCCATCAACCTTCGATGGTTGATATTAGCTTATCAATTGAATTTTGCAATGCGCTAAGAAAAACAGTTGGTAATAAGGCAGATTTGCTTTTTGGAACTCATGGACAGTTTACTACTTCAGGCGCGATTAGATTGGGCAAGGCATTAGAAAAGTATAATCTTCTTTGGTTTGAGGAGCCAATTCCTCCTGATAATATTGATGAATTTAAAAAAGTTTCAGAAGCTGTAAATATACCAATAGCAACTGGAGAAAGGCATACTACAAAATCAGAATTTGCGTCATTATTAAAAAATGGTGGTGTAAGCATTCTTCAACCAGCTTTAGGAAGATCAGGTGGAATTCTTGAAACAAAAAAAATTAGTGCAATTGCAGAGGTCTTTAATGCTCAAATTGCACCACATCTGTATGCAGGTCCTATTGAATGGGCAGCCAATATACAATTAGCTACAAGTATTCCAAATCTTTTAATGGTTGAAACAATTCTTACAGGAGGTGATTTTCACTTAAAATTAATAAAAAACTCGATTAAATGGGAGAATGGGTTCATTCATTCTCCAAAAAGTCCTGGATTAGGCATTGAATTTGATGAAGATTTAGCAAGTCAAAATCAATATACTGGTAATAAATTACATTTGGAAATGCAAGAGGACGCCTGTAATTATCAAAGACATTTAGATTAAATTTATTCAGCAATTAATTTAACACCTAATGACTCAATGGCTAAATCTGGCATGACAAGTAAACCTATTGATGAAATTATAGGTAAAGGATTATGAGGGTTAATGCTAAAAGTTAGCTTTCCCCCTTGTTCTATAAATTTTGATGTACTATTAGCAAATTTTTCTGCGTTAACAGGAATAAAGGGGAAAAGAACTGATTTTATCATTCCATTTGACATTGAAATAATATCTTCTTCTGACATTCCCATATTAGATGCACCCAGTATAATAAGAGGCTTTCTTAAACCTAAATCCTCAATTTGTAAGATAACTTTATTTAGTTGAATCTTACCTAATTCCATCAGTATTTCATTATTAAAGTTATCTAAGCTTTCAAAATTCTGGTTTTGTAATTCATCAATTAGAGATTGATTTTTTGAAAAATATTTAAACGTATCCATTGGCACTGAGTAATCTAATTCTAAATTCAAGGCTGCTCCACCAATAATATTTAGCCCTAATTTCGAAATAATTTTCAGCATTAATCCTTTATCAAAGACTTCGCTGTAAGTGTTTAAGTCTACAGTGAGAGATTGTTGACCAATTGAAGCTAAAATAACATTTAAAGGAAGTAAATCAATATTACCTGGATTGGCAGTAAAGCTTATTTCTTTAATTTCAAAAGAAGTTTCTTGGGCGAAATCTTCACCTGATGAAAGTTTGTCATATTTAATTTTTGGAAGACTTATTTTTTTAATACCTAAATCAAATTCGTTATTTTTAAAATTGACTCCCTCTATATTAAAACTAAAGTTTTTGTGATCTAACAAATCATAGTTTGATGCATCCTCAACAAATTCGTCATTAAAAATTATAGAATTAAAATCTGTTATAGATATTTTATCAATCGCAATTTCAAAACCCAATTCATCATCATAAGCAAAAATATCACTTATTGAAAATAAATTTATAATTACTTGTCCTTCTTTATTTTTTTGACTTTCAATTTTGAGTGTTTTTGCTGTTCCAATTAACTCGTCATTATTAAATTTATCATAAAACGAAATATCAGAAGCAAAACCGTTGTATGAATTTGTATCTATTTTTCCGGTTTTATAACTAATTTTTAGACTAGGCCCAAGATCAATTAATTTATCGGCATAGGAAATATTTGAAAATATAATACATATCAATAATGAAAATAATAGACGAAACATTTTACATAAATTACTTTGTTTAATAGTTATTAGGATTAGCTTAATTAAAAATTATAAAATTGTCAGTAACTTATTTTAGGAGTTTAAATGCAAGAATTAATTTCAGCGAAATTCGCTTTAGATAATTTATTTTTAAAGCCAAATACTGTATTTCTAGATGCTACATTTCATCTACCAAATTCTGGAAGAAATGCACTAGATGAATTTAACAATAAACATATACCTAATGCACGTTTTTTTGACATTGATCAAATTTCAGATAAAAAATCTAGCTTGCCGCATATGCTTCCTGATGAAGATTATTTTTCTAAAATGGTAAGCTCCTTAGGAATTGAAAATGATGATACTGTTATTGTTTATGATAATAGTATTTTCTTTTCATCAGCTAGAGTATGGTGGATGTTTAAAATTTTTGGCCATGATAAAATACGAATTATTGATGGCGGGTTAAAAGCATGGATAAACTGTGGTGGCCCCACTTCCAATGAGAAAAGTCAAACTAAAGAAACTGCTTACTTCGCAGATAATAAAAACTTTGAGTTATATGATACTTTGAGTAACATTATGAGTGATCTTGAAAATGAAAAAAATAAAATTGTAATTGATGCAAGAGGAGAAGATAGATTTTTTGCAAAAGTTAAAGAACCAAGAGCAGGAACAAAAAGTGGGCACATTCCTTCATCATTGAATATACCAATATCATCTATTATTGATAAAAACACTAATTGTCTAAAATCAATCGATGAAATAAATGAAATTTTTATAACCATTGGTTTAACAGATAAAAACTCTGAATTAGTAATGACATGTGGATCAGGTGTTACTGCTTGCGGTCTTGCACTAGCAGCTAATTCAATAGGATTTAAAAATGTAAAAGTATATGATGGAAGTTGGAGTGAATGGGGGTCTCGAGAAGATACACCAGTAGAAATTTAATGATCAATAATTTGACTCAAAAATAATTTAGTTCTGTCAGATTTTGGATTATTAAAAAATTCTTTTGGTGAATTTTGTTCAATAATTTGTCCCTCATCCATAAAGATTACCCTATTAGCTACTTTACTTGCAAAACCCATTTCATGAGTTACAACAATCATTGTCATACCATCTTCAGCAAGTTCAATCATTGTGTCTAAAACCTCTTTTATCATTTCAGGGTCTAAGGCTGATGTTGGCTCATCAAAAAGCATAATTTTTGGCTCCATACACAAAGCCCGAGCAATAGCGACCCTTTGCTGTTGACCACCAGAT
Organism: SAR116 cluster bacterium; assembly: GCA_002684695.1. Classification (GTDB taxonomy): domain Bacteria; phylum Pseudomonadota; class Alphaproteobacteria; order Puniceispirillales. The sequence goes on along the minus strand of NYVQ01000056.1, from coordinate 11,902 downwards.
AATTGACCAGGATACTTTAGAGCCTGTTCAGGAATTTTTACAATTTCTAAGTATTTCATTGCCAATTCTTCTGCATCTTTTTTTGGCATTTTCCTTACCCATATTGGGGCCAATGTACAATTTTCTAAAGCTGACAGGTGAGGAAACAAATTAAAAGACTGAAATACCATTCCAACTTCACTTCTAATTTTATCAATTTTTTTTACATCATCATTTAACTCAACATCGTCTACTTTAATTATTCCTTTTTGGTGCTCCTCAAGGCGATTTATACATCGTATTAATGTTGATTTGCCTGATCCAGATGGACCACAAATCACAATTCTTTCTCCTTTATTAACAATTAAATCTATGTCTCTCAAAACATGAAAATGGCCAAACCATTTATTCATATTTGAAATTTCAATAACAACTTCGTCGGAGACCTTCATCTTAGACTTAACATTTGTTTTTGCTTGTGATGCATTCATAAAAAATCTCCTAAATTACTTATTATCTCTACTGAGTTTATTTTCAATGTAAATTGAATATCTTGACATTCCAAAACAAAAAACAAAGAACACAATCGCTGCTACTAAATAACTAGTTGAATGTTGAACATGCGAACCCCAATTAGCGTCCTGTGAAGCGGCTCTAAAAATACCCATAACTTCAAAAATTCCAATTATTGAGACAAGTGTTGTGTCTTTAAATAAACCAATAAAGGTATTAACTATACCTGGCAAAACATGTGTTAGAGCTTGTGGTAAAACTATAAATCTCATTGACTGAGAGTATGACAGCCCAACAGCTGAAGCACTTTCATATTGACCTCTTGGTATGGCTTGCAAGCCCCCTCGTATGACTTCGGCCATATATGCAGATGAGAATAAAATTATACCAATAACAGCTCTTAAAAGTTTATCTACATCAGCCCCAGAAGGAAGAAATAAAGGTATTAGAACAGAAGCAGCAAATAAAACAGTTATCAGAGGTATTCCCCTCCAAAATTCGATAAACATTGTACAAAGCAGTCTAGCAACAGGCATATCTGACCTTCTTCCTAAAGCTAATAAAACTCCAAAAGGAAGAGAGGCAACTATCCCAGTTATTGCTATTAGAAGAGTTAAAAGAAGTCCACCCCAATCTAGTGTATCTATTGGTTCTAAGCCATAATCTATAGAAAATAATACTAATAAAACAAAAAACGAAAATAGTATTAATGATATAAAATTAAATAATATCGAAAATTGTTCTAAAACTTCTCCTAACAAATTTCTGCTTGAAAAATATCCAAGTAAAAATGAAAGTAAAAATAATACTCCTGTAGAAATGAATAAAGAATTACTTATTTTAAAATTAGCGCCAGTAAGTAAAATAAGTGAAATAACTGGAAATACAGTCAACATAAACAAACCAACCCATTTCCTACCCTGTCCTTTTTCCCAGATTATATAGCCCATACCTAAAACAAGACCTGCATAAATTAAATTTGCACGCCATAGTTCTTCTGTTGGGATTCTTCCGTAAATAAGAAATTTCTTTTTTGCAAAAATAAATGGCCAGCATGCGCCATACCAATCTGCAGGCAGTTCCCCACCTTGCTTCACAGTTGCACAAACTTTTCTTTTTATTCCGTCAGGATCTGACCAAACAGCAGAAATAATTGCAAAATCAATAACTGAATATAGCAATCCNCCACAAAAATAAACTANCCAAATAGTTAATAANATCATCAAAATTGANAGAANTGANGATGTTACTGAANTAAAATTTGACATAGANGAGAATAAATTTCTCCAAAGCCATCCAGTNACTCCAACNTGAGTAAGAGGTGGAGGTTGCTCGTTNACTATATCTTTTCTTACGAATGAATATTTAGATTCCATTATCTTTCCACTAATTTTATTCTGTAGTTAAACCAATTCATAAATAATGATGTTATGAGACTAAANGNNAGGTANACTAATGCCATCATAAAAATCATTTCAATTTCACGTCCAACTTGATTTAATGCTGTGCCGGCAAATACTGANACNAANTCAGGATAGGCNATTGCTACAGCTAATGATGAATTTTTAGTAAGGTTTAAATATTGTGATGTTAATGGTGGAACTATAACTCGTAANGCTTGAGGTATNATNATTAATCTTANNGTATTGGATTTTGTCATNCCNGTNGCTAAAGATGCCTCNGTTTGCCCTTTATGTATTGCNGTTATTCCAGCCCTNACAATTTCAGCTATAAATGCNGCNGTATANAAAACTAATGCCAACCANAAAGCAATCATTTCTGGATGAACACTCATTCCGGCATTTTTAGAAAAACCTTGNTTTAATTTNGGNCCATCAGTTTTAAACTCAGGCACTTGNANTTCAATTGGATANCCNGATTTTAATGTTAAAAANNCAAANGTAATNAAAGGTATAATAAAAATTATACCTAAATTAATTTGAAATATNGGTAATTGTTGGCCAGTATCTTTTCTCAACTTTGAAGCATANGAACCCATTANAAAAGCTAATNTNATAGAAATTAATATTGATANTAAAAATACTCCNGANCCCTCNAAGAANAGAGGTTTTGGNATATANAAACCTGTAACNTTNATNCCNGCATANGAACCNAGAACATCAATTTTTTCTCTCTTNCCNGGAACAGCNCTNANTACTGCAAAATACCAAAAAAATAAGTGAATAAGNAAGGGAATNTTTCTNAACATTTCAACGTAAACTGAGGAAAAGAATTTCAAAACGATATTATTAGATAGTCTAAAAATACCAATTAAAAANCCTAAAATCGTAGTCGCAAAAATACCTGTAAANGCAATTACTANTGTATTNACTATNCCTATAAAGAAAACATCTAAATAAGTTGATTTACCCACCTGATAATCAAAAAGCCANGTNCCTAAAGTTGGNANNATNCTAAANCCNGANGNNTTATTNAAAAAATCAAANCCAAATTTATCACCTCTAGCANTNATATTGTCAGAAGCATTTTGTGCAAACCAATAAAAAAGAAATAATACTGTAAAAAAAAGAATTATTTGAAATGCAATTGATCTAAAACGCTTATCAAAAATCAGATTTTGTATCATATAGATAATCAACTAAAATTTAGTNNAAAGTGAACAATTACGCTTTTTGTAGTAAAAGTCAAACTTATATNANTTAAGAAAAACTACTCTCAAAAAANTCATTATCATATTTTGTATANGANGANGCNCCTGACATNATACTTGACATTAACGAACCNGTTTCTGGTAAAACTTTATTNAGNAAAAANGTACCTGTTGCAATCTTTGCTTNATAAAACCCTTTAGGGTCGTCATTCATTTTTCTGTGAGCNATATCTATATAATTNACCCAAACATATGCAAGNGATGTTAGGGCAAACATTCTTAAATAATCTGTNGCTGGCCCAGCACCNTCNTCAGGATCNGATANTCCTTTTGAAGCTATAAATGCGGTTGTTTGTTGNAATCGATTAAANGATTTNATGAGATNAGGCATAATTTCTTTAAGATTATAATTAAAAGCATTTTCTTCAATATANTCTTTAACAAGATGAAAGAAACTTTTTAACAATCGACCATTNTGCATAGGTAATTTTCTCCCGACAAGATCTAAGAGCTTGTATACCNTTTGTNCCCTCATACAACTGNGCAATTCTTGCATCTCTNACAAATTGNTCTACTCCNTGATCTTTAATAAANCCGTGACCACCATACATTTGNACNGCNAGATTTGCNGATTCNGATCCAATGTCAGTNGCATANGCTTTTATTATAGGCGTCATTAAAGCNACCCAATCATCAGCTCNNTGTTTTTTNAATTTATCTTTTTCAGTTTTAGCNACATCNACTTGTAAAGCTGTNAATGCAACAAGACCTCGTATTCCCTCATTGAGAGATTTCATCTTAAGTAATGTCTTTCTTACATCTGGATGAACAATAATTGGATCTGCTGGCATTTCAGGATTTTTAGTTCCTTTAAGGGATCTTCCCTGAAGTCGCTCCTTTGCATAATAAAGTGCTGATTGATATGANACCTCAGACATTCCCAATCCTTGAACACCAACCATCAGCCTAGCTCCATTCATCATAATAAACATTGCTTTCATGCCTTTATTNAGATCTCCAACCAACCAACTCTTTGCTTCANTATAGTGCATTACACATGTTGAACTAGATTTAATCCCCATTTTNTCTTCAATTGAGCCACANCTTAGAGTATTAGAATCGCCTAAAGATCCATCTTTATTTGGTATGATTTTTGGAACCAGAAATAGACTAATNCCCTTTATGCCTTTTGGAGCGTTNGGNGTTCTAGCTAAAACTAGATGGATGATATTTTCACTTAAATCTTGCTCACCTCCGGTAATGAATATTTTTGTGCCTGTTAATTTATATGAGCCATCNTCTTGGGGTGTCGCCATAGCCTTGCTCAAACCCAAATCTGTTCCACATTGTGGCTCAGTTAGGTTCATTGTTCCTGACCACTCGCCTGTGGCCATTTTTGGTAAATAGAGATCTTTTAATTCGTCTGAGGCACTTTTTTTAATAGCCTCAAAAGCATTNCCTGTTAAACCAGGATAATTGCCAAAACCCATATTGGAAGACGTAATCATTTCATCAAAAAAAACATTNAATATNTAAGGNAGNCCNTGTCCACCATACTTTTGATCAAGTGCAGCACTTTGCCATCCATTCTCAACAAATTGTTTATATGCTTCTTTAAAACCTTTGGGAGTTTTGACTTTTCCATTATCAAAAGTACACCCCTCTTTGTCACCAGACTGATTAAGTGGAAGCAGAATGTCTTCACAAAATTTTGAACTTTCTTCTAAAATAAAATTAAAGTCATCAAGATTAAATTCACTATTATTTAAGATTTTTTCTGAGTGCTCTGAGCTTAGAAAATCTTTTAAAATAAATTTCATATCATTTAAAGGTGCACTATAAGACTGCATTACTAACTCCTAAAATTAATTCCTTATTATTTTTCCTGTTTCTAATAATTTTTCAATTCTTTCCTGTGACTTTGGTTCTCGAAACAAAGCTTGAATTGCCTTTGATTCAAGTTTTAAAATATAATCTTCATCGACTTCATCTATAATCTCAGTTTCACCACCAGACAGAACATTTGCTATTTGTTTTCCTATAAACTTATCATGAGCTGAAATTTGTCCTGCATCCTCCATTCCATTAAGGCCAATTTCTATAGCTGAATAAGCTGTACTTCCTGGCAGTCTAAATACTGGTTTTTCTGGTGGNTTATATTTCTTGATCATTTCTATAGCTACCATCTTAGCATCATATAATAATCTATCTCTATTCATTGTAATTCCATCNTTCTCGGTCAAAAAACCAATTTCNTTAGCTTCTGGNCCAGAAGTTGAGGTTTTTGCTAATCCNATAGTTTGAAANGCTTTCATTATTGAAGGCATTGGGCCNTTAGGNANTGANTTCGAATTNTTAAATCTATANANTAATTCTTTNCATCCTCCCCAAGCAGGGCAAATCCCTAAAGCNGCTTCGGTAAGTCCTATGTANGTTTCTACATGGGCTTGTACAAAATTAGAATGTAATAGCAATTCACATCCNCCACCCANAGCCATNCCAGANGGAGCCGAAATTACAGGGAATTTTGAATATTTCAGTTTTTGGTANACCTTTTGTCCACCTTCAACAATCTTATCAACTAACTCANTTTCAAGACCAATATTNCCAAGAAATAGNGCTTCACCAACATTTGCACCCGCTGAAAACATTGCTCCTTCATTGTAAATAACCATGGCTTTATATGATGCATCGANAATATCTATNGATTTATTCAAAAATTGCATGGTATTCATGTCTATAGAATTACCTCGACTATGAATTTCAAATACAGTTANTCCATCTCCAATATCCCAGAGACTGGCTGTTGAAATNTTATCAATTGGTNTATTNGATTTTTTTATATCTGANAGGATGAGCACTCCATTAGGCCTTTCAAGATTTTCAAAAACACCCTTAGNAAAATTAAAAAATTTTAATTTTCCNTCATCNACTTTATAAAATTTTTCNTCTGGAAGATTTTCTAATAGAGNNGGTATAGAAAAACTTTCCATNGAAAGTTTTTCCNTAATCCANGTTTTACCAAGTTTATCTAATAATTCAAATGGCCCAAACTGAAGACCAAANCCATTTTTCATTGCACTATCAACTGAAACTATGTCATTAGAAATATCTGNTGTGTGGTTTAAGGTATATAAAATGACNTCCGANAAAACAGCCCAAGCATATTTTGAATAGTTCTCATTTAACTCTAAAAAACCACTTAAATTTTTCTTAACTAGTTTTAAACTCTCTATTTTTGGTTTTATACTCTCAGAGTACTCTTTAGTAGATAAGTCTATTGATTTTTTAATTTTTCTTCCATCCACTATCTCTAATTTATAAAAACCCCCAGCACCCTTTCTTCCAATTAACTTATTTTCAAGCATGTAATTAAATATTTCGGGTATATTTTTGTACAAATGATACTCATCACCACTATCTAAGTTATCAGTCATAGATGATAATACATGCGGCATTAAATCCAAACCAACAACGTCAAGCAACCCAAAAACACCTGTTTTAGGAGCACCAAAAACAGAAGAAATAATTATGTCAGCTTCCTCGACACTTAGGCCCATTTCAATGGCTTTTAATGATGCAGACATCATCCAAAATACGCCTATTCTGTTGCCAATAAACCCAGGAGTGTCTTTGCAATCAATAACTGTTTTACCTAATTTTACATCACAAAAATTACTTAGAATATTTTTAAAATTTGAATTGCTATCTTTTGAAGATACAATTTCAAGTAATTTAAGATATCTAGGAGGATTAAAAAAATGAGTTACAAAAAAGTTTGATTTAAATTTTTTATTCCTGCCTTCCACAAGTTTTTTTATTGGAATTGTTGAAGTATTTGATGAAACTATTAAATCATCGTTCATTATACGCTCTATCTTTTCGTATAAATTTTGCTTTATATTTAGATCTTCAATTATAACCTCAATGACCCAATCACTTTCATTTATAAGTTTTAAGTGATCTTCTATATTACCACTTCTTATTAACTTTATGTTTTTAGATAATGTTAGTGGTGAAGGTTTAATTTTAGTAAGTTTTTTTAGAGCTTCATCAGCTATATTATTTCTATTCTTAGAATTTTTATCAAGAACGTCTAACAGTAAAACTTCTATTCCAGCATTTGATAGATGGGCTGCAATCCCTGCACCCATTAATCCAGAGCCGATTACAGTTACTTTGTTAATCATAAATTACTCAACTGTTTCAAGTACTGTTGCTATACCTTGACCCAAACCAATACATTGAGTTGCTAAGGCATATTTTTTTCCCTCACGTCTAAGCAATTGAGCTGCTTTTCCAGTAATCCTTGCACCCGTTGCACCTAAGGGATGGCCTAAAGCAATAGCTCCACCATCAATATTAACGTTTTTCGGATCTAATNCTAAATCTTTAACACANGCCAAACTCTGTGATGCAAACGCTTCATTAAGTTCAATAACATCTAATTCAGAAGAATTAATACCTGCTCTATTTAATGCTTTTTTTGACGCTCCTATNGGNCCNAANCCCATAACCTCAGGTTCACATCCATTTACAGCAGATGACTTTATTCTAGCTAATATATCTAAATTATTTTTCTTTGCGTATTCTTCTTCACATATCAGTGTGGCAGCAGCACCATCCGTTAATGGCGATGANGTCCCAGCTGTAACAGTTCCTTTATTATCAAAAGCTAGNTTTAGACCATTTAGNATATCTTGGGTGGTTCCAGCTCTAATTCCACCATCTTTTGAAACTTCATGATTTTGATTATGTATTATGGTTATTTCATCCTTAAAATTACCATTTTTNTCAGCATTAAAAGCTTTTTCATGACTNGATATAGCAAATTCTTGTTGCTCAGCCCTATCAATGTTATATTTTTTCGCTACATTTTCGGCTGTNATTCCCATAGATAGATANACATTNGGATTTTCTTTAAGCAANTCTGGATGAGGCATAGGATTAAAACCTAGCATTGGNACCCTTGTCATACTTTCAACACCAGCACATATAAAAACTTTTCCTGAACCCATAGCAATTGACCCAGCGGCATTATGTATAGATTGCATAGACGAACCACACCACCTATTAACAGTCATACCGGCAACACTTCTAGGAAGGTCACACATAAATGTTACAACTTTTCCTATATTAAAGCCCTGCTCNCCTTCTGGAAAAGCACATCCAACTATTACATCCTCAATATCATCTTTATTTAAATTTGAATTAGATATTAAATCTTTAATTACTTGTGATAATAAATCTTCAGGCCTAATAGATTTNAGATCNCCCTTAAAGGAGATGGTAAATGGTGATCTTGAATATCCAGCAATAACAGCATTAAGCATTATTATTTATCTCCCTCAATTCTCTTCTTAGTATTTTTCCTACATTTGACTTAGGTATTTCATTAACAAATTCAAGTAATTTAGGAACTTTATAAGCNGTTAAATTTTGCCTACAAAACTGCATGAGCTCATCTTTAGTTAAAGTTGCGCCATCATTTAAAGATACAAATAGTTTTACAACTTCTTGACCTTCGTCTCCAACAACTCCAATACAACCTGCTTCAAGAACCTTTACATGTTTCATGGCGACTTCTTCTACATCACTTGGATAGACATTAAAACCCGATACTATAATCATATCTTTTTTTCTATCAACTATTTTGAAAAAACCATCTTTCCTCATAATTCCAATATCACCTGTTTTAAACCATCCGTCTTTAGTTAGAGCTTTTTTGGTATCTTCTTCATTATTCCAGTATCCTCTCATTACTTGTGGACCTCTAATGCATATTTCACCCTCCTTATCAAAAGATAAAATTTTACCTTTTTCATCTTGTATAGACATTTCTGTTGAAGGTATTGGCAAACCTATAGTGTCACTAAATGTGTCACCATCCACAGGATCTATAGATGCTGCAGGTGCAGTTTCTGACAAACCGTAGCCAACAACCATTAAGCAACCAGTAGTTTCTTGCCATCGGTCACCAACTGTTTTTTGAACAGGCATTCCACCAGCAATAGTAATATTCAGTTTAGAAAAATCACACTCTTTAAAGTTTGGCTCCTCTAAAAGCTTATTAAATAAAGTGTTAACACCACTGATAAAAGTGAACTTATGTTTTTTTAATTCCTTTACAAAACCTGGGATATCCCTTGGGTTTGTAATGAGAATATTATTTGCACCAAAATAGAAATAAACAACCGAATTGCATGTTAATGCAAAAATATGATATAATGGCAAAGCACAAATTGCTAAATCCTCACCAAATTTTAATTTTGTTCCAAGCCACTCTCTTACTTGAATAGCATTTGCAAGAATATTTCTGTGAGATAGAATTGCAGCTTTTACACCACCAGTTGTGCCACCTGTGTATTGCAAAAATGCAATGTCCTCTTTTTGTATATTTTGCGCCTTAAATGAGTAATTAGATCCAATTTTTAATGCGTCTTTGAAATTTTTAGATTGAGGCAAAGAATATTTTGGAACCATTTTCCTAATATTTCTCAAAACAAAATTAATTANTANCCCTTTTAAACCTAAAAACTCNCCTAAAGAGGTTANTATAACATTCTTTATAGAGGTTTCATTAATTACTTTCTGAAGATTTGCAGCAAAGTTTTCAGCGATAACTATNGTTTCTGAACCTGAGTCATTCAGTTGTGCCTTTAATTCCCTGGGAGTGAAAAGTGGGTTAATGTTATCTACAACAAGGCCAGATTTCAAAATACCAAAAGTTGTCATTGGGTATTGAAGNATATTTGGCATCATAATTGACACTCTGTCACCCTTTTTTAATTTTAATTCATTTANAAAATAAGAAGAGAGGTTTTCTGAATGTGACCTAAGTTCGTTAAAGCTAATTTTAACACCAAAATTAGTAAAAGCTGTTTTTTCATTAAATCTCTCACATGTTTTATCAAAAAGATCCACTAGAGAAGAAAATTCGTCTAGATTAATCTCTGAGGGCACCCCTTTTGGGTAACTTTTTAACCAAATTTTCTCCAANATATTCCTCCAATTTTGTTAGTCCAAATATAAATCAGTATATAGCTTTTCTCCTGATTTTACACTGTATTTATCTAAATCTTTTATTCCTTCTTGTGCAAGAACTTCTTCATCAATATAAAAATTACCAGTGAATTTTTTACTATCTCTCTTTAAGANATAAAAAGCTGTATCTGATAAAATTTCAACTGTTCTACACTGTTCAGGTTTTACCACACCACCAAGCATTCTAATAGCCGCTGTATCAATNGTAGTTTTAGGCCAAAGTGCATTAACAGCAACTCCATATTTTTTAAATTCTGCAGACATACCAATAACACACATACTCATTCCAAACTTAGCAATGGTATATGCTGTAAACTTTTCAAACCATTTTGGTTTTAGACTTATAGGAGGACTAAGGTTTAAAATATGTGGGTTAGCTGATTTTTTTAAATATTGTAAACACATNTTTGAGCAAAGATATGTTCCCCTAAGATTAATGTCNTTCATTAAATCAAACTGNTTTGTAGGAAGAGTTTCACTNTTAAATAGGCTTATTGCGCTTGCATTGTTGATTAAAATGTCGATTGATCCAAATTCTTCTATCACTTTTTTTATAGATGTTTCAATTTGATCTTCAAATCTAATATCCGTTTTTAAACCCATTGAATTAACACCATAACTTTTTATCTCTTCGACAGCGGTATGAATGGTTCCTGGGAGTTTTGGATGAGGTGTATCAGTTTTCGCAAGAACAGCAATATTTGCCCCCTCAGAAGCTAATTTTTTTGCAATGCCTAATCCTATACCTCTCGAAGCTCCTGTTATAACAACATTTTTATTTTCAAATTCTTTCATTTCTTTCTCAATATAAGATTATATAAAAAAAGCCCACCAAATTAATGGTGGGCTTTAAATCAGTTATTATAAGCTCTTATCGAACAGGTGGTCCATACTGAAGACCGCCATTAGTCCATAATGCATTTACACCTCTGTCTAATTGAAGTGGTGTGTTTGGACCAACATTTCTTTCATAACTCTCAGAGTAGTTACCAACTGCTTTGATTATTCTAACAGCCCAATCATTTGATAATCCAATATACTCACCAAATGTTCCTTCTTTACCAAGTAATCTTAGCATTGCAGGATCAGTTGAATTCATATGACTATCAATATTTGCTTGTGTAACACCCATTTCTTCAGCATTTAACATTGCGAAATGTGTCCACTTAACAATATTTAACCACTGATCATCACCTTGTCTAACAACTGGACCAAGAGGCTCTTTAGAAATCACTTCTGGAAGAAGCATATGATCGTCTGGATTTGAGAGCTTAAGTCTTTGTGCAGCAACACCAGATTTATCAGTTGTATATACATCACATCTACCTTCGCCATAAGCTGCAATAACGTCAGCAGCATCTTCATAAGCAACAATATTGATAGACATGTTATTCATTCTAAAAAAGTCTGTGATGTTAAGTTCTGTTGTTGTACCTGTTTGTGTACATACATTAGCACCATCAAGTTCAGTACCACTTGTAACACCAAGTGACTTTGGTACCATCATGCCTTGTCCATCATAGTAGTTAACAACAGAAAAATTTAATCCAAGAGAAGCATCTCTTGTCATTGTCCAAGTTGTGTTTCTTGCAAGAACATCAATTTCACCTGATGATAGAGCAGTGAAACGCTGTTTTGATGAAAGTGGTGTGAATTTTACCGCTTGTGGGTCATTAAATATTGCAGCAGCCATAGCTCTACAAAAATCCACATCTAAACCTGTCCAATTACCAGCATCATCGGGATTTGAAAACC
>NYVQ01000055.1 GCA_002684695.1 SAR116 cluster bacterium | reverse complement strand
TCAATTAGAATTAATTACTAAAAAAAAATATACTTGGCTTAATGCATTTGAAGAATATTCGAGATGGATTTCGCCTATAGGCATGTCACCAAGAAGAGTAGCAAAAGATATCATTATTGAAGGCATTGAATTTAAAAAAAATGAGAGAATATTTTTTATGTTTGGTTCAGGTAACAGGGACGAAGATGTGTTTGAAAATCCAGAGACCTTTAATATTACAAGAAAATTAAACACATCATTGGCTTTTGGTGCGGGTCCTCATTTTTGTGCTGGAGCGTGGATATCGAGATGCCTTATAGGCGAAGTTGCACTTCCTCTTTTATTTGAATACTTTCCTAGAATAAAACTAGACCACTCTTTTGGTGAAGTTAGTTTTGTTGGCTGGGCATTTAGGGGACCTGTAAAGGTAAACTGCATCTATCAGTAAATTATCAAATAATTATTAATATATTGTTTTATAACTCTAAAAAATTATATAACTAAATATAACTTAAACTTTTTTGTAAGGTCTACTAATGAGCACAGTAAATAGAAAATTAACTTCAATTTTAGCAACAGACTGTGTTGGGTTTAGTAGCCACATGGAAAAGAATGAAGAAAAAACTTTAGAAAATTTAAAAGCCTGTAGGTCTATAATCGATCCCTACATTGAAGAATTTGGAGGTAAAATTTTCTATACAGCTGGTGATTCTGTAATTGCAGATTTTCCAAGTCCCGTATCGTGCGTTAACGCTGCTACAAACTTTCAAAAAGCTATATACGAAAGAAACAAAAATAAAGATGAAGAGTCTAAGTTAGTATGGAGAGTAGGAATTCACATGGATGATGTTATTATTGAAGGTGATAACATTTATGGTAGTGGAGTTAATATAGCTGCAAGACTTGAAGCAGCCTGCACACCTGAACAAATTCTATTATCCTCAGCTGTCAAAGACCAAGTTAATAATAAAATAGATGGCACAATTGAAGATGCAGGAACCAAGTCATTAAAAAATATTTCTGATAGTTTTCAGACATTTGGCATCTCACCAACTGGCAGTAAAATTGATAAAACTGATGGCAATCAATATGCTGAAAGAACAAAAAAAGAGAATGATAAGCCCAAACTAGCTGTTATGCCTTTTACAAATATGAACAATGATGAAGATGGTGGGTTTTTGGTTGATGGAATTGTTGAAGATCTGATTACAGAATTCTCAAGGATACGTGAATTAGAAATTGTATCTAGACAATCATGTTTTGACTTTCGAGATAATGATCAAGAACTTGATAAATTTTGTGAAACATTTTCAGTAGATTATATAGTTACCGGTAATATTAGATCTTCTGGTAAGAGAGTACGTATTTCCATTGAATTATCTGATGTCAAAGAAGGTAAAACTCTCTGGAGTAATAAATATGACAAAATACTTGATGATATTTTTGATATACAAGATGAAATTGTAAGAAAAATTTCTTTTACACTCTTAGGTGAAATTGAATTATCAAGCCTTGAAAGAGCTAGTCGAAAGCCCACTGACACACTGTCTTCTTACGAATTACTTCTTAAAGGTAAACAATTACACCATAAAGTTCAAAAAGATGCCTTGCTAAATGCATTAGACACTTTTGATAATGCTATAAAAGCAGATGAAAATAATGGCCAAGCCTATGCTTGGAAAGCATGTGCTTTAGGACAAGGACTATTTAGAGGATATATTGAAGAAGATTTTAATACAGTATGGACCCAGGCTCTAGATAACCTCAAAAAGGCACGTGAACTCAACGACAACGATTTCGAAGTACATCGGTTGATGGCTGAAGTTTCACTAGCAATGAAAGACTTTAGAGCTGCTCAAAGACACTCTAAGACTTGTTATGAGCAAGTTCCTAATGATCCGAGAGTTTTATCCGTATATGGCGAAGTATGTATTAGAACTGGAAAAGTTGATGAAGGTTTAGATGCTCTCAAACTCGCATTAGATATTGACCCTGTAGCACAAGGAAAAACAAACTCTGATTCAAGACATTCAGCTGTATTATTTGCCTACTATATGGCTAGAAATAGGGAAGGATGTTTGGAAGAAATAAACAATTTAGATGAAATTGATTTTAAGTCATGGCTAGTAACTTCTAAGATTTGTAGTGACGAAGAACATCCTTATGAAAGTTTAGATTGGTTTCAAGAAGGAAAAAAACTTTTTTCTGAGAAAGATTTGGAGAAAGAAGTAACAGATTTTCGACTAAATAATGATAGTGCAACAGAAGCTCTCATTGCCTTTGCAAGGGGTTTGTTTTAAGAGTTATAAAGCTTCACTCTTATTAAACAAAGCCAATAAAAGGATGCCTGGTGTAATTGATGCAATTCCTACCCATCCTTTTATACCAAGATATTCACCTAAAATAAAAATACCCAAGATAGATGCAGTTGCAGGTACTCCAGCTAAAAAAGCAGAAGTTGGCGCAGATCCAATTTTTTTAACAGCTGTTGTGACGAGTAATAAGCCAATAAGATTTGGTACAATACCTTGAAATATAATTTGTGTTAATAAATCAATATTTGAAATAGACACATAGTTTTTTGGAATAAAAATAATCCAGATAGGTAAATATATTAAAAAATTCAAAAAGGCAGTACAAAATATAAGTTCAGGAATAGTTATTTTCCATTCACGACTGACCACAATATAAATAGCAAATAGAAATCCTGCAATCAAAAATAATAAATCTCCTAACCAGCTATTCTCAATTTGAAGACTGGCTCCATCCAACAGTATTAAAAAAGCACCAAATAAAATCAGTAATACTGAAAAGACTTGTAATCTTGATATTTTCTCTTTTAGCCAAACCAAAGAAATTAATAAGGTCAGAAATGGTAGAAATCCATTAAAAAAAACAGCACTATGTGATGCTGGAGCATAAATAAACCCACTAAATACGAACGCCATATAAATAGGGCCTAGTAAAAAACTATAAACAATTGCGCGAAAAAGAGTAAGAGTTTGCCATGGTTTAAAATAAATTATAAATGGCAAAACAACTAATCCTGATACTCCAAATCTTATGGCTATTAAATCAAATATTGATAATGTTGTGTGAACACCGTATCTACTCGCAACTATCCAACTTGACCATATAAATAAAACGGTCGTTGCACATGCAAAACCTATTAATCTATCGTTTAATTTAAAGAGGGTAATAATTAATGCTTTCTTGTTACGATAATAATTAAAATCATTTACAAATAATTTTTAAACATGATTTATTACTAGCAATAGCATAGACATGCCTTTCTGGCCTAACTATAACTGCTAAATAATATTATTTAATATCCACGAAAAAAAATTATGAGCNATATTACAATACTGATGAAATNTTTTAATTTGTTATACTTTTTTAGAATTTAGGTTTTGTTTCTTAGTATTTCGTGGTTTGATTTATTAAAATTCAAATGAATTATACTAAAGATATCAAACTTAGGATGCGTACTTATGAATAATATACTAATAATTGGAACAGTTGATACAAAGTCTGATGAAATTAACTATATGAAAAATTGTATCATTGACTTGAAATGTAATCCAATTCTTATGGATGTAAGTGTATTAGGTGACCCACCAATAAAAGTAGACTTTACGAAGCATGATGTTGCTAAATTTGCTGACATGACAAATCAACAAATCATTGATCTAGGAAATGAAAATGACGCTATGATAGCATCGGCAAAAGGAGCAAAAAAATTAACTAAAAAATTATGTGAAGAAAAAAAAATTGATGGTGTAATTGCACTGGGTGGAACAATGGGAACTGATCTAGCATTGGATGTTTTTTATGACCTCCCATTGGGATTTCCTAAATGTCTTTTATCTACGATTGCAGGCTCTCCGCTAATTGAGCCTGAAAGGTTGCCCTCAGATATTATCACAATCCTTTGGGCCGGGGGTCTATATGGACTAAATAGTATTTGTAAATCTTCATTGAGCCAAGCATGTGGCGCTATCGTTGGAGCCACAAAGTCTTTATATAAAAATCTTAATGAAAAACCAATTGTCGCTATAACTTCACTTGGGACTTCAGCTCTTAAGTACATAATAACTTTATTACCTGAATTAGAAAAAAGAGGATTTGAAGCAGCTGTTTTTCATACGACAGGCATGGGTGGCTCTGCTATGGAGTCTTTAATAAAGCAAGGCAAAATAGCTGCTGTCATGGATTTTTCACTAGTCGAGATCAGTAACTTCTATTTTGGTTCTGAGGTGAATTCCGGAGAACTGAGACTTGAAGTAGCTGGCAAATATAAAATTCCACAAATAGTTGCACCTGGTGGTCTCACTGTGGTTGATGCTAAAACATGGTCTAACCCACCAAAAAACTTTGAGGGAAGAGATTTTAGACCTCATAATAGATTAATAACTTGCGCCGCACTAACCCCATCAGAAAGAAAAAAGGCTGCAACAATAATTGGTAATAAATTGATTAAATCTCAAGGACCAACTGCTTTTGTTATGCCACATGGTGGGTTTGATGATTGGGATCGTGAAGGAGAATGGGCATTTGACAGGGAAGCTATTAACTCTTTTTACAATGAAATTAAAAGTATTTTAAAAGACCCAATTCAATTTTATGAAATAAAGCAAAATATAAATGATCCTGAATTTACTGACATTGTTCTAAGCATATTTGATGAATGGGTTCAAAATGGATTTATAAAATAATTAGTTTTATTTAATTATTAAGTTCTTTAATAGTTTTTTGAGGATTAATAATTTCTGGGTCAGTTTTCATATTAATCATAATTGGGCCGTTATAGTTATCCCTTAACTGTTGATAATTTTTAAATAGTCTATTTGGATTATTAATATTAGCAACCCTGAGCCCAAAAGATTTTGCTAAAGTATTAAAATCTGGATTATCTAAATTAGTTGCAATAGTTTTACCTGGGTATTTGAATTCCTGGTGCATTCTTATTGAACCATAAATTCCATTATTAAAAATTATGAATGTGATTTTTAGATTTCTTTTCACTGCAATAACTATTTCTTGAAAATTCATCATAAAACACCCATCCCCAGCGTAACATATAATTTCTTTATTTCTGTTCAATATAGAAGCAGTTATTGATGATGGTACAGAATATCCCATTGGGGCATTTATTGGAGCTAATAATGTATTGAGTTTTCTGAATAAATGGTGCCTTAAAACAAAATGTGAGTAATTTCCTGCTCCTGCAGTTATAATTGTAGAAGCAGGAAGATTATGAGAAATATCTTTTACTGCTACTCCTGGGTTAAATTTATTTTTAAATTTTTTTGGCTCTCTATAACTTTCATAACTTTGCCTTAAGAATTTAGTTGCACTTTTAAGGGGTTTATTTTCAGATACTTTGATGTTTGTTAGAGAGTCACAAAAAGTTACTAAATCTGAATTAATAATTTTATAATCATTTTTTAAAAGTAGTTTTTGGTCTTCTGTTACATGGAAGATTTTTTGTTTATTACTAGATTTAGTTAAATATGAAAATTTACTTGTTTCAATTTCACCAAATTCACCACCAATAAGTAAGATAGCGTCAGAAGACTTTACATAAGAAACTAGATTTGGATCTGGACCCACACCAAGAGAACCAACATAGTTCTTATGTTTATTGTCAAAGAGATCGCCTTTTCTGAATGTAACAGCGATTGGAATAGAATTAGTTCTTGAAAATTTTTCAATTTTATTTTTTGAGGTTTCTGTCCATTTGCTTCCACTGAGTATTATTATTGGCCGTTTAGAATTATTTAAATCCCTTTTAAGTTCATTAATTTTCTTTGAGTTTAATTTTGACGTTATAATTTTATTTTTATTAATCAGAGGGACTTCTATCATTGCAAACTGAATATCCTCTGGTATCGAAATAACAACCGGACCAGGCTTTCCTTCAGTACTAATGCGGATTGCTTCTTCNATTATTTCTTGAATTTTCTCATGATTTTTAATCGTTTCACAGTGTTTAGATATAGACTTAAAAACTTTGTCAGTATCAATAGACTGAAAAGCATTCTTGTCTAGCGATGAAACTGGGACTTGACCTACAAATAATATCATTGGTGTCCCCTCATGGAATGCGGTATGAACTCCAATTGCAGCATTGCATGCTCCAGGGCCTCGAGTAACCAGGCAAACACCAGGTATTTTGGTCAATCGGCCATAAGCTTCAGCCATATAAGAAGCTCCTCCCTCATGACGACATACAACAAGATCAAATTTTTTCTTGTATAATCTTATTGCCTCTAAAACACCTAAATAACTTTCGCCAGGAACACAAAATGCCTTATTTATACCATTCTCAAAAAGAATTTTGGTTATTAAGGAACCACCAGAAATTTTTTCCAAATGAACAATCTCTAATATTATTTAGAACAATAAAACATTTATAACATTTTATAATATATAAAATAAATTAATACTAATTTGTAATAAGTAGCTTGACGATAAATTTTTATTAACTACAGTTTTAAAGAAAAGTTGGAGGAAACAAATGAAACTTTCTAGATTATTACTTACTATAATCCTTGCTTTAGGATTGAATTACAGTGTTTCAGCTGAAAGCTATAAAGGCGAAACAGCTGTTGCAGGAGGCCCCCCTGGAACAATATTTATTGCATTTGCTGCACAAGCTTCAAAGGGTGGTGTTGATATCGAAGTAAACGCAGGTAAAACATTAACAAAATCCATGCTATCTGCGGGNAAAGGCGATATCTCATTTTACTCTGGCGTTCCAAATCTTTATGTTTTGATGAAGAATAAAAAAGCAATGTATTCTAAAATTGAAGAAGCACCTGAATATGCNGACAATTTAAGATCAATTCTTGGATTTAAAGCTGGTGTATTTCATGTTTTAACAAAAGAAAATTCTGGAATTAATGATTGGAAAGATATTAAAGGGAAAAAAGTATTCCTAGGGCCTCCATCTGGCGCTGCAAGCATGGGTTCAAAAGGAATTATAAAAGGCGTTACTGGCTTTGACCATGATAAGGACTATGAAGGTGTAATTCTTCCATGGGGAGAAGGCCTAAATGCATTTAGAGACAATAAAGTTGATGTAATGGTAAGACCATGTGATGTTGGCTGTGCATTAGTACAGCAGTTTGGTCTTAATTCAAATTTTAGNATTCTCTCTATTCCTGATAGTGCTTTAGATGCACCAGCTTTNAAAAAACAGAGCTCATCCCCAGGCAGAGGAATAACTGCATTTGAAGGCAGNGTTTATAAAGGTCAGNTAACTCNAGGAACAATTAAAGCTCTTGGATTTAACCAGTTCATTGGNACNACCAAAATGGTTGATGAAGATGTTGTATATAATGTCACAAAATCTTTTTGGGAAAATTTAGATGACATTCATAAAACTGCAGTATTCTTAAAGGAGGTAACAAAAGCAACAGCATTTACATCTGTTAATCTACCNCTTCATAAAGGAGCTTACAGGTATTACAANGAAGCTGGTTTTAGTGTTCCAGAAAACCTTATNCCTAAAGACTAAATTATAATTAATTCCTCAGGTAAAANACCTGAGGAATAATTTCTTATGAAAAAATATTTTATTCAATCACTTTCTATTGNAGGTATTATATCTGCAATATCTTTATCATTAATATCTGTTTATTCTTCAGGGTTTGCTCTTATAGATCCAAAATTCCATCGTGCATTATGTTGTGGATTAGCTCTCATAGTTGTAGTTCTTATTCCATACAGAAAAATAGANAATAGTNTTAATTTTTTACNATCAAGAGTTGTNNTTGACTTTTTGTTGATAATTTTCGGCATACTTACTGTTATCAAATTTTATAATGTTCAGACAATAATGGAAAATGAACTGTATGATATCTCATACTTTGATGGTCTTTACTCTATATTAGGTTTGATAATATTTATCGAGGTTTGTAGAAGGTCATGGGGGTATGCATTATTTTTTGTTGGTGTTTTTGCAATTATTTATTTGTATTTTGGTTCTAATTTCCCAAGTTTTTTACAGCATAGCGGTTTTAATGAAAGACTTATTGGTGAAAACCTATGGTATAATATGAATAAAGGTGTATTTGGCACTATTACAAATATTGCCGTAAATACTGTCTTTATATTTATTCTTTTTGGTGTTTTATTAGAGGGTACTGGAGCTGGTCATACATTATTAAAATTTGCTTTTATTCTTACTAGAAAAACGAGAGGTGGGCCAGCTCAAGCAGCAATATTAGCAAGTTCTATGTTTGGAACAATGTCAGGGAGTGTTGTAGCCAATATTGTTGGTACTGGTACTTTTACAATTCCAATGATTAAAAAAAGAGGTTTCACTCCTACTTTTGCTGGTGGAATAGAAGCTACTGCTTCATCTGGCGGTCAGATAATGCCTCCAATTATGGGAGCAGCTGCATTAGTTATGGCAGATTTAACTGGCATAAGTTATTTATCAATTGCCTTAGCAGCTTTGATACCAGCTTTATTCTATTATTTTAGTTTATTTTCAAATGTAACTATGGAAGCAAGAAAACAGAATATTCAAATTCAAGAACTTGATATCGATAGTAAAATCACTCAAAGAGATTGGATAAATTCAATTTTATTTATTGCGCCAATTTTTTTAGTAATTTTTTCTCTATTATTTGGTTCTTCAACCTCTAGAGCAGGTTTCTATGCTGTGATAGCAATTCTAGTTCTAAGCATTATTAATCCTGATATTAGAAATAATCCAAAAAAACTATTGGATTCTATAGTTAAAGGTGGCACNCAAGGAGCAAAATTACTTATTGCAATTGTTGTTATTTCAATGCTTGTAGGTGCCATTGACTCAACTGGTATAGGAATTAANTTAGCATCATTTATGAATGAACTTCGNGGAGANAGTCTATTTCTTTCTCTGCTATTAGCAATGCTAGGAGCTCTTGTTCTTGGGATGGGAATGCCTACATTGCCAGCATATCTGATAATAATAGTAGTAATGGGGCCAGCATTGCAAAATTTAGGTGTATCAGTTTTAATTGCTCACTTATTTGTTTTTTATTATGGTGTAGCATCTAGCCTAACTCCTCCAGTAGCTTTAGCTGCTTATGCTGCTGCTCCAATAGCAGGATCCAATCCGATTATCACCTCACTTATGGCATTTCGACTTGGAATAGCTAAGTTTTTAATTCCTTTTGCTTTTGCATACTATCCTTGTCTTTTGATAATTGATGAATTTTCTTGGAGTGAGTTTATATCAATAATTCCAAGATTGTTAATATCAATATGGTTAATTAATAGCGCTTTAACTAAATTTGATTTTACTAAATTGTCTTGGCTTGAAGTTTTTTTGAGATTAGCTTTAGGATTTTTAATCTTACTTCTTGATTTCAGAATTCAAATTATTTGTGTTTTAGGAGCAATTATTTTAATTTCTTGGGACTTTTATAGATATAAAAAATTAGAAACTAAATTAAATTAAATGGAACTCATTCTTGAAAAATTAATACCAATTGTTGGTTCTAGGGGATGGAAAAACCCAGATAGTAAAAACACTAAATATTTGAATGATATTACAAGTTTTAAAAATGGAACTCCTTCCATAATTTTACTCCCTCAGTCAACAGAGCAGATTACTAAAATTATGCATATTTGCAGTGATTTTAATTGGCCCATCTCAGTGCAAGGGGGTTTGACAGGCTTGGTTCAAGGAGCAGTCCCATTTGATAATGAAATAGTTTTNTCACTAGAGAAAATGAATTCAATTGTAGAAATAGATCCAATTTCTCTGAATGCGGTTGTTCAGTCGGGAGTTACAATTCAAAGTTTTCAAAATCTTTTAGACGAAAGAAATCTATTTTTTCCTCTTGACCTTGGATCTAAAGGAAGTTGTCTCATTGGTGGTGCTTTGTCAACCAATGCAGGTGGAACAAGAGTGATCAAATATGGGATGATGCGATCACTTACTTTAGGACTTGAAGTTGTATTAGCTGACGGTTCAGTAATTAGAAATTTGAATAGTTTATTAAAAGACAACTCTGGCTATGACTTGAAACATTTATTTATTGGATCCGAAGGGACATTAGGGGTCATAACACAAGCTTCTTTAAAGCTTTTTCCTAAACCTAAATCTCAGAATGTTGCTTTTTGTGGTCTAGATCACTTTAGTCAACTAATAGATTTGCTTGTTAGATGTAAAAATGATCTTGGTGATGATTTATCCGCTTTTGAAGTGCTTTGGAAGCCAACATATGAACTCATAATAAATTCGACTGATGTCAAACCGCCCTTGTCAAAAGATTATAATTACTATGTCCTTATAGAAACAATGGGTAATAAGATAAAAGTTGACGATGAATGGTTTGAAAAAGTCCTTGGTGGTTTTATTAATGATAAACTTATTAATGATGCTGTTTTATCGTCATCTAAAAAGGATGTTAATAATATCTGGGCTGTAAGAGAAAACACATCAACTGCTTTTAAGAAAATTCATAAAAGGTTAAATTTTGATGTTTCTCTAAGTTTAAATACAATGGAAATTTTTATTAAAAAACTAACTAAAAAGCTTACCATGTTGAGAGAGGTTGAAGAAATATTATTTTTTGGNCATTTAGGTGATAACAATCTACATGCAGTTGTAGTTTGTAATGAATTTACTGAAAAAATTAAAAAAACTTTTTATAGCTTAGTTGGGGAATTTGGTGGTTCAATTTCAGCAGAGCATGGAATAGGATTGGAAAAAAAACCATATCTTGGTTTTAGCCGTACTAAAAATGAAATTAAATTAATGAAAGATTTAAAAAATAAATTGGATCCTCAAAATATTTTAAATCGAAACAGAATTTTTGATTTAAGTTCTAATCAAAAATTAAAATTTGATAGTGATTTAAAAAATAAATTCAGACCTGAATTCTTAAATCTTTAATTATAAGTGAGATATTTCAGTAATATATTTTGATGTTAAAAAAGACTCCAATCCCTCTATTCCATTTTCTTTTCCATACCCTGATTCTCCAACACCACCAAAAGGTGTTTCAGGAACTGAAACAATTGTATGATTTACACAAACAATTCCCACTTCAAGATTATTACTTAAAAAATGTGAGCTTTTTTGGTCTTCGGTAAATATATATGACGCTAATCCGACAGATAAGGAGTTTGACTTTTCTATTGCATCCTCTAATGACTTGAATGGAATGATAGGTACCAAAGGACCAAATATTTCCTCATTCAACATTTTTGTATGCATTGGTAAATCAGTTAAAACAGTAGGTTCATAAAAATATCCCTTTGTCCCAAACCTTTGACCACCACAATTTATCTTACCTCCAAGTGATTTTGCATTTTCGACAAAGTGCTCCATTTTTTCTACTTGTCTCCCAAAAATTAATGGGCCCATATCCGTACTATCTTCTAAACCATTACCAAGTTTTATTTGTTTTGTAATTTCAACAAAGCCTTTGATAAATTTCTTATATACAGCTTCTTGAACAAAAAACCTGGATGGTGAAATGCATACTTGTCCAGAATTTCTAAATTTCCAATAGGCTATTTTATTTAATACTTTTGCAATATCTACATCGTTACAAATAATAACAGGAGCATGACCTCCAAGTTCCAAAGTACATTTTTTAAGCGTTTGTGAAGATAAAGACTGCAAATGTTTTCCAACTTCAACAGATCCAGTAAAAGTTACCGCTTTTGGAATTGATGATTTAAGCAAGAATTTTGATATATTATCTGGAACTCCAAAAACAATATTTAATACACCCGGTGGCAATCCTGCCTCCATAAAACACTCTCCTATTGCAACTCCAGTCCCCGGTGTTTCTTCACTAGGTTTAATAATTATTGAACAACCTGCAGCTAATGTAGANGCTACTTTTCTNATGACGTTTCCNCCCGGAAAGTTCCAAGCNACAAAAGCTNCTACTGGACCGATAGGCTCCTTAATAACCATTTGTCTTGCTAAACCATCTCTTGAGGGTATGATTCTTCCATACGTTCTTTTCCCCTCTTCTGCACACCATGTNATTGTTTCGATTACTTGATTTATTTCTTGTTTTGATTCCCTAAATGTCTTTCCCATTTCCATAGTGAGAGTTTTNGCAATTTCATCTGATCGCCTCTTTATAATTTCGACAGTTTTAAGCATTAACGCCTGCCTCCTTAGAGGAGACCATTTTTTCCATATTTCAAAACCCTTTTTACTTGANTTTAGAGCATTGGAAAGATCACTTTCATTAGCAATTGGCAAATGAGATATAANTTCCTCAGTAGCGGGATTAAAAACTGGTATAGTTTCTCTGTTNGAAGAACCCACCCACTTGCCATCAATAAGNAACTGTAATTTCTGATTATAATTCATAATAAATATTACCAAAAAGTTTAGTATAATTAAAATTATTANCTTAAAAAAATATTTAATTTNTAAAAATTTTTATTTAACTTATTTATAGTTATGGCTGAAATTCATTTTGATATAAATAAATTTNATTTGTACAACCCTCCTAGTGATCTAGTGCAAAACTCATATAAATACTACTCTTTGTTGAGAACCAACAACCCTGTCCATAAAAATCCTGATGGATCGTTTATNGTTACTTCATACGATGCTTTAGTCGAAATCTATAGGAATCACAATCTTTGGAGTTCTGATAAAAAGAAAGANTTCAAACCAAAATTTGGTAACTCATCATTGTATGAACANCATACCACNAGTGTAGTTTTTATTGATCAGCCANATCANACTAGGATCAGAAAAATATTTCAGCATGCTTTCACACCAAGGGCTCTTTCACATATTGAAAGTAATGTTGATAAACTCGTGGAAAGTTATATTNCAGAGTTTAAAGATAAAAAAATTATAGATTTTGTAAGTGAGTTTTCATTTAGACTACCAGTAGACGTTGTTTGTGATATGCTAGGAGTTCCCAAAGAAGACAGAACCTTAATTAGAGATTGGGCAAGACTAATTTTAGGCGCATTAGAACCAACCCTTACCGATGAAGCGTTTAAGAAAGGGTGTGANGCTGTATCCAATTTTAAAGGTTATCTCAAAGACCAAGTATCTATGAGAAAGAGAAATCCCAAATTGAACCGTGATGGCGAAATCATATCAACCCTCATTGAAGCACAATCATCTGGTATTGAATTGTCTGAAATTGAATTATTACATCAATGTATATTTATGCTTAATGCTGGTCATGAAACTTCAACTAATATGTTGTCACATGGAATTCATGAGTTTATTANTAATAAAGACCAATTGAATTCATTGAGAGAAAATCAGAATTATATTAGTTCTGCAGTTGAAGAGATCTTAAGATATCAGCCACCAATTCAAGTAAACAATCGCATTAACAAAGAANCAACCTTATTAGGTGGAAGGAAGATACCAAAAGGNAGCTCAGTCCACATGATAATAGCCGCNGCCAACAGAGATCCGAAACAATTTTCTGACCCTAATAAATTTTTGATTTCTCGCCANCCAAATAAACACTTATCATTTGGACTTGGAATACATGTTTGTGCTGGCAATACATTAGCAAGAATTGAAGGCAAAGTTGCTTTTTTAAAATTAATNAATNCTTTTAGTGACTTTAATTTAATCTCTAAACCAATGCTTGCAAATAGAATTCGTTTTAGAGAAATAGAAAAACTTGAATTAGAATTAACTACTTGATTTATTTGATCCATAGTCCTCTAAAATAGATAGTAGTTTGTCTATATCTTTTTGATTATTATAATGTGCCAAAGATACTCTCAAATATCCATTTCTTAGACTGCAAAACACGCCTTTCTCTGACAAAGATTTTGAAATTGTGTACATTTTTTTTTCTGGACTGAAAATTGAAACTATATGAGGAGCAGAATATATTTTCTCGTCATGAAATGTTTGGTAACCAATATCACTTAGAAACGAGATAAAGTAATTTTTGAGTTTTTTAGAGTGATTTTCAATTTTTTCTAAACCTAAATCTAATATTTCTTGAATAGAAACTTCTAATCCTTTCAAGGATAAATAGGACATTGTAGATTGTGTAAATCTTTTTGCACCAGGAGCTAAATCTAATTCTTTAAATGATATATTAAATGGATTTGTTGCACCCATCCAACCAGGCATTAACGGCGTAGATTTGGCCATATCATTTGATAAAAAAGCAAGCCCAACTCCTCCGTGACCACCTAGCCATTTGTAACCGCTACAAATTAATGCGTCACATTTTAATTTATTAACATCTATTGGAATAGCTCCAGCAGCTTGAGTAACATCAACAACCAATTTTATACCAAATTTATTTGTTTCTTTTTTTAACCTATTTATATCAACAATTGTTCCAGTTGAATATTGAACGTAACTAACTACAATTACTGACGTATTCTTATCCAAAGAATTAATTAAATTATAAGTGAGGTCTGAGTTAGGATTTTCATTAATAAATTTCAATTTAATTTTATTTAATTTTGAGTAGGCCTGCCATGGCCTATATAAAGCTGGAAAATCACTTGAAACAAGCACTATTTGGCTTCCATTTTTAGGAGAAGTTAGATAAGGGATTTGATTTAATAAATCACTTGCACTCGATAATATTGCAAGGTTTTCTGTATTACAATTAAATAAAGTTGATGCCTTCTTTCTTAAATTCTCAAAATAACCAACCTCATCTTCATCACTCATAAAAGCATTTCCATGCTTACCTGTAGAATCTAGAAATGCATGCATCGCCTGAGTTGTTTTTTCAGAGATCAAACCTAAAGATGCTTGATTTAAATATGTATAGTTTTCTAAAGTTCTGTAATTTGACCTTAAGGATAATGATTTTATCATAAATTTTAAAATCTAATTGAAATTACACTCTACAAATCCAAAATCTCCAAAATCAGCATAAAATTTATCCCCTTTCCTAGCTTCTATTGGTCTAATGAATGAACCAGAAAGAATTATTTCCCCAGGGCTTATTTTCTGATTATATTTAGATAACCTCTCAACTAACCATATGATGCCAGATACAGGATCATCTAGAACACCAGCACCTAATCCAGTTTCTTCAACTTCACCATTCCTATAAACAATTGAGCCTACATACCTAAGATCAAATTTATCGGGCTTATGTTTTTGAGTACCGCTTACAATACCTGCATTGGCTGCATTGTCAGATATTGTATCGAAAACAGTTCTAAATTTACCTGAAGAAATATCTTGTCTATCAATTCTTGTATCAAGAATTTCGAGTGATGGAAAAACATATTCAGTTGCAGAAATTACATCTTCGCGGCTAACCTTACCCTCTAAAGTTTTATTTATGCAAAAGGCAATTTCTGCCTCTATTCTTGTTTGAATAAACCTATCTGTTGGAATATTTTCTCCACTTTCAAAAAACATGTTATCAAATAAAATTCCACTATCAGGAATATCTATTTTAAGTGCATCTTGCATTGCTTTAGAGGTAAGTCCAATTTTCCAACCCCATATTTTTAGACCAGAATTGAGCTTTAATTTTACCAAAGCGTCCTGAATTTTATATGCATCTTCCATATCAATATTTTCATATTGAATAGATAGTAGGCCTATTCTTTTTTTATCTTTTTCAGCATTAAAAAGATTTAGTGCTGCTTCCTCTATTTGCAAATCTGTAAGTGGCATTATTCATCTTCAACAGTGTTTAACAAAGAACCTATACCCTCAACTTCAACTTCAATTTTATCNCCAGGCTTTAGAAATTTTGGNGGATCAAATCGAGCTCCTGCACCAGTAGGTGTTCCAGTTACAATAATATCACCTGGCATCAGTGTTGTAAAAGTTGATATATAATTAATTTGTTTTGGAATGTTAAAAAGCATTCTACTAGTTCGGTCATCCTGACGAATTTCATCNTTAACTTTGGTNACCAAGCGTATATCTTCTAATTGGCTTTTATCNTTAAAAGGTATTAAATGTGGGCCCATTGCACCTGACTTTTCAAAATTCTTACCTTGTGTGACATTGAACTTGGCATGACGCACCCAATCTCTGATTGTTCCCTCATTACAAATTGTAATTGCTGAAATATAGTCATATGCTTGTTTTTCAGCTATATGCCTGCCTGACTTTCCAATTACTATTGCAACCTCACCTTCATAGTCTAGTTGTTCTGAAATTTTTGGTCTTATAATNGATGAATTATGACCGACAAAAGATCTTGGGAATCTTACAAATAATGACATATTTTGTGGTGTATTCTGACCATCTTTATACTCTTCATTCCTGTCAGGATAATTAATTCCAACGCAAATTATTTTTTCAGGATTTGTAATTGGAATATTATAATTAAAGGATCCAATTNGGTGGATTGCCTCATTACCATTTATAGAGTTAATTAACCTATCAAAGCCATTGTTTTTGATAACTTCAAATAGTGAAGGCCATTCTGTAAATTTGTTTGATAATTCAATAACTCCTTTATCAGTTTCAACACCATATAAATCTTTATTACCTATTCTGATTGATACAAACTTATTTGACATTAAATTCTCCAATTTTTAGGGTGCAACTATTGGTTGAGCTTTTAGAGAAGGCTCTTGAGGATTAATATTACTAAAATGACTTCCTTCCTCAAACCATGACTTGGGGGCTGGTGCACCCCAAAGAGTTTGCCTTTGAGGGTCTTTTAAATCCCACATTATGGGTTCATGATCAGTATCTAATGTTTGGTAGTCAGAGCAATAAATTTCTGTTCTATGTCCATCAGGGTCACGAATATATAAAAAGAACGCATTTGAAATTCCATGTCGTCCAGGCCCTCTCTCAATATTTGAAATATAACCAGAAGTTGACATAACATCTAATAAATCAATTATATTCATAGGTGTTGGAACCCAGAAGGCAACATGATGTAATCTTGGACCTAAACCATTAGTAAAAGCGATATCGTGAACGGTTCCTTTTCTATGCATCCATGCAGCCCATAATTTTTTTGTTTTTTCATCTTCTGTATACTCTGTTACTCTAAAGCCTAAATCGGAATAGAACTCTACACTCTCATCTACATTGGTAGAAAAAACATTAAAATGGTCAATACGAAGCGGTTTAACACCATTATATAACTTATATTTTTGGTGTATTGTAGGCAATCTATCCATTTTATAATAAAACTCTATAGGGATTCCATGAACATCTTTTGTTAGTAATGTTTTTCCTTGGAAAGGTCTTTCAACCCATGAAGTAGAAATATTTTTTGTTTCAAAATAATGCTGAGCTTTATCAAGTTGCTCTTCATCAAATACTTTATAACCAAGAACGTTACACGAAGGTATATCTGATTTTTTTAAAATTACACAATGATGACCTCTTTCCTCCATACCTCTTAAATAAATAAAATCATTATTTTTTTCAGTTACTTGCAATCCCAGTATATCAACATAAAAAGCATAACTTGCATTCAAGTCTTTTACGCCTAATTCTATGTGACTAAGTCTAGATATATTAAAATGTGGATATAAGTTTTTTTCTGGTAAAGGCATTTAAATTTCTTTCTTTTTTAGGCTTACTTGCCAAGTTTGGGGATAGGGTGATGTCCTGTTGCAAATCCAATATGTTTTTGTTCCATGTAAAATTCAAATGACCAGTCACCACCGTCTCGACCAATACCACTAGATTTAACCCCACCAAATGGAGTTGGCAAGTGTCTTACATTTTCTGAATTAACCCATATCATTCCAGCTTCTAAAGAATCAGAAAATCTCAAAGCTCTTGATAGGTCGTTTGTCCAGATATATCCTGTTAAGCCATACTCGACATCATTAGCAATTTTTAGAGCTTCATCTTCATTATCAAAAGTAATTGCTGTTAAAACTGGTCCGAAAATCTCTTCCTGAGATATCCTCATATTAGATTCTGCATTTCTAAATAATGTTGGTGGGACAAACCAGCCTGGTCCTTCATTAACTTTACCACCAACTGCAATTTTTGCCCCATCTTTCTTTGCAATATCAAAATACGAAACAACTTTATTAAAATGATTTTCACTTATAAGAGGACCAACTTCAACATCAGGATCCAATGGATTTCCAACTTTAATCTTTTTTACACGTTCAATTAGTTTATTTAGAAATTTTTCTGAGATGTTTTTTTGAATTAAAAGTCTACTTGAAGATGTGCATCTTTCACCATTAAGTGAGTAAATCATAAAAATTACGGCGTCTAGAGCACGATCAAGGTCCGCGTCATCAAAAACAATAACTGGGTTTTTACCACCTAACTCAAAATGAACTCGCTTTAAACTATCAGCACCTTGTTTCATAATTGATGATCCAGTTTTTGATTCTCCTACAAATGCAATTGCTTTGATATCTTTGTTTTCAGTCAAAGCTACACCTGCCTCTTCTCCTAAGCCGTTTACAAGGTTCCAAACTCCAGGTGGCAAACCTGCTTCTTGTGAAATTTCATGAAGTATTTGAGCAGTTACTGGTGATAATTCTGCAGGTTTATGGACGATTGTACAGCCCGCTGCTAATGCAGGTGCAATTTTCCATGTAGAAAGCATAAATGGAGTGTTCCATGGGGTTATGATACCTACCGGACCTATTGGAACTCTTTTAGTAATATTCAATAAAGTACTTGATGGTAGGGTTAATCCATCTTGGGCAGAAATCGCCTTATCAGCAAAAAATCTAAAATTTTCAGCTCCTCTTATTGCAGCTTTTGACATAAATCTAATCGCTTGACCTGTATCCCAACATTCACATAAAGCAATCTCATCGGCCCTTTCAACAATCTTGTCAGCAATTTTATGAAGTATTTTTTTCTTCACCGCTGGATTGGTCTTTGACCAATCTAAAAAGGCTTCCTTTGATGAAGTTGCAGCCTCATCAATATCAATAGAGTTACTTTTAACAACATCACAAATAAAGGTCTCATCAACAGGAGAGTGATTAGGAAATTTTTTTCCAGAAACTGATTCTTTTGAAATTCCTCCTATATTATTTAAAACACCTCTCTCTTTTATAATACTTAGGTGTTTTTTTAATTTATTTGTATTCTCAGCAATATCATGCATCTTTATCTACTTTCATATAGTTTGGTATAGAATTTATTTTAGGGCTAAGCTCCGGGTCAATATTTCTCATCTCCATAGATAATGCAAAAGGATAATTATCTAATATTGGTTTTAAAAATNTTTTTGCCGCTTCAAAGATATGCTGTGTAGCTTTTTTTCTTATTTCTATATCTCGACCTTCTCTTAACCTAACTGAAATATCTAAAAAACCATTTTCAGGATTATCATCTGCTATTGAATAGTGATTACAACCAATAGCCCTAACCCTAATACCTTTTGTTGGGAATACGCCAGTTTCTATACCCGCTAATCTTAGAGTATTGCAAAACTCCTTGATATCTATTTTTTTTTCTAAATTTGAGGAATACTCAATTGAAAAATGTGGCATATTAACTACCTATCTCTTGTTTATAAATTTTTTCCTCCATCAATAACNATTCGTGTCCCAGTTGCAGTTTTTAAGTGTGTTATGCATCCAATAATTGCTAGAGCAACATCTTCCGGCTCAACAACTTTTTTTAAGGGTGTTTTTTTAGCTAATTCTTCTAATGCATCTCTATCTCTGCCTTGAACAAAATCTGTAGCAACAGCTGCCGGTGAAACACATAGAAATCTTATTTTTGGCCCAAAAACTCTTGCTAGAGACATAGTCATTGTATCAAGGGCAGCCTTCGATGCACAATAAGCAATGTTACTACCAGAACCTGTAAATGCGGAAATTGAAGAAACATTAATAACAACAGCTTCACTGCTTTTTTCTAACAATGGCATTAATGATCTAATAATTGAGTATGGACCTCTAGCATTTGCTATTAATATTTGATCGAAAGTTTCTATATCTAACATTTCTATATCTTTATGGGGTATTGGTTTTGTAAACCCAGCAGAATTAACAATAATATCTAACCTACCATATTTTTCTTTTATTNTATCTGCTAAAGNCTCAGTAGTTTTATGGTCTTCTAACTTTATTTGAAAAGTCGTATGATTATTTTGTGGTAATGTGTCTAGAATATTTTTAGCTCTATCTTTCCCATTATAGTAGCCAATGATAACAGTTGCACCTTTATCAGCCAACATTTTGACAGTTGAAAGTCCTATACCATTACTTCCACCTGTTACTAATGCAATTTTTTTTTCTAATTTATCGTGCGCCATAAAATACTCTCAAAATTGATACTAATTATTCATTCCAAATTTTATTTGAAGTTTCTATAACTAATTCTAATTTTCTTTTTTGGTCATCAAATGAAATTATATTACCTTCTTCCGTTGAAGAAAATCCACATTGTGGTGCGACGCCAAGCTGATTTATGGATACATATTTTGAAGCTTCTTCAAATTTTTCTTCTAAAAATTCTACTGTTTCTAGTTTACCTTTTTTAGTTGTAATAAAACCTGGAAAAACTCTCTTATTCCCTTTTGGAAGATATTTCAGGGGCTCAAGACCTCCAGATCTTTCATCATCATATTCCATAAAATAAATATCTAAATCAATCTTATTAAATACTGCATCAACAGCTGGATCATATGCTCCTTGAGCTGCGTAGTTAGATTTAAAATTTCCTCGACATAAGTGCATGCCTATAACCATGTCCTCGGGTCTTTCTTTAATTGCTTCATTTAACATCCATGCATATTTCTCAATTAAAACATCAGGATCTTCGCCAAATTTTGTTCTAGTTGACCTATGATTTGGATCACATAAATATGCAAAAAATATATCGTCCATTTGTAAGTATCTACAACCGATACTATAAAATTCTTTAACAGCTTTTTTATAGGCTTGAGCTATATCATAAAATAATTTTTCATTATCCACATACTCTTTTGGATATATATCTTTGGGTGTTGTTCTAAAGTGACAACAACTTGGTCCCGGTATCGCTATTTTTGGGACAACTTTTGTATTTTTTAATACAAATTTAAAATGTTCTAGCATTGGATGATCAGATGGAAAATCAATTTTACCTTTTATAACTGGGAAAAAAGGTCTTAGTTTTGCACCAGAAAATTGAACCCCACTCTCCCTTTCTTCAAGTTCGAAACCATCTAAGCCCTCCAAAAAATCATAATGCCAGAATGACCTTCTAAATTCTCCATCAGTAACAACTTTAAAACCCAATTCTTCTTGAAGTTTGATTGCTTTTTTTATTTCATTGTCTTCAACAGATTTTAGCTCTGTTAAACTTGCAGTTTTTTTTTCAAAATGCTTATATCTAGCATCCTTTATATTTGCTGGCCTCAAAAGACTACCAACATGATCCGCTCGAAAAAGAAGTTTTTGATGCATTCAAATTCCCAACATTAATCCAAATCAAATATAATTTATAATAAGAATTATTTCTATTATCTTTGAATCAATTAAACAATATAAAAGCAAAGTTTGAATTAAAAAATAAAAAGGATTACTTTATAAATAAAACTATCTAAAAAATTTAATAAGGTTATCAATTAATTATTTTGAGAAAGAATGTCTGATATACAAAACTCCATTCCAATTTTAGAAAAAAGAAAACTTCAAGCCGAAGTTGCTAAATCTATTTTTGATGAAATGAAAAAAGAATTTGGTGATAAAAAAGCTAGAGAGATACTTAAAAATGCAATTATCAAAAATGCAATTGGTGAAGGAATAAAATTCAGAAATGAAATAGATAGAAAGCTATCAAAGGAAACATCTACCATTGATAGGTTTATTGAAGTGTTTGAATTATGGAAGACTGGTGGTGCACTTGAAATAAAAGAATTGAAAAAAACAAGCAAACAATATGACTTTAATGTCACAAGATGTAGATACGCTGAAATGTACAAAGAGATGGGCTTAGAAGATATAGGGCAATTATTATCATGCAATAGAGATTATAATTTTACTATTGGATTTGACAAAAAATTGGAACTTGTTAGGGAAAAGACTATAATGGAAGGCCATAGCTGTTGTACATTTAGGTATAGCAATAAATAAATTATAAGTGAAAAGAGAAAATGCTCGACCAAAAAGAAGTTAACAAATTTAGATTTAATCAAATCCAAAATCAAAAAATTCTAGTTGGAAGTAATTGGGTACATTCTAAATCTGGTCAAACTCAAAGTATTATAAGCCCAATAGATGGTAAGGAAATTTCTAAACTCCAAGTTTGTGATCATTTAGATGTTAATGATGCTGTTCTATCAGGAAGGGAAACCTATGAAAGAGGGGATTGGTCTAATATGCCCCCTATTAATAGAAAAAAAATAATGCTCAAAATTGCTGAATTGATTGAAAAAAATATGCTTGAACTTGCTGTTTTAGGAGCAAGAGATAATGGAACAGAAATTAATATGGCTCTTAAAGCAGAGCCTGGATCTGCAGCTGGAACTTTTAGGTATTATGCTGAAGCAATTGATAAAATTTATGGCGAAATCTCTAATACCTCAAATAACTTCCTTGGTCTAATTCACAAAGAACCTGTAGGGGTAGTAGCAGCGATTGTTCCATGGAATTTCCCTCTAATGATAGGCGCATGGAAAATAGCTCCAGCTCTAGCTATGGGCAACTCTGTTGTTATTAAACCCTCAGAAGCAGCATCCTTATCACTTTTAAAATTAGGTGAAATATGTCTTGAAGCAGGATTGCCTCCGGGAACCTTAAATATTGTTACTGGAAATGGAAGAATTACAGGTCAAGCACTTGCGTTACATATGGATGTGGACGTATTGACATTTACAGGCTCTGGAACAACTGGGAGAAAGCTTTTAGAATATTCAGCTCAATCAAATATGAAAAAAATATACCAGGAGCTTGGGGGCAAATCACCCAACATTGTTTTTGCTGATACAGAAAATTTAGAGGAAGCAGCTAAAGTTTCTACTATGGGAATATTTCGAAATTCAGGTGAAGTTTGTGTTGCTGGTTCACGTTTGTTAGTTGAGAAAGAAATCCATGATGAGTTTTTAGGTATGGTTTATAAATTTACTAAAAATTTAAAAATTGGTGATCCATTAGACTTAAATAATGATATTGGAGCAATTAACTCTTTAAGCCAATTAAAATCTGATCTTGATTTTGTTGAAAAAGCAAAATCTGAAGGTGGGAAGATTGAAATTGGTGGGAATAGAGTTCTTGAAGATAGCGGTGGATTTTATATGGAGCCAACAATTATCTCATCTGTAAAACAAGATACAACTATTTTTCAAAATGAAGTATTTGGACCTGTGTTAACAGTTACGCCTTTTGAGAATGAAAATGATGCAGTTGAACTTTCAAATGCTACTGCTTTTGGACTTGCCTCAGGACTATGGACATCTAATCTTTCTAGAGCTCATAGAATGATAAGGAAAATAAAGGCTGGTACAGTTTTTGTTAACACGTATGGGGGTTCGGATAATACTTTACCTCTTACAGGAGTGAAGCAATCTGGTAACGGTTCAGATAAATCACTTCACGCCCTTGATAAGTTTACTGATCTCAAGTCAGTTTGGATGAAAATATAAGTTTTAAAAATTATTGGAGTTAATATGCAACATGAAAATTTTTTAAGAGAGAACAATGCTAGACATTTCTGGCATCCTATGGCCCATCCAGCTGAGATGCTAGAAACGCCTCCAATGATTATTTCTAAAGCTGAAAATGTTGAGGTTCATAATATTGATGGTCAAGTTATGCTTGATGCTGTAGGTGGATTATGGAATGTAAATTTAGGATATAGTTGTGAACCAATAAAAAAAGCAATACATGATCAACTCCATCAAATGCCCTACTGCAATACTTTTAGAGGTATAACCAACGATAAAGCTATTGAATTATCTTATAAACTTAAGGAGTGGTTCCATGCTGATGGAATGGAAAAAGTTTTTTTTACACAAGGTGGTTCAGATTCAATTGATACTGCAATGCGATTGGTAAGACAATATTGGAAGGTTAAAGGCAAAATAGATAAAATAAAATTCATATCTTTAAGTAAAGGTTATCACGGAACTCATTATGGAGGGGCGTCACTCTGTGGAGATCCAAGGTTTAGAAGAAATTATGAACCTGGTGTACCAGGAATTTTTCATATACCTGCTCCATACACGTATCGAAATCCATTTGATGAAAGCAATCCAGAAGAGCTCACAAAAAAATGTATTCAAAGTCTTGAGGCATTAATATCTAGTCAAGGTGCGGACACCATTGCCGCATTTGTTATGGAACCAATTATCGGTTCAGGTGGAGTTATAGTGCCTCATGAGAGTTTCATGCAAAAAGTGAGAAAAATTTGTGATGATAATGAAATATTATTGATCGCCGATGAAGTTATCTGTGCTTTTGGCAGAACAGGAGAGTGGACAGGATCAAGATTATGGGGTGTTAAACCTGATATTATGACAATTGCAAAGGCATTAACAGGTGGATACTTTCCAATGGGCGCAACATTAATGTCTGAAGAAATTTCAGAAACTATTGAAAAAAATAATAATGCCTTGGGAATGCTTGGACATGGATACACAAACTCTGGGAATCCTGTTGGTGCTGCAGCAGCAATCGCAGCTCTTGATGAGACAAATAAATTAAATTTAGCATCTAATGCAAAAACTAGAGGATCTGAATTACTCATGGGTTTTAATCAATTAAAAAACAAGCATAGAACTATTGGAGATGTAAGGGGCAAGGGTCTCATGGCTGCTATTGAATTAGTAGAAGACCCTGAAACAAAGAAACCCGCCTCAAAGGACGTTGTTGCAAAGATTTATAAAACTATTTGTGACGAAGGTGTTTTGGTCAGAGCCTCAGGAAATAACTTTATCATTTCACCATCTTTAATAATCACAAAAGACCATGTTCAAAAAATTGTTTCAGCAATTGATAAAGGATTTTCAATTATTTAGTCTAAAGATAAATTTATCTCTTTCCTAAAATATAATCAGCGCCTTTCTCAGCAATCATTATTACTGTAGCATTTGTATTTCCTCTTATGATTTTTGGCATAACAGAAGCGTCAATAACTCTTAAATTTTTTATTGATTTAACTTTAAGGTTTGAATTTAAAACACCTTTATCACCCATACAACAAGTGCCTGAAGCATGGTAGCCTAAAAAACTATTACTTTTTATAAAATCCTTAATTTGAATGTCATTTAGTTTGCTAGTTGGGTTGTTTAAAATATATTTAGAAATGGGTTTTGAAGACATTATTTGCGAGAGTTTTTTTAATGCTTTAACCATGTTTGTTAAATCCTTTTCACTTGCCCATAAAGAATGTTCAATTATTGGTGGGCGCTGAGGATCTTTTGAACTTATATTAACCCTGCCCTTAGTTTCAGGATTAAGAATACACGTTCCTGTTAATATCGCAGGATAATTTGGTAAATGGAACTTAGACAATGGAGAATAATGATATGAAAAAGGAGAAAAATGAACTTGTGCATTTGGTCGGTCAAGTATCTTATTTGTGTTAAAAAATGCACAACATGTTGCTGCAGGTGTACTTATTGGTCCACTACCATTAAATAACCAATTTAAACCGTGTTTTACAATTTTATTGAATTTAAACTCTGTATTATAAGTTGAAATATTTACAGGATATTCACAATAGACACCAGGATGATCCTGAAGGTTTTCTCCTACTGCTTTATTATTAACTTCAACCTTAATATCATTTTTTTTTAAAAGTGAAGCATCTCCAATTCCAGATCTTTGTAGTATCATTGGACTCCCAATTGAACCAGCAGATAAGATTACTTCTCCCTTAGAAATAAAATTTTTAGAAATATTTTTATCAACAATATTGATACCAAT
The DNA here is from genome assembly GCA_002684695.1 of SAR116 cluster bacterium. Taxonomy (GTDB): domain Bacteria; phylum Pseudomonadota; class Alphaproteobacteria; order Puniceispirillales. The sequence continues at coordinate 2,162 of NYVQ01000055.1, read as the reverse complement.
AACTTTACTGTCTTTAATAATTAATTTGTTAATTAAAACACCTGAAATAACTTTCAGATTTGATCTTTTAATTATTGGTTTCAAAAAAGCAGATGATGTATTTTGTCTAAGACCTTTTTTTTGAAAAGCTTGCACTTTACCTGCACCAGTCTGCGATATTCCATTAAAATCATTGTTTTTTGGTAAACCAAAACTAGCAGATGCATCTATAAAAGCTTCATTAAGCAAATGGTTGGATTTTAAGTTTGATATATTGAGCAGGCCATTTTGAGAATGATAATATGAATTTGTTTCTTCATTATTTTCTGATTTTAGAAAAAATTTTAAAACATCCTCAAAGTTCCAACCGTCAACTCCAAAGTTTTTCCATTCATTAAAATCATCTTTTTGACCACGTATATAAATCATACCATTTAGTGAGCTACCTCCTCCCCAAACCTTACCAGCGGGCCAAATAGATCTTACGTTATTTCTAGTTTTATCAGGCTGTGCTTGATAACACCAATCAAACTCTTTTTTTCCAAAAACATATGGTTGCAATGCGGGAACTTTGATTTTTATAGATCGATCAGAATATCCAGCTTCTAATAAAAGAACTCTATTATTTTTTACAGCAGACAGTCTGTTAGCTAAAACACATCCTGCCGTACCTGCACCCAAGATTATATAGTCCCATTCAACTTTTTCTAATGACATTTGATCTTACTTGATTAAATATTAAAATGTTTATGATTAGGATAGTATAATTACAATTTAAAAAAAATAATAGATAATGATATGCTGGATAATATAAACTCACTTCTTGAAGAAAATAAAAAATTAAAGTTTGTTTCAGTTTGTTTTGTTGACCCTCTTGGCCAACTTAGAAGTAAGCTAGTGAATGTGAATAAAGTCAAAAATTCAATTGAAAAAGACGGCTCTGGATTTACAATTGCATTACCTTCTCTGGCTTTAGGATATTGCGATACACAGATAGAGATTTCAGGCTTTTCGTCATTAAAAGATAGTTTTGGAGATATTGCAGCAAAAATTGATGTTAGTAGTTTTAGAGTTTTACCCTGGGCGGATGAAAGCCAAAACTTATTATGTTTTCTTGAACTTGAAAATGAATATTCTAACTTTTGCAGTAGAAGTATACTAAAGAAAATTTTAAAAGAGAATAATAATAAAAATGTATTTCCTCGATTTGGTATTGAACTAGAGTTTACACTTTTAGATGAAAGTTCAGGCTCAATTATTGAAAAAAATTTTAATAACCTTGAAACATCTACTAAAGGCAGCTCTTACAATTCATTGCAAAGACAAAACTCCCAAAGTGAACTTTATAATGATTTTGTTAATAATTCAAAAAAAATGAATATAGAAGTTGAATCTTGGCATGAGGAAATGGGAGCTGGCTTTATGGAAGTTGCATTATTATCTGGCAAAGGGATCAAAACAGCTGATGATACAATTTTAATTAAGCATCTAATTAAGCAGACAGCATTACGCCATGGCAAATTAGCAACATTCATGGCAAGGTGGAGTAATTCAGCAGACGGACAAAGTGGGCATGTTCACATTTCAATAGAAAATGAAAATAAAGAAAATATTTTTACAAATAATAAATTAGATTTGGAGCATTTTATTTTTGGTCTACAAAAATTTACACCTGAATTAATGCTTTTATTTGCTCACAATTCTAATTCATATAAACGATATCAGCCTGAAATATTTACACCTATTAAAAATAATTGGGATTGGGATAGTAGAAAAGTTGCTTTTAGGGCTATAAAAGGAATCAATACTAGAGTTGAAAACCGAATTCCAGGAGCTGACTCAAACCCGTATTTAACCATTGCAGCGACCATTGTTTCCGGATTAGAAGGCTTGCAAAGTAAAAATTTAAAAGTTGAACCAAAAATAATTGATTTACCCAAAAATATAGTTGAGGCTTCAAATAAGTTAAATAAATCAAAAATAGCGGAAAAATACTTTTCACAACAGTTTATTAAGTTTTTTAGTGAATTCAGACATAAAGAGTTCTTAATCGAAAATACCCAAATAAATGATGTAGAGAAAAAGCACTTAATAGAATTTTCATAAACAATAATATCAAAAGTAAGGATCTAAATTGAGTATAAAAAATATTTTATTTATAATGACTGACCAGCTTAGATGGG
>NYVQ01000054.1 GCA_002684695.1 SAR116 cluster bacterium | reverse complement strand
ACATACCAAATAAAATTTTCAGAAATATTTTTTCTCATAATACTTGCAAGCTCCTCACCTAAAAGTGGTGCCATAATCATTCCCCTTGCTCCTAAAGCAGATAAAATATATAGGTTATCCTCTATTTGCCCCATCATTGGCATTCTATCAAATGTTGAAACCCTCATAGATACTCTGCCATCAAGTTTGTTTAAATTAACATTATGAGAAAAAATATTTCTGAAAATTTCATTTGGTATGTTGTTTAAATTAATATTACTTGCTTCTTCAGTAATATAACTTCTTTCATTACTATTTTTTTCAAAAGTTGCCCCAACTGTTACAATTCCATTTACAGGAGGAGTTAAATAACCAGAAAAGCTAAAATTTGTTGATGGTATATTTTTAAATTTATTTTCATCTAAATGCGTTACTTGACCTTGAGTGTATTGAAGATTGAAAACAGATGTTTGTTTTATTTTTCTTAGTCCATCCGAACAAGTTAAAATCAATATTTCAGTTTTTATTTTAGTTTTATCTGACAAAGTAATAGTCCATCCTTCAGTACTTCGAGTAAAGCCATGTATTTCTTTGCCAAATATAATTTCAATATCATCAGGCATAAGATTATTAACAAATTTAACAGGCTCAATTGTTCCTCCATGGTCATGAACAATGCCGTTTAAATTAAAATCAAAGTTAGCAATTGCTAGTTTGTCTTCTTTAGAGATTTTTCTTATTAAGTCTTTTGGCCACCCTTGAGATAGAAGTTTATTGTGTTTTATAGCCTCTCTTTCTGGGATACTAAAAATTATAGATTTGTCATTAATTGCTACTCCTAATTTTTTAGCTAAATTTCTTGAAAATCTGTAACAAGATAAGGAAAGCCTTCCTGCAGGGGTATTTACCGTTGTCAGTCTGGGATATTGTACGGCAGCTATATTTCCAGAAGCACCCTGAGCTAATTTATCATTTTTTTCGATTACAAGTGGGCTTTGACCTCTTTGTCTTAATGCTTGTGCTATAGACGCTCCAGCGATACCACCCCCCACAATTACATATTTTGAGAAGATTTTATTATGTTGTTTCTTTCCTTTTTTTTGACCAATAGACATTTCTTTTTTAAACTTAAACCCTTTTATTTTCTTGACATTAAAACCCGCTTGTTCAAGGTTCCTTCTAACAAATCCAGCTGAAGAGAATGTCGCAAAAGTTCCAGACGGTTTTGTAAGTCTATAAACTTCCTGCATTACATCCATAGACCAAATATCTTTATTTTTATTGGGATTAAAGCCATCTAAAAACCATGCATTGACACTAAAATTAGATAATTTTAGTGCTTCAAGTGCATCGCTGTATATTAACGTAAGGCGCACTCTTCCTTTATTTAAAATAATTCTATGTGTGCCAGACCACAAAGGAGGCATTTCTTTTTTTAATTCAATCCATAATTTTACTAATTTTGGATACCTCTCATAAATTTTATTGATTTGATTTATTGGGAGTGGATAACCCTCTATTGAAATATAATCTAAGTAAGTATTATTTAGTTTTAGATCATTAAACAATTTCCAGGTTAATAAAAAATTCAGTCCAGTACCAAAGCCAAGTTCACCTACAGTAAAGTTATTGTTAATAGTAAGTCTATCTCTTAAATTATTTCCTTCTAAAAAGACATAATTAGATTCCTCCTCCCCATTAAGGGGAGAAAAATAAATATCATCAAATTCTTTTGAACGGAGAACTCCATCAAAAAAAGTTGTGGAAAAATCGCCTGGAGAGATGTAATTTGGTTTTTTCATAAAAACTTAAATTTAATGATTTTTTAACTATATAAATTATTTACATACTATGAAAATTAAAAAATTTTGGCTGGAAAAAAAATTACATGATTTGGATCATGATGAATGGGAGTCATTATGCGATAATTGTGGAAAATGTTGTGTCATAAAACTTCAAAATGAAGAAAATAATGAATTATTTTATACAAATGTATCATGTAAATTACTAAATACAGAAAATTGTAAATGTACAAATTACGAAAATAGAAAAAAATTTGTTCCCGACTGCGTTAAATTGACCCCCAATAACCTAACACAATTAAACTGGATGCCAGCAACATGTGCTTATAAATTAGTTAATGAAGGTAAGGATCTTCCAAATTGGCACCCACTAAATCAAAATTCTGGTTCTTCAACAATAAGTGAAAAATATAGTGTTGCAAAAAAAGTTTTTTCTGAAAATGAAATAAACATGGATAAAATCACAGATTATATCTATGATTGGGATAACGAGGTAAATAATGAGTAAATTTTCATGGATACTACTTATTTTACTTGCTATTTTAGCAATTTCTCAACTATGGATGATGGACAATAGAGAGGCTCCATCTTGGACAAAATGTAAAGAAAGCTTGTTAATACAAACAATAACAGGATCTTGTACATTACGCGAAGGCTACGGATTAAATGATAATGAGAGTATTACAAAGATTTAAATCACTCTAATGTATACAAGATTATAATTTAATAATCACAATTTCTAATTAGCTAACTTTTCAAGAGTTTCTAAGGTATCTGCTTCACAAGCTGGCTTATCCCATCTTATTCTTTTTATTCGAGGAAATCGCATTGCTAGACCCGATTTATGACGTTTAGATTTTTGAATATCATCAAATGAAACTTCAAGCACCAAACTTTTCTCAACCTCTCTAACAGGCCCAAATCTGCCAATGGTTTTAGTCCTTATAAATTTATCAAGCCTAATCAACTCTTTATCAGTAAATCCACTGTATGCTTTACCTACAGTTACTAATTCCTTATTNGATGAACTATTTTTCCACACACCAAATGTATANTCTGAGTAAAGAGAAGATCTTTTACCATGTCCNCGTTGAGCATATAATAAAACNGCATCAATATTAAAAGGNTCTCTTTTAAATTTATACCAANGTCCNTTGGGTCTNCCTGTTTGATAATCAGAAACTTTTNATTTTAACATNAAGCCTTCGTAGTTAAAATCTTCTCTGCACTTTAACCTTTTTTTTTCTAGGTCATCAAAATTTCTATAACTTACTTCCTCTGAATATTTTATAAATGGGAATTTCCCAATTTTTAAAAAAGTTTCAAGTTTTTTTCTTCTTTCTAGGATATTTTTTGACCTTAAATCTATCTTGTCAAGTATAAGTAAATCATACGCTATTATGAAAGTTGGAACTGAATTAATTATTTCTTTTGATGGATTTTTTCTGTTAAGACGCTGTTGAAGATTATTAAAAGTTCCTGGGTTCTNTATCTCACCAGCCATTAATTCACCGTCTAATGAAAANTTTTGTTTGAATTTGAAGCTTGAAATTTCAGGAAATGATTTTGATATATCGTCNCCAGTTCTGGAATAAAGTTTTACATTGCCATTTGATGANACTAGTTGAATGCGAATCCCNTCCCATTTCCATTCCGCTAAATATGNTGNTGGGNTAATAAGTTTATAATCACTTTCCTNCAATGGGTTNGCTAACATAGGAGATCGAAAAATAGCTCTGTTTTGGACATTGGGCTTTTCAGTTTTTCCATTTATCCATTCAATTAATTCCCTATAAGGTGGGTTAAAAGCATGCCATAGTTCTTCAATTTCATTTATATCTTTATTAAAAGATTTTGATAAAGCTATTTTAGCAATCCTACTTGAAACCCCTACTCTTAAGCCCCCAGTAATAATCTTTANAAAAGNCCAACGAGTGTTTTGATCAAAATTATTTAAATAATTAGTTATTAATTCTGGAGCTTCANTTTTTGTTATGGTTTTTAAATCTTTAATAACTTGCGAGAGNGANGCTTNATTAAATTTTTTTTCTTTGTTGATTTCTTCAGGCCATATCAAAGAAATAGTTTCTGCCATATCACCTACATAGTCATAAGACAATTCAAAAAGATACTTATCTAGATGCGNAAAAGAAATTTCTTTTACCATTGAAGATTTTACTTTAGGAATTTCAAGTTCCTGACAAATGACAGATAAGCCCCATCCTATTTCCTCAGTATCAGAGCCACTTATCCAATTCATTATATGTGTTATTTTATCATTTCTACTAGTAGTATAAATAAGGTTAAGCAATAACTCAGAGAATCTTTTCATATATCTGTATCACTTTCATATCCTATGATAGATAATGCTTTTGCTTTTATATTTTTCTTTTTNCATGCATATATAAGTGCTTCTTCTGAGCCATGGGTTACCCATACTTCTTTTGGGGAAACTTCTTCAATAGTTTTCAAAATGTCATNCCAATCGGCATGNTCTGATATTATTAAGGGTAANTTAATCCCTCTTTGTTTAGCCCTTTGTTTTACAGTCATCCATCCAGAAGCCATTCCAAGAATAGGNTTTGGAAATCTTCTAGACCAAACATCTGATAATGCAGATGGAGGAGCTAATATTAATTTACCCTTATAATATTCATGGGGTTTTTCCGGCTTATCCTTAACTGTAGCAGGCTCCAATCGGCCTAAATCAATTCCAAATTTTTCATATAATCTACAAATTTTAACCAATGATCCATGCATGTAGATCNTATCCATCCAACCCTTAGTTCTCAGCATTTTAATAATTCGCTGCGCTTTACCNAGNCTNTAAACTCCAATAATGTGGCATCTATTGGGAAACTTTTGAATAGATTTAATTAAAATTTCAATTTGGGTATTTGCATCTGGATGCTTGAAAACAGGCAAACCAAATGTTGCCTCAGTTACGAAAATATCAGACTTTATTGGCTCAAATGGCAAGCAAGTTGGGTCATGTTGTCTTTTGTAGTCACCTGCAAATGTTACTCTTTGATTATTGTAATTTATTACAATTTGAGCAGAACCTAGGACGTGTCCTGCCGGTGCAAAAAATAAATTAATGTCTTGGATTTTAAAATTTTGATTGTAATCGTATGCCGTAAATTTTTCACAAAAATTTGCTCCATATCTTTCTTTCATTATTTCAATAGTTTCTTTGGTGGCAAAAATCTGATTATGCCCTGGTCTTGCATGATCTGCATGGGCGTGAGTAATTACAGCATTTTTAACAGGATAAATGGGATCTATATAAAACAGACCATTTTTGATTTGGATACCCTCTCTTGATTTTTTGATCCAATCTATTTTCATAAGTTATCGTTGTTTATATTGATTTTCTCCAAATAGATTAGAGAATTCCTTTTCAGTTAATTTTGAGGTCTTTTTAAATTCTTGGCCAAGTTTCATACCCTTTTCTACAGCCGGCCTTTTACTCATTAATTCTTTCCATTTTTGGACATTGGGAAAATCTTCTAAATTAACACCTTGTCTTTCAGTTGTCATTGTCCATGGATAAGTAGCAATGTCAGCAATTGAATACTCTCCTGTAATCCATTTTTGGTTATTGAGCTTTTTATTTAAAACACCGTATAATCTNTTNGCTTCATTTGAGTATCTACTTTTAGCGTATTTAATAGTTTNTTTTGCATAGAAATTAAAATGATGTGCTTGCCCAAGCATCGGACCAAATCCAGCTATTTGCCATGATAGCCATTGTATTATTTCATATTTCTTAACAATNTTATTTGAAAAAAATTTCTCATGTNTTTCTGCAAAGTAAAGTAGAATTGCNCCTGATTCAAAAAGACTTATTTTTTCTTTGCCTTCNACTATTTCAATTGCAGGAATTTTNTTGTTAGGNGAAATGTTTAAAAATTCATCAGAAAACTGATCTCCTTTATTAATATCAATTTTTATCGGATTATAATTAAGATTAAGTTCCTCAAATAAGATTGATACTTTTCTTGCATTTGGAGTTGGCCAATAATAAAAGTTAATCACTTTGAATTCCTCAAATATTAATTTAAAATATAAACTTTACTCCTATATAATCTTTATTCAAATTTAATTAAGTTTTTATTTCAATGTTTGATCAAAAAATACAAAATTGGTTTTTAAAAAGAGGGTGGAAGCCCCACGATTACCAATTAGAATTNTTCAAGAAAATAAGTAAACTAAACTCAGCTTTAATAGTNGCGCCTACAGGAGGAGGAAAAACACTTGCAGGGTTCCTTCCTTCAATTAACAATATGATAGTAAATCCTAAACCTGGTCTTCATACACTTTACATTTCACCGCTTAAAGCCCTTGCTAATGACATAGAAAGAAATCTATCAAAGCCAATTTTTGAGATGGGATTGAATATCAAAATAGAGACAAGAACTGGAGATACAAAACAAAAAATTAAAATAGGNCAAAAATACAATCCACCNCATTTTTTAATGACCACTCCAGAGAGTTTTATGCTCATGTTATCATGGGAAAATGCAACTAGTTTTTTTGAAAATTTAAATTTTTTAATTATTGATGAAATTCACTCAATTGTGGACAATAAAAGAGGTGATTTGCTTTCACTTGGCATATCACGACTNTGTCAAATTAACAAAAATATAAAAAAAATTGGTTTATCAGCAACTGTTTCCGATCCTAAATTAATTCTTAATTGGTTAAAGTCNGGTGATAATTNTTCACTAGCATATATAATAAAAAAAGAAAAAAAATTAGCCANTGAAATAAAGATAATATCAACTAAAAAGCAAATTCCTTGGTCTGGCCATAGTGGTGTTTATGCACTTTCAGAAATTTTAAATATAATATCTAAGAATAAAACAACTATTGTCTTTGTTAATACGCGAGCACAGTCAGAATTACTTTTCCAAGANATTTGGAAAATTAATGAAAANAATCTTTCTATTGCTCTCCACCATGGCTCTCTATCAAGTGAACAAAGGACAAAAGTTGAGAAGGAAATGTCTAATGGNAATTTAAGGGCAGTAATTTCAACATCNTCANTNGATCTAGGAATTGATTGGAACAACGTTGACCATATAATTAATATTGGTGCNCCAAAAGGTGTAAATAGATTAATTCAAAGAATTGGTAGATCGGGCCATAGCTTNAATCAAGTAAGTAAAGCTTCATTAATACCTACGAATAAGTTTGAAGTAATTGAATGCAATGCTGCTATCAACTTAATAAAAAGNAACAAACTAGATAGAATGGATTTGCCATTAGGTGCGTTAGAGGTGCTAGCACAATTTCTAGTTGGATTAACTTTATCAGAGCCATTAGAACCCAAAAGCACATTTAAAATGGTTGTCAAAGCATTTCCATATAGAAAACTCACTGAGNACGAATTTAATGAGACATTAGATTTTGTTTCAACTGGAGGATATTCTCTTAAAAGTTATGGTAAATTTCATCANATAATCAAAGGCGTTGACGGAATGTATCGTCCCTCTAGCANTANACTTAAAACAATTTGGAGGATGAACGTTGGAACTATAGTTGAANCAGTTAATATNAAAGTGAAACTAAAAAATGGTAAATATTTAGGAAATATTGAAGAATATTTTGCACAATCATTATTAAAAGGCGATACGTTTATTTTTGCTGGAATGCTTTTAGAATTCTACAATATAGAAAATAATACACTAATCGTTCAGGCAAAAAAATTTGGTGAAGCAAAAATCCCATCTTTTGTTGGTGGTAGGCTTCCAATTTCCACAGCTTTAGCTGGTGAAGTTAAAAAAATATTTGATGATATCCCTTTCTGGGTAAAGTTTGATACAGAAGTACGAAATTGGCTTGAAAAGCAATCTAATGTGTCAAACATACCCAAAAGAGATAATTTGCTCATAGAAATATTTAAAAGAGGTAATAGATATTATTTAGTTGCTTACTGTTTTGAAGGAAGAAAAGCTCATCAAACACTTGGAACCCTAATAACAAAAAGAATGGAGAGATTTAAATTAAATCCAATGGGATTTGTTGCAAACGATTATGCAATTGCAATTTGGAGCAAGGAATGTCCAAAAAAAATATACGAATTATTCAGCTTGGATATTTTAGGGGACGATCTTGAAGAATGGCTTGAAGAGACTTCAATACTAAAAAGAAGCTTTAGAATAATTTCTACAATTGCAGGTCTGATAAATCAAAATTTAATTGGAAACGATGTTAGCAAGAAACAAATGACTGTAAATTCCGACCTTATTTATGATGTGCTTAAAAGACACCAACCCGATCACTTTCTTTTAAAGGCTACTAGGCAGGATGCTGCAAAAGGTTTAACAGACATTGGAAGATTAGGTGAGCTTTTAAAAAATATTAACAAAAAAATAGAGGTTCGATATTTAAATAAGGCATCCCCATTGTCAATTCCAATTTTACTTGAAATAGGTAAAGAGAGTATACACGGGGAAGCAGAAGAAGAATTACTTGAAGAATTAGAGGAAGAGTTGTCAGTACTTAAAAATTGAAGCCATGGTAAGTAAAGTATATGAAATAATAGAGATTAAGTTAAATGGAATTCAATGTCTACTTCACTACTCAGGAATTGTTTATATTCCAAAGATTAATGCAGTTGTAATATCTGACATTCATTTTGAGAAATCTTCTGCTGTGAGTTCATTACAGTCTTCGGCAATTCCTTTACCACCGTTTGATACTATTGATATTTTAATAAAAATTAAAAAATTATTAGAATACTTTGAACCAAAAAAAATTATTTTTTTGGGTGATACTTTTCATAATTTAGCTTCAGCTGAAATTATCTCAGAAAAAAATCAAAATTTAATTCAGGATTTTTCAAACTCATATTTTTGTATTTGGATAAAGGGTAATCACGACCTAGATAAGCCCTCATGGCTTAATGTAACTCCACTAGATGAGCATGATGAAATGGGAATTAAATTTAGACATATCACAAAATTTGAAAAGTATGAAATCAGTGGACATTATCACTTAAAAGCAAAGGTTAAAACTAAAGACAAATCAATTGTTGGCAAATGTTTTTTATACAATTACAAAATAATTATTATGCCATCTTTCGGAGTTTTTACTGGAGGTTTATATTTGACAGATTTTTTAAAAAGTTTGAGCATTAGTGATCATTTTGGAGTAGGTTTTATTTATAAAAATAAAATTTATAATTATAACTTGAAAGCAGTAATTAAATAATTAATTCAATTATTTGAAACAATATTTATAAACTTTATGAAAAATCCATCTATACTTTGGTTTAGAGTAGATCTTAGACTTTCTGATAATCCAGCACTCCAAAAGGCCCTTGAACTTGGAAAACCAATATTACCTATTTATATCTTAGACGATGAAGATGCTGAAAATCGTAAACTCGGTGATGCATCTAAATGGTGGCTTCACTCAAGCCTAAATAAACTGTCATTGGAATTAGAAAAAATTGGAAGCAAATTGCTTTTTTTTCGTGGAAAAGCAGAAAGCATTATCGAAAAATTAGCCATTGAAACAAAAGCAGAAAGTATACTTTGGAATAGACGATATGAACCATGGGCAGTCAAAAGAGACAAAATAATAAAGAAAAATTTATTACAACTTTCTAAACAAGTTTTTAGCTTTAATGGTAGCTTGCTATACGAACCTTGGGAAGTAAAAAGCAAAACTGGAAATCCTCTTAAGGTATTTACTCCCTATAAAAATGCTATATTAAATAAGGGTATTGATTTCAAAATAACAAATTCGCCTAAAACGATACCTTTCCAAGGTAAATGGCCATCGTGTCTTACTTTGGATGATTTAAAATTGATAAATAATAAATCTTGGTCAAAAAAGTTTTATGAGTTTTGGGAACCAGGAACAGAAAATGCTCTAAAAAAAGTAAACTCTTTTAAAGAAAATTCTATTAATAGTTATAACTCTGATCGAAATATCCCAAGTTTATCAGGAACTTCAAAACTTTCACCGCATCTAAGGTTTGGAGAAATTAGTCCAAAGCAAATAATTATGGCTATTAGTGATTTAGAAGAGAATGACGATGTTATGACATATAAGGCAGAAATAATATGGCGAGAGTTTTCGCATAATCTGCTATGGTACTATCCTGAAATTGATACTAAACCAATTAAAAATGACTTTCTTAAATTTAAATGGAATAATGACGAAAATAATTTTAAACTTTGGACTGAGGGGAAAACCGGTTATCCAATTGTTGATGCAGGCATGAGAGAGTTATGGTTAACAGGTTGGATGCATAATAGGGTCAGAATGATTACAGCTTCATTTTTGACAAAACACCTTCTCTTACCTTGGCAAATGGGAGAAAAATGGTTCTGGAATACACTGCTAGATGCTGATCCAGCAAGCAATACGTCAGGTTGGCAATGGGTTTCTGGATGTGGGGCTGACGCTGCACCATATTTTAGAATATTTAATCCAACTATCCAATCTCAAAAATTTGATCCAGATGGTAAATATATCAAAAGATTTCTGTTACACTTTAACAATTAGTATACAGCTTCTCTTAATTCAATTTTAATCAATTTGATAATTAATTTT
>NYVQ01000053.1 GCA_002684695.1 SAR116 cluster bacterium | reverse complement strand
CATTCTTCAGGTTAATAAGAGATAAATTATATTTTGCTTGTTTGGTTTTTAAATTAGAAAGTAATTTTTTTGCTTCAGTAAGTTTACCTAATTCAATTAAGTTTGAAGATATATTAATATTTATTTTTTCCTTGTCACTATTACTACAAGATTTCAAAATACCTTGATAAATCTTAAGAGAGTTTTCGAATTTTCCCTTTAGAAAAAGTGACTGAGCAATTATGTTATCTGCGTCACACAAATAACCCTTTATTTTTTGGGCTTTTTCAGCGTAAAAAATCGCTTTGTCAATTTTTTTTTCTTTTAAAAAAACCTTTGATAACTCCATTAAAGTTTCATAGCTTTTAGAATTTTTGCCCAGGGATAGTTTATAATACTTAATCGCATTATCGTTATCTTCGCTATCTCTATACAAATTTCCTAAATTGAAATAATTTTCTGAATCTTCAGGGTAAAGATCAACAAGAATGTTAAAATATTCTGAGGCAAGTCTAAACTTTTTTTGTTTAGCAAATATTACCGCTAAAATATTACAAAGCCATGGGTCTGAAAAACCCTTTTTTACAAGGAATTGTGCTTTTTTTTCAACTTTGTCATAATCATTTGAGTGAAAATTTTTTAGAACATCAGTTTTTAAGTTTTCTGTTAAAAGCATTATTAATCTTTATTTTGTGCTTCCATATAGCTATCTAAAAATTCACCCGTAGATTTGAAACTGTTAACAATTGACTCCATTGCACCGTATTGTTTTTTGTATCTTTCTCTCGATTTTTCAATTGATACATCTAATTCTTCCAATTCAGTATTATAATCTGTTAATTCCTTATTGAGTGAATTGGTCCTTGTAGTAAGAATACCTGACGATGATAACAAACTATCTAAATAATTTCTAATGGTTGAAACGTAACTATTACCTATTGAAATGTAGGCATCACTTCCAGGGGAAATAACGCCCATACTTAAACCAAAAGCGTCACCTGATAAAGTTCTGAAACCTGTAGAAGTTTGCTCTAATGAGGATCCAGATAGTGTGGCACCAACTTCACCGCCAGTACCAGCAACATGAGTACCACCTTGGATTCCTAGATAATTTTGCAAGCCATTATCAATTGAGTTTATGACAACACTGCTTTTAGAGCCGTATTTATTTGATGTAATTTTATATGCATTACTTTGGTATGATACAGTAACGCTCTCACCCTTAGCTGCAAGTTTATTATCTGAATTTATAGCACTTTGAAGAGCTGTAGCTAGAGCAGATGTTGTTGAATACGGACCACCAGTTATATTTATTGTCCCAGACTCTATGCCATTTAGTGTCATAGTAAAACTTTGACTGCCTGATGATGGTGAATAATTAGATGATGTTATATTTGTTGACGGTGACGAACCTGTAAGGGTTGCTTGAGTTCCAATATCTAAGAAATAATAACCAGGCTTATATCCTGAGCCAGTAAGGAATGGAGAGATTAAAGATGATGAACTATGAAGTCTATCAGAAAATAATGCTGTTAATGCTTGGGGATCTTCTTTAAATGCCGCATCAAACATTCTCTCATTAATTTTTAAACCTCCACTTTTGGTAGTTGAAACACCTAAATTAGCTAAATAGATTGGATCTTCTGAGTAACCATAAATTGGTTCAGTAGTTAATTTTTTTAGTCTATCAGAAATTGACCTAACAGCTGTTTCACTCGCTAATGCACCTTTTTCCCCACCATTTAGACCTCTTTCTGTCAAAGCAGACAATTGTGAAGCTAAACCATTTACTTCATCAACTAAACTTTCAAGTGCTTCTAGAACTTTATCTTTTGAAGTTGAAACAGATACAACTGCTGCAGAAGTAGTGGTATTTAATAGGTTTAGTTTAGCGCCATCTATTACATCAGTGACTTCATTTTTTGATCTAGATATTGATACACCATCAACTGTAAAGGAAGCATTTTGAGCTGAAGCTGTTTCTGTATTTGTTCGAACAAATACATCTGTTGCACTCCCATTACTTCCACCATAGGTAATAGCATTTCCATTGCTATCATTCAATGTAAACGATGAAGTGCTAGGAATTGACGCTATTTTGTAACTACTTAGTGAAGTGAGTCCATTTAAAGCTGTTCCACCCGCAATATACTTAACAGTATCACCAACCTTAAAGCCGTGTGCAGCTGTTGCTGTAATTGCTGCTCCCTCTGTACTAGAAATACTTGATGTATTTGCCATATGTGTTTTATGCTGAAGGGTGTTAAGTCCAGCATTTGAACCTTCTGTTGCAGAAATTTTAAATGAATTAGCTAGTCCAGTATCAGACCTTAATACGAGCGCAAAATCAGATTTATCTTTCATAACTACTTTAGCGGTAATGCCTAAGTGGGCATTATTAATTTTGTTCTCAATATCAGTTAAACTATAAGCAGAAGAAGAAATGGTCACTTGTCTCTCTGCGTATGCTGTATCAGCTGTAAAAACTCCATTATTCCAAGTCCCTCTTTGAAATAGAAGGTCTCCATCACCTACCAGAGCTGTTTCAGATGAAAAACCATCGAAAACAAGTGTCTGAGAAGTTGCTAATTGTAAGACATTTATTGAGCTCGACATTTCCTTGACTGATGCTGGGTCTGTAACAGTTAATGTAACTGATGTACTTGAACTAGAGCCATTAAAAACATTAGTCCCCTCCATTGCATCTATGGTCTTTGAGGACGCTGAAATAGAATTTTTTAATTCTGCTATTGCTGATATAGATACTTCATTTTTTTCAATATTGTCATTAATTTTCTTTTCTTTTGGTGCTCGCTCGGCTGTTAATAAATTTTGAATTAACTCAGTAGTGTTCATACCACTACCGATACCCAAGGCACTAAAGACATCATTTCCAGACATAGCTATCTCAAATTATTTTAGTTATAAAAAAATTAATTATTAAAGGATGCAAAAGAAGTGCCAAATACTATTAAAAATTACAGATTTTGATTATAATTTAACTGTTAAAAATTAAGGCATGTAAATTGCAATTATTCTCTAAAAATCATTTAATGGAATAGGAATGTTTCAATTATCAAATCAATATAATGAGCTTCTATCACAATATGAGATAATGGCCAAGGAAGGCTATAATAGAACTGATGGTTCATTTGTAAAAAATGTATATTCAGATGCAGAACCTCTTAAATTTTCTGATCAACTAGAAAAAATCATTGGGTATTTCAATGCCAAAACTGCATTAGACTATGGTTCAGGTGGCAGTGATCTTAACAATACAAAATTAAGCAATGGTGAGAAATTTATCGATTATATTGGCTTAAATAAAATTCATAGTTTTGAACCTGCAAGAAGTAAAAGAAACAAGAGAAAAAGTGACATTGTTTTGTGCTTTGATGTTTTAGAACATATTTTTATTAATGATGTTCCATGGGTAATAAATGATCTTTTTAAATATGCAAATAAATGTGTAGTAATCAATGTTGCATGTTATAATGCTGCAGCTCTTTTACCAAATGGTGAAAATGCTCATATAACTGTAAGACCACCATCTTGGTGGCTTGGACAAATCGAGTGCATCAGTTCTCTTCATCCAGAAATATACTGGGCTTTATTTGCATCTGAAAGCTATAACAATAGCAACTTTTATGGTGTGCATAGAATGAAAGATAGACTGGATAGTGAAAACTTTTATCAATAATTTTCTAGTTAATTTTAAGTGTATCATAATTTAAATTCTATAAAAAATTTTGAGGGATATTCTTTGCTATATTACGTAAATATTTTCAGCACTAATTTTGAGGATCTTTGATGAATTTAAATATCAGCAATACACTTAATCAAGGTATAAACGCACAAAACAATGGTCAATTTCAAGAAGCAGCGAAACTTTACCGAATAGTTCTTTCATCAGAACCAAATAATTCAGATGCTTATCATAATCTTGGAATTATTTCTCTTGTTTATTTAAAAATAGATGAAGCTCTTATTAATTTTAAAAATGCTATAGTGAACAATCCAAAAATAGATCAATTTTGGATTAGTTATATACAAACTCTAATAAAAAATAATGATCTTCAAAAAGCAAAAAAGTCATTAAAAAAAGCGCGACAGAAAGGCATTCCTAAAACAATCCTTTACAAGCTAAATGAACAGATAATATCTAAAATACAAAAGCCTTCACCATCTGAATTTGGAATGAATAATATACTTTCTGCATTTAACAGTGAAAATTACAATGATGCAGAGCGACTATCTATATTGATGTTAAAACAGTATCCCTCTCATCCATTTGCATGGAAAGTATTATCAGCTATTTTTAGAAATAAAGGTGAATTTGATAAAGCTATTGAAGCACACCAAAAAAATATAGAGATAGATCCGCAAGATTACGAGGGTTATAATAATTTTGCTATAACATTGAAAGAAATAGGTCAATTTACTGGAGCTATAGAAAATTATCAATATGCTATAAAATTAAAACCAGATTATGCAGAGGCTCACAATCATTTAGGCATTCTTTTAACAGAATTAGGTAATTTAGAAGATGCAGAAATTTGTTTCATTAGTGCAATTAATTCACAAAAAGATTTTTTTGAAGCTCACAACAACTTAGGTCTTGTTCAAGAGAAAAAATTAAATTTTGAGGATGCAGAAATAAGTTTTCTAAATGCTTTAAAAATTAATCCTAAGTATATTACAGCATATAATAATTTAGCTTTTAATTCAAAAGAACAGGGGAATTTAGAAGGTTGTATAAACAATTTTATTAGTGCAATAAAAATAGATAAAGCCAATTTACAATCATTTTATAACTTAAGTTTAGTTTTAAAAGAAGGACTTGATTTTAAAAAGGGTAACTCCGATTTAGAATCAATAATTATACAATTATTAATATTAAAAACAATTGTACGTCCAATTGACATATCTAAAACAGCAATAAATTTATTGAAAGGTAAGGAAGATATAAAAAAAGTAATAGAGTTTCTCAAATCAAAAAACTTATCAAAAAATTTATTTGAGGCTTTAAACATTATTTCAAAAAATGAGTTATTGTTAGAACTAATGAAATCTTGCCCTATTCAAGACTTAGAGTTTGAGAACATCTTTAAAGAGATAAGGTTTCTCATTTTAAAAAATATCGATGATTTAGTTGAAAAATCAGATATTTATATTTTCTGTGAAGCGCTAGCATTACAATGCTTTATCAATGAATATATATATAATACTTCGAACGTAGAAGATAATTATATTGATAGACTAAAAAACAATATAGAAAAAAAGTTAGCTGAAAGTATAATTCCTGAGATAATTGAATTACAGTGTCTTGCAAGTTACCAACCACTAAATGAAATTTCATGGCAAAGCATGTTTGAAGTTCCAAAGGAACTTGAATACTTGTTTAGTATACAAATATACGATGGAGAAAAAGAAAAAGAGCTTGCAAAGAATATAAAATGCTTAAATAAAATATCAAATAAAATATCTCAAAAGGTTAAGGAACAGTACGAAGAAAATCCATATCCCAGATGGTTTAGCACCGAATTAACATATAGACCTTTGTCCATTATGGAATTTATCAAAAAGGCTGAACTAAAAACAACAAATAAATATTTAAAAAACATCAAAAATCCAAAAATACTCATTGCCGGATGCGGTACGGGACAACATTCCATACTTACTGCTTCAAGATTCAAAAATTGTACAGTGACAGCAATTGACATAAGTAAAAATAGTTTAGCATACGCAAAACGTAAATCAGAGGAATTAGGTATTAAAAATGTAGAATATTTTCAAGCCGATATACTTGATTTAAAAAATACATTTTCAGATTTTGACATCATTGAAAGTGCAGGTGTTCTTCATCACCTCGAAGATCCAATAGCTGGATGGAGTTCATTAAAGTCTATACTAAAACCAGGTGGTATTATGAAAATTGGTTTATACAGTCAGTTAGCTCGAAAAAATATCTTTTTAAATAAAAAAGAAATAAAAGAAATGCAATTATTACCTAATAGTTTAGAAATTAAATCATTTCGAAATATGATTATTAATTCAGAAAAAGAACATCATAGAAAACTGATTGAATCTCCTGACTTTTTTAGCTTAAGCGAAGTTCGCGATTTATTATTTCATGTCCAGGAGCATACGTTTACAATTCCAGCTATAAGAGAAATTTTATCAAGTCTTGGTTTGATTTTCTGTGGATTTGATAACCCTAGAATTAAAAATCTTTTTAAGAGTAAATTTTCTGAAAACTCCGATATTTATGATTTAGATTTATGGAATAAACTTGAAAATTCAGATAATTTTATATTTTCTGGTATGTATCAATTCTGGTGTCAAAAAGTTTAATTTTAATTACTAAATATATAAAAAAATTTCTCAATTTTAATTTAATCACTTAATTTATATCATTTTTATTGATTTAAATTCTTAAAAAGAAATTAAATCCATTTTTTTTTAAAATTTATTATTTTTCAACCGTTATATTTAATAAGACTATTTTCGCTGACCTCTAGTCCCCCCAATTTTCATATTGGGGGGACTGTTTTAAAATCATTTTTACATTACACCTAAAAACCAAACCTATTTTTCATACTTTGGCATGACTATTGCACATTATTAGTCAGTTCCTAGAGGTCAGCGAAAATAGCTAGGAACGATCTCCGATGGCGGTCTTGTTGATTTAACCCTTCAAGACCGCTAATTTTTTGAGTTTAATTTTACGCTAATAAATTAACTTTTTTAGTAAATCTTGGTTCTTCAACCGACCAGCTGGATATCCTTGAATATTTAGTTTGTGCTACGTTATGAGTATACATAGGTGATGATAAAGATTTAGCCATAAGAAATGTTTCAGATGTAACAGCTGAAGGTGCTCCGTCAGGGTGAGATATTCTNTTCATAGTATATCTTTTCAAGTCCAAATTAGTTTTAGTGACTNCGCCAGGGTTAAAAACTCCAACAGAAGTTTGNCTTTCACTTGGCATTAAATTTGCACTAANTCCAATAAGTTGNGTGTTTGTTTGNGACAAATTGTTTCTAATATTAACATTTCGGCTAATATTTGAGTTAGAAATATTNTTCAGAATTGGATTATCCATTTGTGATTCTTAGCTTAAATATANGNAAATATCAAGTTTAAAGACGAGGTGAATGGTATCATGTCATATAANGTAGCTTCTGAAGCTTATAAACANGCAGAAAATCTTGGGTTAGCAGAAGTANCTAATCCCCATGAAATTATCCAGAAATTATTTNATGAACTTATAAAATCTATGAGTTTATTTGAAGAATCNTTTAAAGATAAAACCCATTCCGAAACAAGGTCATCAAGCTTTGCACGATCTTTAACAATAATTTATTCATTACAATCTAGCTTAGACTTCGAAAAAGGTGGTGAAATTTCTANTAANNTATTTCGTATCTANGAATATTCAAGACAACAATTAATTTCAGATTTAAAAAATGCAAAAGCTGAAGGTGTGACAAATGCTATTCACATAATTAAAGAAATTGCTGGTGCATGGGATCAAATAGCAGATGAGGTAAAAAAATGAAAAATGAATATAATATAATTCTCGATCAATTGATGGAAAAAATATCCAAAGCAGTTGCTGAAGAAAAGTATGCAGAGGTAATTATTTACAATGAAGAACTTTGTACTGCGGTTATGGAAATGACAGATAGTTGCTCAGAAGAAGACAAAGAAAGCTTATATAATCTAATTTCTGACGCAAGAGACGAAATTGATGGTTTAAANGACCAAATTATTGCAAGACANAATAANCTATCAGCTGATACAAATAAATCTAATAAAGCTAAGATAAATTATAACGTNGCNTAAAANATTAATGNTTAATTGANAGTTTTTTCATTTTCTCAATTAATGTTNTTCTGTTTANCCTTAAGCATTCNGATGCTTTTGTGATATGACCACTATTTTTTTCAATTGCAGCTTTGATTAAAACTTCCTCTACATCTATTAAGTGNCTTCTTATATCAATGCTGTCATAATATAAAAACCAATCACTATAGTGAGAAGGGTCAGGTAATGGAGGACTGTTTTCATTTTCTGTATCTTCCTCTATTTCAAAAGATATATTTGANGTNGCTTCCCACATNGCATCTTTTTCAATTTGAGGATCAGGNACTTTAAGCCTGAGTAGGTTTTCTAATACATTTTTACCATTAATTTTTTTATTAGGAAATAAAACTGCAGCNCTTTCAACAACATTNCTAAGTTCTCTNATNTTTCCAGGCCAATTATATCTACCCAATTCTCTAAAAGCAGNATCATCAAATTCAGGAATATTNTCCCCNTGTTTTCTTAATTCTGACAACATAAANTCAACAATNACAGGTATATCNACAATCCTTTCTGCNAGNCTAGGNACAANNATTGGAAAAACATTTATTCTAAANAATAAATCTGCTCTNAATTTNCCTTCATCTACATATTTATCAATATTCTGATGTGTNGCNCAAATTAANCTTAAATCAATTTTAATTTCTTTATCNCCACCCACTCNCTGGATAGTTTTATTTTCAAGCGCTCTTAGTAATTTACTTTGTAGTGAAAGAGGCATGTCACCAATTTCATCTAAAAATAATGTNCCACCACTNGATTGNTCAAANCGCCCTGCCCGCGATTTNTCAGCNCCTGTNAAGGCACCTTTNTCATGTCCAAATAACTCACTTTCAAGAAGTTCAGTTGGNATAGCTGCNCAATTTACTGAAATCAGNGGNCCTTTCTTTCCAGANGCTTCGTGAATACCTTTTGCAACAAGTTCTTTGCCTGANCCNGTTGGACCNAAAATTAATGCTGAACTTCCNGTTGGCGCTACTACAGACATCAAACGTTTCAACTCATTTGCAGGAGCTGAAATTCCTGAGATAAGTTTGTTTATTGATAAAGGTATTAAGTTTGAATCTTTATTTAGCTTCGTCATAAATTTGTCATTACTTATCAATGTAGATGCATCATGTCAGAATATTGACTTATTTTGCAAATAAAAAATTTTTATTGTTTTTTTTCAATGGTTTAGCTGTCTATTATACTAATTTTTAAATTTTGGAACACCATTTGCCTTTATACATTCGCTAAGTGAATGAAAGTTCACCAAGGTATAAAAATTAGGCGGGGAGGCCTTTGAAATGAAAAATGTAGGTATCATTAAAGAGAATTTTGATCTTGCACATAAATTGACTAAATTACTTAATACAAAACAAATGAATATAGTTGAACTTCCACTATATAATTCTGTTCAGATTAATAGCTTAGTTTTAAGCGCTGCAAAAGAGATTGAGATGGGCGGTCAGCAAGCTGTTATCGAATTCTCAAGAAATACTAAAGCTGATCAGATAATGATAATTGAAGAAAAAGCTAAAACTTACAAAACTGAAGTGAATTTCGGTGGAAAATTAATCAAAATTAGCATCCCTGAAAAAGAAGACACCCATGATTGGATATTAGAGGTAGCCTCTCAAATGCTCGCTACAAAAGAGTTGGTGATGGCAAATGATATCAGAAGTAGAGAACTTTTAGCTTTAGCAAAAAAAGTTGCAACTACAAATGTTACTGTTTTTATCAATGGCCCTACAGGAACAGGAAAAGAAGTAATTTCAAATTTCATTCATAATAATAGCTCAAGATCAGAATTTCCTTTTGTGGCGGTTAACTGTGCAGCTATTCCAGAGAACATGCTTGAAGCAATTTTATTTGGACATGAAAAGGGTTCTTTTACTGGCGCCTCTCAGGCCAATAAAGGTATTTTCCGAGCAGCAGATGGAGGCACTCTTTTGTTAGACGAAATTTCGGAAATGCCTCTTTCACTTCAATCAAAGCTTTTAAGAGTTTTACAGGAGAGAAAAGTAACACCAATCGGTGGATCAAAGGATGTTCAAGTAGACGTAAGAGTTGTTGCAACAACTAATCGAGATATGCTTTCAGAAATAAAAAAAGGAACATTCAGAGAAGACTTATACTACAGGCTGAATGTTTTTCCTCTGAGAACTTTAGCACTCAAAGAAAGACCAGATGATATATTACCTATTAGTGCAGCGTTACTTAAAAAACATACAAGTGAAGACAAATCTCTACCACTTTTAACAGCAAAAGCATTAGATGTTTTGAAAAATCATTCATGGCCTGGGAATGTAAGAGAATTAGAGAATGTATTACAAAGAGCAATGGTAATTTGTAATGAAGATATAATAACTGAAAATGACATAATGATTGATAATTCAGCAATTAGTACAGAGAAGAACCTTGCTGATAGAATTCAATCTGGAAATATGGTTGCTACTGCATAAGGAGTTTAATATGACGAATATTGGAATAAAGCCTTCTCAATTGTCAGATATAAGATCTGCATTACTAGAAGCTTCGAAAAGCAATACTTTAGAACCAAATACTAATGAAAATTTTGGCAACAAAATAAAAGACGCTCTTGATAGTGTTGCTAACGCACAAGAAAGTTCAAAGGTTCTAGCCCAAAATTATGAATTAGGTAAAGAACACGATTTGACTAAAGTTATGGTTAGTCAAAATATATCCTCACTTGCATTTCAAATGACATTAAATGTCAGGAACAAAATGTTAAATGCATATAAAGATATTATGAATATGCCTGTTTAGTAATGTTTAATAAGAATATAATAGAGTAAGAGATAAAAATGGCTGAAACTACCGCAAATGAAATTCAAAGTGATTTAACAACTACTTCAACTAGCACTGGTGTCATGGCTAGAACTGGAGGGGCAATTTCTGAATTAAGGAGAATGGCGAGCCAACCTGCAGTTCAGAGAGCTATGCCAGCTGCTGCGGCTATACTAGTTGCTTTTATAGGTTTGGTTGCGTATTTAGTTTTACAACAGCCAAGTAGAACTACTTTGTATGCTTCTCTTCCTGAGTCTGAAAAATCAAAAATACTAGATGCATTAACAAATTCAGGTATTGACGCTACCATCGATCCTACTACTGGTGATGTTATGGTCCCAGTTCCTGATTATCATGAATCAAAAATGAAATTAGCTGCGCAGGGATTACCAACAAGTGTTCCAGGCGGCTATGATTCTCTCGGTGAAATTCAAATGGGGACAAGTAGAGCTGTCGAAAGTATGCGGCTTAAAGAAAGCCAAGAAATTGAATTAGCCAGATCTATTTCTGAGATAGATTACGTTACCGCATCAAGAGTTCATTTAGCAATTCCTGAAAAATCTGTTTTTGTAAGAGATACGGCACCTGTTACAGCATCTGTGTTCGTTCAGCTTCTTGAAGGACGTGCACTTGGCGCTTCCCAAGTAAAAGCAATAACTCATTTAGTGTCATCTTCAGTTCCTGGTTTAAATGAGGAAAATGTAACGATTGTGGATCAATATGGGAAACTTCTATCAAATCCTATTGATGACCCAGAATCAATTTTATCAAATTCTCAATTACAGCACAGAGTTAGATTAGAAAATATTTATCGTAGTAGGGTTATTTCTATAATTACTCCAATTGTAGGAGCTGGAAATGTATCTGCACAGATTAATCTTGAATTGGATTTTACTTTATCAGAAGAAACCGAAGAAATTGTAGATCCAGAGCAAAGTGTTTTACGTAGTGAACAAAATACATTAGACACTACATCGGATGGCCAAGCAAAAGGGATACCTGGAGCGTTATCAAACACACCTCCTATGGCTGCAGAATTAAAAAATTCTCCTGAAGCAGCTACTGCTGGTCAAAGTGTTTTAAGTTCCTCCTCAAGTAATGTAAGAAACTATGAAATTAGTAGAAAAGTATTAACAAAGAAAAACCCATCTGGAGGCATTACTAAAATTCAGGCTGCAGTTTTAGTAAGAGAAACAACTAGCTTAAATGAAGATGGTGTAGAAGTATCATCTATATCTGATGCAACCAAGGAAAGAATTACTTTATTAGTGAAAGATGTGATTGGTTTCAACGAAGATAGAGGTGATAGCTTAACTGTATCGAGTAGTCCTTTTGTTGCTACACTTGAAGGCGTAAATTTACCTTGGTATGAATTAGATTGGATACAAAAAGGTTTGACACAAGCTATAATGGTAATTTTATTAGGCATTGTGACTTTCGGAGTATTAAGACCTCTTGTTAACAGAATTATCGTACCGATTGATGCTGGTCGTCCAGGAGAGCCTATTAGTGGGACTGATGACGATGAAGTNGATCTAGATAAAGTNACNGTTCAAGAAGGTGAAACTTTAGAAGANATTAAAGCAAAACTAAAACCAAAGAAACAAACTATTTCAGCTGANATGCTTGATACAGCNAATACATATGANGANAAAGTTGCTGTAATAAGAATGATAGTAAGTGATGAAGCAGGAAGAGTATCAAATGTGTTTAAAACAATGATGAAGAAAGATATAGGAATATAATTTCAAGTTAAATTAATTAAAAATTTAGACTAATATAATTTATAACGGAGTATAAGATGGCAGAAGCAGTTGAGAACAATGAAGAACAGGATGAATATTCCAAACTTACTGGTACTCAAAAATGTGCTATATTAATGATGCTTCTTGGTGAAGAAGAAGCCTCAGAGATACTAAGAAACTTAGGCCCTAANGAAGTNCANCATCTAGGATCAGCTATGTATTCTGTTCAAGGNCTNGATCAAGTTACTGTTAATCGTGTTCTAGATGAATTTTTANCTATNATNAAAGCTCAAACAAGCTTGGGATTAGGAGCAGGNAATTATATCAAGAATGTTTTAACTAAAGCTTTAGGTGATGATAAAGCACAGTCTGTNCTNAGTAGAATAACTCCCGTAAGCAGTGACAGGCCTATTGAAATACTTGATTGGATGGATGCTAGATCAATNGCTGAANTAATCTCTGATGANCACCCNCAAATTATTTCTTTAGTAATTTCATATTTAGAATTTGGTTTAGCGGCAGATGTTTTAGGACTTCTNCCACATAATTTACAACCNGATATTATTAAACGAATTGCAACTCTTCAAACTGTTCAACCCGATGCNTTAGCNGAGTTAGANAGNGTTATGCAAAGAAANTTTAAAGATAATACTTCTTTAAGAGCNTCACAAGTTGGAGGNGTTAAAGCCGCTGCTAAGATNATGAACTTCACCAAGCAACANATGGAATCTAGAATAATGAAATCTCTCAANAGAGAAGATAAAAATCTTATGCAACAAATTCAAGANAGTATGTTTGTCTTTGATAATCTAATTATGGCTGACGATAAATCACTTCAAACACTTCTCAGAAATGTTGACAATGANATGCTNATTTTATCACTNAAAGGAGCAGATGAACCTNTAAGAGAAAAGATTTTTTCATGTATGTCAACAAGGGCTGCAGCGAATATTCAAGANGAAATGGGTGCTATGGGTCCAGTNAGGCTTACTGAAGTTCAAGAAGCACAAAAGCAAATAATTTCCGTTGCAAGAAGATTATCTGATGAAGGCACAATTGTGTTGGCAGGTAGAGGTGGNGATGATTTTGTTTAAATCANATNAATNAAATATNNANTNAAGTAATTAATTTTCATGGAAAAAGCAGAAAACATTAAAAANCTTGATACTTANGANCCTCAAGTATTAAGAAAAGCAGAAATTACAAGAATTTTAGATTCTGTAAAAAATGCATCTTTTAATCCAAAAGAAACAAATAATTCTCCAGAAAATGCTTCATTTAAAAAGAGATCCTTACTAGATATTGCTCTAGAATCGTCTAGTTCAAAACATTCCTCAAACAGTAATGTATCTGTTGAGAATGAAATTAAAAGTGAAGAAACACTTGAAGAAGATAAAACTAAATCTGACCAAAACATTGAAACAGAAAAAAAATTGCCAAATGAAAATGATGTTAATGAGACAAGTGAAGATAATTTTAACGAGTTAAATAAACAACAATTAATAGAAGAAAATAATGCTTTAATAGAGCAAAAAATTAAAGAAGCTGAACAAATTGCTTTTGAAAAAGGGAAACAAGAAGGTTTAAGAGAAGGCCATGAAGCTGGTATTTCTGAAGCACGAGCACAATCTCAAGAGGGTTTAGATGGAGCGATTTCTGTTTTCAGGATTGCTGCTGAAACTATTGATAATAATAACCATGCTAATCTAGATATTCTAAATGACTCTATCCAAAAAACTATTATCGAACTTACTCAACAAAGTGTAGGTTTCATATTAGATTCATTTCCTGAAAAACTAGTCGAGAGAATTAAAGAATTTTCTAAAATCATAAATGAAAATCTTAAAAAAATCTCGCTGGAGATTAACGATGAAGACTACGATATTATCAAAGAATTTATTCAAGGAGATGAGTTTTTAGCTTCGATTAATATTATTCAAAATAAAGAGTTGTCCAGGGGTGACATGAGATTAAATGCTGATGGAATTA
>NYVQ01000052.1 GCA_002684695.1 SAR116 cluster bacterium | reverse complement strand
ATAATACCACTTGCAGTTTTTTCTTCACCGTCAAGGCGCTTGACTACAACTCGGTCATGGAGTGGCCTAAATTTCATAGAATTCTCCTCATTTACATTAGTTTATTTTGATTTAGCACTCTCACCATGAGAGTGCTAAAGACAAATAGCTATTAATTGTTTTATTTTCAAGACTTAAATTAAAAAAAATTATTTTTTTTTCATCTTGTCAAACTTCAAGTTTTTTTATGAGGTTATAAAAACGATGTAATATATAGAAACTAATTTCTCTATCAGGAAAAAAATCATGCCCAGCTTATGACATTAAAGTGTATTTATGAAATCCTGAGAGAATCAATTTTAGTTTTCCAGTTTTTTCAATTAAAGCCCTCAATATTACGCCTTGTTTTATTAATTTTACCGTTTATATGAAAATAATTAAAATAAATTATTTAAAAATGGACGATTCATTTCAAGGTATCAATATCAGAATTTCAATTTGGCTTTTTGTAATAAGCTTCTTGGTGGTTGTGATGATCTTTATTGGAGGTGCAACTAGATTGACAGGAAGTGGACTTTCAATGGTTGAATGGAGGCCCTTTCTTGGTTTTTTACCACCATTAACTGATAAAGAGTGGTTGAGAATTTTTGATTTATATAAACTATCACCTGAATTTAATCATATTAATTCTTGGATGAATCTTTCGGATTTTAAATACATTTTTTTCTGGGAGTACTTTCATAGGGTTTGGGGCAGATTAATAGGTTTATCCTTCCTAATACCATTTGTATATTTTCTATTTAGAAAAAATCTCAAAGGTCGAACATTATTTACAGCCTCACTGATCTTACTACTTATATGTATCCAAGGCATTATAGGATGGTGGATGGTTAAATCTGGCCTTAATGAAATTCCTTCAGTTTCTCAATATAGATTGTCAGTTCACTTAAGTATGGCTTTTATAATTTTAGGCATCTCATTTTGGACGGCTCTTGATTTATTTGAAGGCAAGGTTAAAAATCTAAAATTTGTTGATGTTATACCACTAATATTTATTTCATTAACAATAATAGCCGGAACTTTTGTATCGGGAATGGATGCTGGGCTTGTATACAATTCTTTTCCATATATGGGAGATAATATTGTTCCAATTGAATATGGTTCTCTAGGCATTATGGACCCATTTGAAAACCCAGTTTCAGCGCAATTTCACCATAGGTTACTTGCTTCACTTACACTGATTATTATTATTATTTATTTCATTAATTACATTCTTAAAAACACTCTTAATTTGAGAATTATTTTTCTTTCGCTTGCAATATTATGTCAATTTATTCTAGGCATATTCACTTTAATATACTCAGTTCCAATAGTTTTAGGAGTTATGCATCAATTTGGAGGTGTATTACTTTTCTTAAGTGCATTGTGGTTGCTACATATCCCAAAAAAACATTATACTTTTAATTAAACAGCATTTAATATTTTTCTATGCTTAAAAATAACTCTGATAGAAAAATAGCAGTTATATTTGCAACTGATGTTGTCGGTTATAGCAAGTCTATTGAAGATAATGAAAACCAAACTTTAATTAATCTTAAAGAGTGTAGAGGAATATTAGATCAATTAATATTAAAAAAAAATGGTCGGATTTTTAATACTGCAGGAGACTCAGTTTTAGCAGAGTTTGATAGCGCAGTTGCTTCAATAGAATGTTCAATAGAATTTCAAGAAAAAATTAGAGAAAGAAATACTTCAGTCAATTATGAAAAAAAGATGGAGTTTCGCATTGGAATTCATATAGGTGATGTTGTTAAAGATGGAAAGGATTTATTTGGAGAGGGGGTAAACATTGCTGCACGATTAGAGTCTTTTGCACAGCCAAATGGATTATCTATTTCAAAGAATATCTATGACCTTGTTAAAGGAAAAACTAATAATAAATTTAGAGATTTAGGCATCCAGAAAATCAAAAATAACTCTGTTCACGTTTTTGATTTAACAAAAGAAGGAATATTAAGTAAACGTAAATTAGCAAAAAAAGATAGTTTTCTTTTATATTTAAGTTTTTTCTTATTTTTTATTTTTAGCACTTTATCAGTGCTTTATTATTTTTACAACGCTGAGAAGAGTGAATTTGATATTTACAATAATAAAAAATTGTTGATATTGCCTTTTGAGGTTATTTCAGGAGATGAATCATACAGTTACCTCAAACAAGGAACACATGAATATTTAGTATCTAATTTGTCTGGAGTTAAATTAAACAATGAACAGTCAATTGAAATTCTTTCTACTTCATTATCTAACTCCATAAAGCAAAAAAACTTTACAGAAAATGAAATTTTTGAAACATATGGTGCTAATTTTATTTTAAATGGATCAATTCAAATATCTGAAGATAATATTAGAATAAATGTAAAGTTGAATGATGTTGTTAATAATAAGCAGGTTTGGACTGCTACAAAAAATTCAAAAGTAAATGAGATTTTTGATCTTCAGGATGAATTAGCTATTGATTTACTATCTTTTTTAGGTTTTGGAAATCAGTCTTCGTCAAGAAGTGGAATAATGAGTAAAGTAAAATCGCCTGAAGAAATGAAACTGCTTCTAGATATTATTAAAACTCAACGAAGATTTAGTGGTGATGCTTGGAAAAAAATGGCGGATTTAACTACCCAGTTTTATTCTATTAATCCCGATGGTGTTGCTCAAAATGTAATGAAAGCATGGGAACATCATTGGAAAGTGGCCTGGGGTATTTCAAAAAATATTGAACAAGACTTAAAGACAGGTATTAGCTTCGCTGACTTTGCAATTGAAAAAAGCATTCAAACAAACCAAAAACCTCAAGAATCTTTTGTAGTAAAAGCATTTCTTTTAATGTCATCTAAAAATTATGATGAAGCTATATTATTTGCAAATAAAGCTAAAGAAGTAATAGTAAATAATCCAGAAGCATGGGGAGCAATTGGTGTAGTGTACTTCTTTTGTAATGATTTTAAAAATGCTATAGACTCACTAGAGTTACAATCAGAACTTGTTATGGATCAACAGTTAATATTTAAAGATATTTTAGCTTGGGCTTATATTTTTGAAAACCAAACTGATAAAGCAAAAAAAGTTCTCAATGAAATAGTTCTTAAGAAAAATCACCCTAACAAACTTACTTTGTCACAGTCTTACGTTATGCTTTCTTATATTGCATTTCTAGAAAAAGATAAAAAAACATCAGATAAGTATTTTGAAAAACACCTTAATTTGAAAAACAAAACTACCCTCACTGGATTTAGAAAATTTGGTAGGTTTAAAGATATTAGTATAGCAAGCGATGTAATTAAATTTTTAAACAATAAAGGTTTAAAGTAGATCGATAAAATACACTATTTAAGAGGTTTTACTTTTCTTATATTTAATTCTTTTAATTGATTATCTGATACGTCAGAAGGAGCACCCATCATAAGATCTTCAGCTTTACCATTCATAGGAAACAAAATTACTTCTCTAATATTAGGCTCATTAGCAATAAGCATAACTATTCTGTCAATTCCAGGTGCAAACCCACCATGCGGGGGCGCACCAAATTTAAAAGCACTTATCATTCCTGAAAAATTACTATCAACTGTTTCTTTTGAATATCCTGCGATTTCAAAAGCTTTATACATTACTTCAGGTAAATGATTTCTTATAGCACCTGAAGATAACTCTACACCGTTGCACACCAAATCATACTGCCATGCTTTTATATCCAAGGGGTTTTGATTATTAAGTGCATCCAAGCCACCTTGGGGCATTGAAAAGGGATTGTGAGAAAATTCTACCTTGCCTTTGTCATCTAATTCATACATTGGGAAATCGACTATCCAACAAAACTTATAACCTGATGTTTCCGATATACCTTGATCAACACCAATCTTTACACGTGCTTTTCCAGCTAGGTCAGCTGCATCCTTTTCGTTTGAACATGAGAAAAATGCAGCATCCCCATCTTGAAGACCAAGCCTATTTTTTATTTCTTCAGATTTTTCTTTTCCTAGAGCACTTGCAACTGGACCTTTGGCTTCACCTTCAGAATAAATTATATACCCCATGCCTGGAGCACCCTCTCCTTGGGCCCAGCTATTCATTCTATCAGCAACCGATCTACTCCCACATTTTGGACCTGGCACAGCCCTTACAACAGCTTTTTTAGAAGAAATCAACTTTGCAAAAAGAGAAAAACCACTGCCGTCAAAGATATCAGTTACATCAGAAATTTTTATAGGGTTTCTTAAATCAGGTTTGTCTGAACCATAATAAAGCATGGCATCAGCATAGGTAAGTCTCTGAAAGGGCTTCTCAAGCTTTAACTTTGTAAACTCTTCAAAAACACCCCCTATGACAGGTTCAACTGCATTGAAAACATCTTCTTGCTCTACAAAACTCATTTCTAAATCAAGCTGATAAAATTCTCCAGGGCTTCTATCAGCTCTACTATCTTCATCTCGAAAACATGGGGCAATTTGAAAGTACTTATCAAAACCTGAGACCATTATTAATTGTTTAAACTGTTGTGGTGCTTGAGGAAGCGCATAAAACTTTCCAGGATGAAGTCTAGCTGGAACAAGAAAGTCTCTTGCTCCTTCGGGACTTGATGCTGTTAAGATCGGTGTTTGAAATTCTATAAAGCCTTGATCAATCATCCTGCGTCTAATAGACTGTATAACAGATGATCTTAATATTATATTATTATGAAGCCTCTCTCTTCTAAGGTCTAAATACCTGTATTTAAGTCTAATCTCTTCTCCAGCGTCATCATCAGAATTTACTTGTAAGGGAAGATTTTCTGCAGTTGAAAGAATTTCTAACTCACTTATTTGAATTTCAATTTCACCAGTCGGTAGTTTTTCATTAATTGTCTCATCAGTTCTTTTAACTAATTTACCTGAGACTTTAATTACTGACTCAACTTTTAACGGCTCAACTAACTTGAATACATCTGACTCCATGTCAGTAACACATTGTGTAATTCCATAATGATCTCTTAAATCTATAAATAGAAGCCCACCATGATCTCTTTTACGATGAACCCAACCTGAGATTTTTACTGTTTCACCAACATTGTTAGCTCTTAGCTCTGAGCAATTGTGAGTTCTATAATGGTTCATATATTTTCCTAATATTGATAATTTAGTTTATTTTTGTCTTCTTCTATTTACTCTTCTTTTAATTCCTTGTCTTTCTCTTAGTTTTTCTAAGAGTGACCATCTTTCAGCATCAGACATAGAGGGCCATTTAGCAATCTCTTTAGTAGTCCTAAAGCAACCATCACAAAATCCAGTAGATTTATTTAATTTGCATATACTTATACATGGTGATGGAAGATTTCTCATTTAAAGCACATCATTAATAATATTTTCAAATACTATCAAGATAAATTTATCCCTTAAATTACTATTTTTTTAATAGTTTAGTTTATAATTTGTTAAAACAAAAATAATTAATATTTTAATAAAAATTCCACACCTATTTAAAAACTAAGAAAATTTAATTTTTTTGCTTATAAATTCATAGAAGCTTTCCTTTGATCTGCTGGAAATATATCTATTATTCCAATTAATTTTTAATTGAAGAGCTTTGATAATTTCTAAATCTGAATAATACATTTTTATATTATTTTTTTTTAAATAATAATATCTCCATTTTTTATATGAATTATCTGCTAATTTACTAAATTTTTTTTCTGCTGTTTTACTGCTTTTATTGAGCCAAAGCTCATACTTAGCATTTAATGGTTGTTTATATCTATAGTGAATTTTTTTAAGTAATCTAATTGCGTGAATTACGTCTTGAGTTGGTCCTTCAGGGAAAGGTCCTGCAAACTTTCTAATTACAAGCGGGTGATAACTACCAGGGATCAAACCAAAGTGTTTGATTTGAATATTAAATCCTGGGTCTAACAAACAAACATGCTCACCATTATTATTAAATATTTCAGTTTTTGCAAACGCAACTCCATATCTTAAAGCAATAGGAACTAATTCTTTTAGATAATTCTGTGACCAAGTATCATCAGCATCTAAAAACCCAACTAATCTTCCTTTGGCTGCCTTTATTCCTCTATTCCTTGCCTGACCAGCTCCTGTCATGATTTTTCCTGAGGGCTTTAGTAACCTTATATTTCTATCTAATTTTTTAAACTCATCATAAGATAACCCATCATCAACGGAAATAATGATCTCAATTCTTTCATAAGCAAATGTTTGTTTTTTTATAGAATTTAGCGCTCTTCCTAATGTTCTATGAGCTTTAAAAACTGGGATTATTACTGTAACTTCAGGGGTTCTAGATTTCATTTTATATTTATTACTATTTTTTTTTAAAATATATTACTATCTATAAAACAAAGGAACTAGATATCAATATATTCAATGGAATTTTATACTCCTAAGTGCAACGAAAAAAAAATTAAGGATCTTGAATTAGCTCTCTCAAAAGAAGTCCTTAAAATTAAAAGCTTCAATCATCTAACTGGGGCTAAGAAAACCATTCGTGAAAAGTTCTTGTTAAAAAATCTAGGTGATCTAACCTTTGATGCATCAAGACATTGTATATCAGATAAGGCACTAGAAATTGCAAAAAAAATTTTTGACGAAGTTAAAGCCAAAGACTTTCTTGAAGCAATTTGGAACGGTAATATTGTTAATAAAACAGAAAATAGACGAGCTCTTCACCCTGCTTTAAGAGCTCCAAAAAAAAGTTTTTTTCCAACATCTATATCTAACGAAGTTCATGCACAGAGAGAAAAATTATTTAAAGTTTCAGAAAGTATTAGAAACGGTAAATTAAGGTCCTTTTCTGGTGAAAAATATACATCACTACTTGTTTTAGGTATAGGAGGATCAGATCTTGGACCCAGAATGGCTGTAAAGGCTCTATCCAGTTTCTCAGGGAGTATTAATATAAGTTTTGTTTCTAATATAGATCCAGCTGAATTATCAAACCAAATTCTCGGTTTAAATCCTAAAAATACTTTGGTTATTATTTCATCTAAATCATTTACTACTTTAGAAACCATATCTAATGCCAATGCAACCTATGAATGGATGTCTAAGTGCATAGGTGAAGATGGAGCTAAATTCCAAAGATTAGGAGTTACTGCAAATATAAACAATGCAAAAAACTTTGGATTAAAAGATAATCAAATTATTGGTTTTTCTAATTGGGTTGGTGGGAGATGCTCAATTTGGTCTGGTGTTGGGCTTCCATTAGCCATCTCTATTGGTCAAAAACATTTTGAGGATTTTCTTGATGGTGGCTTTTCAATAGACACACACGTAAAGGAAGACATGAATAATTCCATTCCATCATTGATGGCAATGTTAGGATACATTCATAGAAATTATATTGGAAGTTCAAGCCACTGTATTGTTCCTTATGATAGTAATTTAGCTTATTTACCGTCTTATCTTCAGCAATTAGAAATGGAGTCCAATGGTAAAAGTGTTTCGATAAATGGTGATTTTATAGAGTCACATTCTGCCCCTGTAATATGGGGGTTAGTTGGAAGTGATTCTCAACATTCATTTTTTCAAATGTTGCATCAAGGTTCAGACAAAATCCCAATTGACATAATGGTTGCTCGAAAATCAGTACACGAGGATGAAAGTATTAAAAAACGACATCGAATTCTTGTAGCAAACGCTCTTGGCCAAGCTGAAGCACTATTTAGAGGTAATAAAAATAAAATTAAGCATAAAAATTTTGATGGGAGTAGATCTGTATCTTTAATTTCGTATAATAAATTAACGCCTTTTAGGCTTGGTAGTTTAATCGCAATATATGAATACAAAGTAATGATTCAAGCTGCTTTATGGAAGATAAATCCTTTTGATCAGTTTGGAGTTGAATTAGGTAAAGAATTTGCTAATGCTTTAACTAATAACGAAAAAAATACTTTTGGTATAGGAACAGATACTTTAAACAAATTTTTAAAACTTAAATAAATACCCTGAATTTAAAAGAGGTTAAAATGAAAGATAATTATAGAGCAGTCGTTATCGGTGGAGGAGTAGTAGGATGTTCAGTATTATACCATCTTGCTAAAGCAGGTTGGAAAGACATTCTTTTGATAGAAAGATCAGAGTTAACATCAGGATCATCGTGGCATGCTGCGGGTGGTTTTCATACACTCAATGGAGATCCAAATGTAGCTAAACTTCAAGCCTACACTGTATCTTTATATAAAGAACTCGAAGAATTAAGTGGTCAAAAATGTGGCCTTCATTTAACTGGTGGTGCAATGATGGCAGATTCCCCGGAAAGAATGGATTTCTTAAGACACACTCATGCAAAAGGTAGATACTTAGGTATGAGTACAGAAATTATAACTCCTAGTGAAGTTAAAGAAATGTTTCCTTTACTTGATGAAAGCCATTTTGTAGGTGCTCTTTGGGATCCAGTAGAAGGTCACCTAGACCCATCAGGAACAACTCATGCATACGCAAAATCAGCAAANATTTTNGGAGCTGAACTCTCATTGAGAAATAGNGTTCTTGAACTCAACCAAAACTCNGATGGNATATGGAATGTAGTAACNGAAAANGGNACTATTACNNCTGAGCATGTNGTAAATGCTGGCGGATTATGGGCAAGAGAAGTTGGNAGAATGGTTGGATTAGANTTACCTCTTTTAGCAATGGAACANCATTATATTTTGACTGATGAAATTCCAGAGGTTGTTGAATTCAATGAAANGACAGGNAAAGAGATAATACATGTGATAGATTTCAAAGGAGAAATTTANACGAGNCAAGAACANAANGGNGTTTTACTTGGTACATATGAGCAAGCTTGTGAGCCNTGGTCACCAATTGAAACACCNTGGACATTCGGTCATGAATTACTAGAACCAAACCTNGAACGTATATCNCCNTCTTTAGAGATAGGATTTAAGCACTTTCCCCCTCTTGAGAANGCAGGNATCAGAAAAATGATTAACGGCCCTTTTACCTTTGCTCCNGANGGCAACCCCCTTATTGGCCCAGTTCCAGGGCTCACTAATTATTGGTCTGCATGTGCTGTAATGGCTGGATTTAGTCAAGGTGGAGGTGTTGGGCTGGCNTTATCTAATTGGATGATTGAGGGAGATCCTGGACATGATGTATTTGGGATGGATGTTGCGAGATTCGGAGACTTTGCTACTTTAAGGTACACAAATGCTAAAGTAAGAGAAAATTATTCGAGAAGATTTAGAATTTCATTTCCTAATGAAGAATTAGAAGCNGGCAGACCACATCAAACAACTCCTATTTATGACTTATTAATGAAGCAAAATGCAGTAATGGGTAATTCATGGGGACTTGAGAATGCTTTATGGTTTGCNCCTAGTCAAGAAGAAGCTAAAAACGTTTTATCTTTTTATAGATCAAATGATTTTAACTCCGTAAAAANTGAAGTAAAATCTGTNAGATCAGGTGTTGGACTAACTGAGATTTCAAATTTTGCAAAGTATAGAATAACTGGAGTTGANGCTGAAAGTTGGCTTTCAGTTCTTATGACTAATAACATTCCCAAAAAAGGCAGAATGACATTAACCCCTATGCTTAATGAATTTGGAAAAGTGATTGGTGATTTTACAATTGCNCAAGTCAGTCAAAATGACTTCTACATTTGGGGGTCTCAAAATGCACAAAAACATCATATGAGATGGTTTAAAAGTCATTTAAATGATGGAGATAAAGTTAACATTGAATGTATTGATCAAAATCTAGTTGGGCTTTCAATTGCTGGTCCTCACTCTAGAAATGTACTTCAAAAATTAGTTGATATAGACATTTCAAACAANANTTTTAAATTTATGAGTTCTCAGAAAATGGATGTTTCAGGAGCGCCTTGTATTGTAAGCAGGATTACTTTTACAGGTGATCTTGGTTATGAAATATGGATGGAACCTTCTTATCAGAGAAAAGTTTACTTATCANTGAAATCAGCTGGTGAAGATTTTAAAATAATAGATTTTGGAACAAGAGCTTTATTATCCATGAGGCTAGAAAAAAACTTTCCCACTTGGGGCCATGAATTGAGACCTATTTATGGACCTTATGAATGTTCTTTAGATCGTTTCATTAAATTAGATAAGAANATGTTTATTGGCAGTGATGCAGCAAGACAAGAAAANGAGAATGGCCCTAATCTTAAACGTGTGTCATTCATTATTGAAGCAGAAGATGCTGATGTNATGGGTGATGAACCTATATGGGCAAATGTTCCAAAAGGAGAGTTTACAAAGTTTATAACAGAAACTAAATCTGGTGATAGTCCNACTAGATTTGATAAAAATGGAAAAGCATACCCTAAAATAAAAACCAANACTTCTGATGGTGATTGGAATGTTGTTGGTTGGGTTACTTCAGGGGGATATGGACATCACGTTGATTTATCTTTAGCACAAGGCTATATCCCGTTTTCATTATTTAAAGAACACAGTAAAACAAAATTTCAAGTAGAAATTTTAGGTAAAAAATATAANGCAAAAATNTCTATAGATGCTCCTTTTGACCCATCTGGGTCCNTAATGAGAGGATAATCGAATNACATTTTTTTATGAAAAAGTTTAACTCTACTGTTAGTAANATTTTATCACCTGTAGGTTGGGAAGATTACGAATTAATAGATTTTGGTTATGGTAAAAAACTTGANAGATTTGGAAAGTATACTTTTGTTAGACCCGACAGCCAAGCTATGGCAGAACCAATATTNTCAAAAAAAATATGGGCAAAGGCTGATGGTATCTTCAATTCTTCAAANGATNAAGAAAAAGGTAGCTGGAAATTATCNAATAAAGTACCTGAATTTTGGGATGTTAATTTTAANAATATAAANATTAAAACACTACCGACACCATTTAGGCATTTAGGTTTTTTCCCTGAACAATCTGTTCATTGGGATTGGTGCAGAAGTCTTATACANAAGAGGNATAAACCAAAAGTATTAAATTTGTTTGGTTACAGTGGTATCGCTTCATTGGACGCTGCATTGTCTGGTGCAGAAGTTACACATGTCGATGCATCAAAAAAAGCAATAAATTTGGCTTTTGAAAATAGGAATAGAAATAATTTGGAGAAACTACCAATAAGATTTCTAGTGGAAGATGCTGTGAATTTTGTTAAAAGGGAGATCAGAAGAAATAATAAATACGATGGTATTATTCTTGACCCACCTAAATATGGGAGAGGCCCCAATGGAGAAATTTGGCGAATTGAAGAAGACCTTTTAAATTTAATGTATCTGATTAAAGAACTTCTTACTGAAAACCCATTGTTTTTAGTTCTAACGTCTTATGCAATTAGATCATCCCATATATCATTGTATTATTTACTCGAAAGTTCTTTAAAATTTAGTTATGGGAAGTATTCTTCTGGTGAATTAGGAATTGAAGATAGCTCTAATAAAAAAAGAGTTTTATCTTGTGCTAATTTTGCAAGATGGCAGTTTGAATAACTTTATGTACTTTTTCTTAAAAACTCATATAAAAAGACTCCTGTTGATACAGACAGATTAAGGCTGTCAGATGTTCCCAACATTGGTATCTTTATCATTTCATCTGCCGAGTTTTCTATCTCTTGAGAAACACCTGATTGTTCATTCCCCATAACAATAATTGGTTTTTTTCCCCAATTACACTCAGTGTAATTTTTCTTAGATTTTAAACTTGTCACTACGATTTTATTTTTTTTCTCTTTAGCCCAAGAAAGAAAATTGTCTATTCCAATATTTACTATTTTGATTGAAAAAATTGCTCCCATTGACGCTCTGACAGCTTCTGGTGAGTATGGATCACAACAATTACCGATTAAAATTAATGATTTAATTCCAGTTCCATTACAAGTTCTTATTATAGTTCCTAAATTACCAGGATCTCTTATTCTTTCCAATGCCAACCAAGCTATAGATTTATCTTGTATAATATCTTCTAAAAAATTTTCCCTTTGCTCAAATACCCCAAGTATTGTTTGAGGATTATCCCTTTTTGTAATCTTAGATAGGATTTTTTGAGTGACATTTAATAAAATTCCATCGTTTTTATTAAATTGACTAAATAAATCTTCAACACTTAAAAATTTATCTTTCTCCATGTTAAAGATAATATACTTGGGCATCCACCCATGTTGAAGGGCTTCTCTACAAGTCCTTTCTCCTTCAGCCAAAAAAAAACCTGTATTGCTTCTATTCTTTCTAAGCAGTAAA
Source organism: SAR116 cluster bacterium (assembly GCA_002684695.1). Lineage (GTDB taxonomy): Bacteria > Pseudomonadota > Alphaproteobacteria > Puniceispirillales. The sequence continues at coordinate 48,583 of NYVQ01000052.1, read as the reverse complement.
GACCTGATAAATTTTATTTTTGGATTTGAAATACTTGTAATTTTTTCAATTTCATCAAACACAAAGTATAAACCAATTAAAAACTTAAAATTAAAATAATCCTTGAACTAAATTATCATCGTCTATATGAATTTTTTCAGCCGCTGGTGAACTTGGCAATCCAGGCATAGTCATTATATCACCACATATAGCAACAATAAACCCTGCCCCAGCAGAAAGTCTAACCTCCCTTATAGGTATTATGTGGCCCTCTGGAGCACCCAATGAATTTGGATCTGCAGAAAAGGAGTACTGTGTTTTTGCCATACAAACAGGTAAGTTACCATAACCCCCTTTTTCCCAATCTTTTAATTGATTAAGAATCTTTTTATCAGCTGAAATGTCCGAAGCCCTGTAAATTTCAGTAGCAACACATTTAATTTTTTCAATGAGAGATAGTTCATCTTTGTACAAAGGTTGAAAATTGGCTTCACCAGATTCACAAACCTCAACTACTCTTTCTGCCAATTCCTTAGTGCCTTCAGAGCCATAAGACCAATGTTTACATACTATAGCTTCAGATCCTGATTCTGAGACTATATCTAAAAGTTTACTAACTTCAGAATCAGTATCTGAAACAAAATGATTGATACCAACAATTACTGGTAATTTAAATTTTTGAATATTTTCAATATGTCTTAACAAATTAGATGAACCTTTCTCTAAAGCCTCAACATTTTCTTTACTAAGTTGATCTTTGGGCACACCACCATTCATTTTTAGAGCCCTTATTGTTGCTACAATGACAACTGCATCAGGTTTTAAATTAGCTTTTCTACACTTAATATTTAAGAATTTTTCAGCACCGAGGTCTGCCCCAAATCCTGCCTCTGTTACAACATAATCTCCTAGACTTAATCCAGCTCTTGTTGCAACAACTGAGTTACATCCATGAGCAATATTTGCAAATGGTCCTCCATGGATAAAGGCTGGATTATTTTCTAATGTTTGCACCAGGTTTGGTTGTAATGCCTCCTTCAATAAAACTGTCATTGCTCCATCTGCATTAATATCTTTACAGAAAACCGGTGATTTATCTCTTCTGTATCCAATTATTATATTACCTAGTCTTTTCTCTAAATCTGAAAGATCCTCTGAAAGGCATAGTATTGCCATGATTTCAGAAGCTACCGTTATATCAAAACCAGACTCTCTTGGAAATCCATTACTGACACCACCCAGTGATACAACAATATTTCTTAAAGCCCTATCATTCATGTCTATAACTCTTTTCCAAGAAACTCTTCTTGGATCAATTTCCTGCTTGTTACCCCAGTAAATATGATTATCAATCATAGCAGATAATAGATTATGAGCGGATGTAATTGCATGAAAATCACCTGTAAAATGCAAATTAATGTCTTCCATAGGAACCACTTGCGCGTAACCACCTCCAGCTGCACCACCTTTCATTCCAAAACAAGGTCCAAGTGAAGGCTCCCTTAAACAAACTATAGACTTTTTCCCTATTTTATTTAGGCCATCATTCAACCCTACTGATGTTGTGGTCTTCCCTTCACCAGCTGGAGTGGGATTAATTGCAGTTACTAAGATTAACTTACCTGATTTGTTATTTGATTGACTGTCCAACCACTCAGATGATAATTTTGCCTTATAATGGCCAAAGGGACTAATAGCTGAATTAGGAATATTTAATTTTGAACCAATGTCTAAAATTGATTCCATTTTTGCTTTTCTTGCAATTTCTATATCGCTACTCATTTTTGCCCCTATAATTGATTTTTATTGGTACTATTAGCGTCTTGTTTGAAATATTTTTAATTCTTTTTACGACATATTATTGTTTATTTTCGACTTGTTATATATTAATAAATGTAGTTCTAATTAAAGAATTAGTTTTATAAAATTTGAATATAAGTAAATGGAGTTAAATATCCAAAAAATTTTTAAAATAAGTTTTTTATTGATTGATGAATTTTCAATGATTTCCTTTGCTTCAGCAATAGAACCTCTTAGGGCTGCCAATAGAATAAATGGAAAAAGTTTATACGAATGGGAAATATTTAGCCTTAATGGACAAGCAGTTTCTAGTTCTAATGGTATATATATTTATCCAGATCATTCAATTGAGGACAATTTAAAAACAGATATATTATTTGTTTGTGGCGGTTTAAATATTAAGAGCAAAGTCAACAAAACATTACTTGGATTTTTAAGAAAATTAGCTAGACGTGGAGTTTCGCTAGGAGCTTTATGTACCGCAAGCTATGTACTAGCTAAAGCTGGACTTCTTTCAAGTAAAAAAAGTACTATTCATTGGGAAAATTCATTCAGTATGAAAGAGGAATTCCCAGACTTAGAAATAACAAATAATTTGTTTGAGATTGATAAAGATAGATATACAAGTTCAGGTGGAACCTCATCACTAGACTTAATGCTTAATATTATAATTCAACACCAAGGTTCTAGTTTAGCAAAAAATGTTTCAGATCAGCTAATACATGAAAGAATTAGATATTCTAACGACTATCAAAGGATGAGCTTAAGATCTAGACTTGGTGTTAGTCACCCAAAACTATTAACATCTGTATCTATAATGGAGGAAAATATAGAAGATCCCATATCACATAAAGAATTATCCAAAAAAGCAAATATATCTCTGAGACAACTTGAAAGGTTATTTAAAAAATACCTTTCTTGTACGCCTAACCAGTACTACATCAAAATAAGACTTGAACGTTCAAGAAATTTATTATTACAGACATCAATGTCTATTTTGTCTATTGCTTTAGTTACAGGTTTTACTTCAGCCTCACATTTCTCAAAGTGTTATAGATTATTTTATGGCATTTCCCCTAGAGAATCTAGAAATATAGAATTAAGTTTTTAAATTTGTGCTGCATTTTTTATAGCTTTTATCATCGAAGATAAACCATTTTTTCTGGTTACAGATAGATGTTCGTTAAGACCAATTTTACTAATAAAATCTATACGCGTATTTAAGATTTCTTGACTGTTTCTATTATTATAAACTCTTAATAAAAGAGCAATGAGACCTTGGACAATTGCGGCGTCAGAAGAAGCTTTAAACTTAATATTGTTATCGTTTTCTTTTTGATGATGAAAATAAACCGTTGATTGGCAACCTTTTAATTTTGCATCTTCGACCATAAGACTTTGATCAAGTTTTTCCAATTTTTTACCCATATCAATTATATGAGCGTATTTATCTTCCCAATCATCAAAAAAGTTAAATTCATCAATTATCTCTTCAATAACTTCATCAGACGTTGGTTTTATATTATTCATTTGCATGTATACTGTAAAAATTATTTAAATTTATAAATTTTATAAATTATTTATAATAAATATAATTTAAATCAATAGCATAAGATATGAAAAATTTAATTCACGAAAAACACAGTTTGAAATTGTTGTTGATATTATGTTTTTTTATTGTTTTACTTAGGTGTATAGCAGTTATTGTAACTCCTTTAGAATTGTCTGCTGATGAGGCTCAATATTGGCTTTGGAGTAAGAACCTGAGTTGGGGTTACTTCTCAAAACCTCCATTGATAGCATGGTTAATAAGCTTATCAATATATTTATTTGGTGACTTTGAATTTGCAGTAAGAATTTTTGCTCCAATACTGCATGGCGCCACAGCAATAGTTTTATATTTTTTGGCAAGAGAATTCACTACAAACCATATTGCCCAATTGTTATCTTCTTTAATATGGCTTACGCTCCCAATTGTAGGTGTTGGATCATTTATAATGTCAACGGACACACCATTGATGTTATTTTTTTCTATTAGCATTTTAATGATAGTAAAAGCGCATAAATCTGAAAATAAAAGTAGCTGGTTATTGGCAGGGATTTTTTCTGGTTTAGGGTTATATGCAAAATATGCAGCTATTTATTTGCCTCTAGGATTAATTCTAATTTACGCTTTATCATTTTATAAAAAATCGAAAATAAACTTATTACAAGTATTACTATTTCTTATTTCTTTTATATCTATTTCAATTCCAAATATTTTATGGAATTTTTATAATAATTTTTATACAGTTAGTCATCTTTCATCAAATGCTGTAATTGACTCTCCGAGTTATTCTTTCCTTGGTTCAATAATATTTATTACAGGTCAGTTTATTGTAGTTGGTCCTATTTTATTAAGTATTTTTTTTATTTCTTTATTAAATTATAAAACCCAACCCAAAAACATCACATTAATATTGCCTTTTGTCTTGCCAGTGTATTTTATTATGATTTTTCAAGGCTATTTTTCTGAAGCAAATGCAAATTGGGCAGCAACCGCGTTACCCGGTATAAGTATAATTTCAGGCTACTATTTAAGTTCAAGAATAAAGATAGCTACAATTTGTTTGTTAACTAATGCAATTATTTGCATATTAATTATTGTGATTTCTATAACTGGAAACGTTTCGATTTTAAACCTAAAATCTGACCCTTTAAGAAAACTTAAAGGCTGGCAATCTCTTAGCAATGATATTGTTGAAATAGTAGAAAAAGGTAAAAGCAAAATAATTTTAGTTGAAAGGCGAGGTGTTGCAGCTGAGCTTTTCTATTATTTAAGGAATCATGATATAGAAATTAGAGTCCCCCAAACATCATTTTCCCCAGCTAATCATTACGAACTAAAATACAGCATAAGTAAAAATGAAAGCAAAAAATTTTATTATTTAAGTGAAAATAATGATATTCCAGAAAAAATTAAAAATAGTTATGAAATTAATAAGATTGCCGTTTCTGATAATAAAATTACAAAAGGAAAATCAAGAACTTTATATTTTTATTATTTAGAAAAGATTTAAATATTATTTTTAATATGTTTTTTGAAAGCTTCTAAAGTTTCAATGCTTACATGATGTTCAAGACCTTCTGCATCTGTTAAGGCAGTTTCTGGTTTTACACCTATAGATAATAAAAAATTATAGACAATTTCATGTCTATTTTTACAAAATTTTGCTAGTTCCTCACCTTTTTTTGTCAAAAAGATTGATCTATATGGCTTTGATTCTACGAGTTCATCTTTTTGAAGTCTCTGAATTGAAGCATTAACTGTAGGATTACTTACTCCAAATCTATCAGCTAAATCAACTGAACGAGCTTCACCTTTTTCTTCTATTAATTCAAAAATCATCTCAACATAATCTTCAGCAAGTTCAGATTGATGTGCTGCTCTTAGATTATTAAATCTATGACTAGAGTCATTTTGATATTTTTTTTTCTTAAGATCTGTCAAAATTCTAGTAATATTAATTTTATAATATTACATTAGTTTTTTTTTTAAATTATGCAATATTAAGATTGACTGGGGTTGAAACTAAAATTGTAGTATTTTAAAATTATAGAAATTTAAAGGTAAACAATGAAAGATAATATTAACACAAAGATAGAAGCAGCAACTTTTAAAAGGTTATTAAATCACTTAGATGAAAGAAAAGACGTTCAAAATATTGATTTAATGAATTTAGCAGGGTTTTGTAGAAATTGCCTTTCTAGATGGTATCGGGAAGAAAGTTTAAAATTAAATAATGAAGTATCTGATCCAGAAGCGAGGAAAATAATTTATGGAATGCCATACGATGATTGGAAAAAGAAATTTCAAAAAGAAGCCTCAAAAGAAAAAATTGAAAAACTTAAAAAAAATCATACTCACTAGATGGTTAAACATTGCATTTTTTTGATAAAATCATTTCATAACCAAGAGAAAGAAGTTTTCTTAAACTGCAAGGTTTAAACCTAAACTAAGACTTTATTTAAAAAAACTATTTATAGAATGTAATAAGAATTAAATTTTGAAAATTCTACGAAATTTCGATTTAAAATATTAAAACATATCTAAAATTAAAGTCTAAATTAGACAAATTATTTCGTGATTTTAAGATTGTTAACTCTTGACTGGCATCACATCTAGATTTGGCCAAAAATCTTTGGTTCTTCCAGTTATCCAATAAACAAAAATACCTAAGTATTCATGAATTAACTTTTTATATTTTCCTAAGTTAATTAAATGATAGTCAAAAGATGGTTTAGGCTTGTCTGAAGAATAATCTGTTGGGTAAGGAAATATAAGAGCTTTATTAAGATTTCTGGATTGGAACAAATTTATTGATCTTGGCATATGAGATGCTGACGTAACAAGTATCCAATTACCTCCAATATTAGAAATATATTCTGATATGAAAATACTTTCTTGATAGGTGTTATTAGCTAGAGGCTCTATAAATAATCTATCCTTATTAACATTAAATTTTTCGAAAAATAATCTCGCCATTTCAGCTTCTGAAGGTCCTTTTGGCTTCAGTGAACCACTATTAGCAACCATTATCAGACTTGCTTTTGGAAATTTATTTAGTAAATAATAAGCTTCAACAATTCTTTCAGAAGCTTCGTTTAAAGATACATGTTTCATTTGAAATGATTTTTCTACATTATTAAAAGATCCGCCTAGTAAAATTATTCCTGTAACATCATTTGGGATATTTAATTTAACTTTATTCTCTAAATTCCAAAGCAAATAATTGGAAATATAACTTGAACCACCTATCAACAAACAAGCAATAATTATAAACAGAATAAATTTAGATAAAGTTTTTAATATTTTTATTTTTTTCAAAAAAATATACAGCAATATTAGCCCAAAAATAAAATGCAAAGGATATATAAAAAAACTAAAAACTTTAGATAAAATAAAAAACATGTTTGTTCACTTCATATATTTTTCAGCTATTTCTAAAAATTTGTTGATAACTTTCTTACTTTGTACTTTTTTTGCAATATTAATATTTTTCCTTTCATCATCAATAGGAGTTTCATGGAATTTTTCACTTTCAAAAATAACAGTCTGACCACGCGTAAGTCTATCCTGTGAAACAAATACCTTACCTTTCTTGAAAATAAAAAATTCAGGATTTGTAAAGGCTATTGCGGCTGTTGCATCATGAAAATAGCATCCATTCATGTTTTTAGTTTCCTTATAAAACTTTACATAAAAACTGGAAATATCCTGTAAAAATTTTCCAGAATTATTTTTAAGAGAGGCTAAATATTTTATATGGCTGGCTGTTAGAAACACTTTATGAGTTACATCTAAGCCTATCATTGTAATAGGGATTTTGGACTTAAAAACAATCTCAGCTGCTTCAGGGTCATTATAGATATTTGCTTCAGCAACTGGCGATATATTTCCACCTGCAAACCAGGAGCCCCCCATAATTGTAATCGATTTGATAATTTCTACAATTTTGGGATCTTTATTTATAACATTGGCAATATTTGTAAGTGGGCCCACAGCTATTATATTAATTTCTCTAGGATAGCGATAAGCTCTATCAATAATAAAATCAGAAGCTTCAATATTGTCTTTTATATTTTCAGGACGTGCATGATTAATGTTTCCCAGACCATCATCACCGTGAATAAAATATGGGAAATTACCATTGGGTCTCAAAAGAGGTTTAGATGCACCCTTAAATACTTGTATATTACTTTCACTTTTTTCTATTAGGATGTATGCATTATTAGTTGATATATCGATTGGAACGTTTCCAAACACAGTCGTAATTCCTATCACCTCTACTTCAGGGTGAGATAATGCATAAAATAATGCAAAAGCATCATCTATTCCCGGATCAGTATCGAATATTACTTTAATGCTCATATAGATTTTCTATAACAATAAATGATATTATATACATATATTGATTTATTCTAAATTAGAAATCATATAAATAATTATTATGAGAGAAAAATATTCGCAATTTATAGTTGTTGGTGGAGGAATTGCTGGCTCTATAGCAGCGTATGTATGTTCTAGACTAAAAAAAAATGTTGTTTGGTTTTGCCCAAAAAATGAAAATTTGGAAGGTGCAATTCAAATACCTCCAAACTCTATTAAATTCCTTAAAAATCTTGGGTGCTTTGATAATTTAAAAAAATTTTTAAATCCTATTTCATCAATTAGGGTAAGAAATCAAAATTTTAAACAAGACCTATCATCAATTAATGTAGATCAACAATATTTTACTATTGAGAGAAGAAATTTACTTATATCTATAAAAGAGCAAATTGAAAGCAATGAAAATACCAGCATAATTAATAAAAAAATTATTTCTTTCACAAGTAATGAAAAGGAATGTAAATGCATTTCTTCTTCAGGAGACGAATATTCATCCGAATTCATTCTAGGTGCTGATGGACCAAGTGGCATTTTCAGAGATAATTTAGTTTTTAAAGCAAATGAAAAAAGTGAAAAAAAATATATTTTCAGGTCAATAATAAAAAGAAATAAATATAATTCTATCTTATTTCAGTCTTCGATAAATTTATGGTTGGATGATGGATGGCACATTGTTTATTATCCTTTTTCTGGAGGAAATTATTTAAATTTGATTTTAGTAGGTAAAAACTCATTACAAAAATTAGAAAAATCGAATGATTATGAATTAGGNCTTCTAAAAGGGATANATTGGANGAGTATTAATCAAGATGACATTATTGAAGAANTNATNTTTAATNATGNNAGNGTNTTTNTANTAGGCGATGCAGCNCACCCNNTACATCCACATTTNGCNCAAGGNGCAGCNCAAACTTTTAATGATGGNAGTGTNTTATNTGACAATCTTTTNNGTAATGGTGATGATTTTTTTAANTTNAATANATANGCTANTANAAGGNCTAANGAATTNNATANANTTAGAAATTTATCTTTTATGNCAGGAAAAAGTTNTAGTTCAAAAGGTATTATGTCAAANGTAAGAAATAAACTAATACTNAAAAGTGAAGACTATTTAGATGNATTTTTAAAAGAATTGTGGAATTAAATAGCCCTTTATANAACATATAAAGGGCTATTTNNGTAANTACTCTCTATTACCTAATAACTGCAATAACATTATNAACATATTAATAAAATCTAAATAAAGTGTTAAAGCACCCATTATTGANTTTTTTAACGCTGTNCCCCTGTCATCAGAAGCCATATACATAAGTTTTATTCTTTGAGTATCATATGCAGTTAAACCAGCAAATATTAAAACACCAACAACCGAAATAATAAACTGCATTGCACTTGAAGCTAGAAAAATATTAACAATTGAAGCTANAATCAAACCTACCAAACCCATAATTAGAAATGATCCAAAACTAGTTAAATTTTTCTTTGTAGTGTAGCCATAAATNCTTAAAGCAGAAAATGAAGCAGCTGTTAGAAAAAATACTCTTATTACAGATTCACCGGTAAAAACCAACAGAAGTGATGATAACGAAATTCCCATTATNGCAGCAAAAGCATAGAANAGGTTTCTAGCAGTCTCTGGTTTCATTGTTTGNACTTTAGCGGATAACCAAAATACCATTCCTAAAGGGGCTAACATTACAACCCACTTAAGTGGACTAGCATAAATAGCTGTACCAAATGGNGTTAACATTCCATTNGAAACTGACATAATTTTTGTAAGGTATGCAAAAAAACCTGTGATTGCCATACCTATAGTCATATGATTGTATACGCCTANCATATACGATCTTANTCCAGCATCAATATTAGCAGCCTGTGCTTGTGATGATGACATGTAACGTGGATCTTGCATTTAAAATTTCTCCTNGTAANATNTATATNTANNATTTAAACATTTCTNTACTTTATTTCAAGTGANAACNAAGTTTTTTCTTTCTTGTTTTTTTAGCCTCAACGATAAAGACTTTAATTGCCCGCATGCAGCCATTACATCTCTTCCTCTTGGNGTCCTTATTGGGCTTGCATATCCTGCTTTCATAACTATTTTTGCAAAATTTTTAATATTCTGACTAGTTGAACATTCATAAGGTGAGCATGGCCATTCATTAAATGGTATGAGATTTATTTTTGAAGGTATGCCCTTGATTAAATTAACTAAACTCTTNGCATCTTCAATAGTATCATTAACACCTTTGAGCATTACATACTCCCAGGTTACTCTCCTTGAATTGGAAATAGTAGCATATGATCGAACAGCATCTAATAGTTGTTTGATNTCGTATTTTTTATTTATTGGGACTAGTTCATTTCTAAGTATATCGTTGGTGGCGTGAAGTGATATGGCCAAATTAACGCCTAATTCTTCTCCACATTTTTGTATTTCAGGAACAATCCCNGAAGTTGATAAGGTTATTCTTCTCCTTGATAAACTTATACCNGAGTGATCCATAATAATATTNATAGCTTTTTTAACATTATCATAATTATAAAGTGGCTCACCCATACCCATTAAAACAATACTAGTTAANAATCGATTTTCTGAAGCGGATGGCCAATCTTTAATCTCATCCATAGCCAGCATAACTTGACCAACAATTTCTGCCGAACTAAGGTTTCTNACTAATCTTTGGGTTCCAGTATGACAAAATTTACATGTAAGTGTNCANCCAACTTGACTAGATATACATAGTGTTCCTCTCTCACCATCAGGNATCCATACTGTTTCNATTTCNTTACCGTCACTTAATTTTAGTAACCATTTGATTGTTCCATCATCAGATTTTTGCACAGANGAAATTTNTGGTCTCCAAATNTAGAATTTATTNGATAATTCAACACGGAGATTTTTNGAAATATTTGTCATCAGATCAAAATCTATGGTTCCTGATCTATAAATCCAATACCAAATTTGATCTGCTCTAAACTTTGGCAAATTATTTTCAGATAAAATTGTCTTTAATTCATTTTTTGACAAACCCAAAAGATTTGTTTTGGNAACATCTANCGAATTTATAATATTAACAGATAATTTTTTATCTTCCACAAGCTTTATCTATTAACTTCAATGATGCAGTAAATCCAAAAAGAGAATAAATATCTTCCGTTTTTGTGCCTCTTGAAGATGTGCCAGANACAACTAATTTATTTCCAGANNTCATNGCTCCAACGATTTTAGAATCAAGTTCAGGTGTTTCAGCCCATGCTCTATCTTTAAGNGTNAAAAGTGAAAATTTTNTCNTACCATCAATTTCATATTTCACTATNGATTGTTCTTTATGATCGTAGCCNGCTTTNATNGAGACTTCATTTGTAACGTCTTGGGAGGGACCATGAGTTACATAAACCCTAACGTCACCCCTATTTTCTTTTTTATANTCNCCTTTTGAAGACTTNGGCTCAGAAGANATAAAACAAGTTCTTTTATCTCCATTGTCTGACCTATAGGCGGTCCAATCCCTTTCAACACCAAGAATAAGTGTTTCTGAGTTTGCATTAATAGAGAAAAAAANTAGAATTAAAATTTTAAAAAATAATTTCATTTTTAATTAAGCCTCACTAAGAAATTTTGAAAATTAAGTTTTAATATCACGTTTGTTTTAANCAGNATATATTTCAANTACAAGTAATAANAATNATAAAAACTTTCAAGCAAATTGTATATCAAANCNAATNAATATNNTTAATNTTTAATTTNCTTTTNTGTNNATAAAANGACNTTATANANTTNTATNANAAATTTANTTCTAAAGNATCTACATTAATGGTCTTTTATTAAAATTTTTCATGGAAATCAATCTNTCGTATAAGACTATCCCTCCAGTCAAAGCTAAATTCAAAGAGAATTTTGTTGGAANTTNAATAATTTTNTCACATTTNTTNAGAATNTNTTTACTAAGNCCATATCTTTCTGATCCTAAAANATATGCNGCCAATCTTGGGTGCCGAAAAGAAGGCAAATATTCAGCATNGTNTAGTAATTCTACTCCCACTAANTGACATCCTTTTGGCAAATTAAGATTNTCTACGCNATCAAAATAATATGTTGGCAGACTNTTCTCTGTATTTGAAGTNTCAGACAATCTTATTTCATGTTTATTTAGAGGTCCACCAACAAAAAAAGAGAAGTTTGCACCAAAGGCATGGGCTGTTCTCATAACCGCTCCTGCATTCATTGCTTTTGAAACATTTTCAACTCCTATACCAAAATATCCTTTCATTTTATTACCCTAAAAATCCATTTAACAAAGTGCTGGAAATTGCAAATATAGTAAGTTTTACTCTTAAATTAGAATACCACGTACTTTCTAAAAAAATCTTCATATCTATAAGTAAGGCTACTATAAATCCTATAGTCAAAAAAAGTGAAGGTATATAAAAGTTTTTAAAGACCACGATAATAATTAGAGATAACCATGCCAGCAATGAAGTAAATATCCCCCAAAACCATAAAAAACTCTCTGATTTTTCATATTTTAAAAGAAATCCCCAGTGAACAGCACCTAAGAATGAAAGAATGATTGATGCGTATAACAACCCAATAATCTTCATTTCATAAACATATTGATTGTTTATAATCACCACACTTGATGAGAAAACAAAAGGTATAACACCCAACCAACCCAAAATAATTGGATTGAAAATAAAATTACTCTTCAAACGCATGCTATGATTATTTTTCAATAAAATTAATAAGATCTATATCCTTATCAGTTATACCGCCTGCATCATGTGTAGTTAAAGTAATTTCCACTTTATTATAGACATTACACCATTCTGGATGATGATCTTTTTTTTCAGCGTAGATCGCAATTTTACTCATAAAAGAAAATGCTTCAATAAATGATTTAAACTTAAAGGTTTTTTTGATTTTTGTACCGTCGTCTATTACATGCCATTCTGCAGCAATAGGGTTTATAAGTTCTGTTACTTCTTTGGAAGATAAAACCTTTGCCATAAATTACTCCTATAGTTATTATGCAAATATAAAATTTATTGTTTTGAAGAACAAGTTAATAGAGCAATTAATTGTTTTTAATTCACAAGAAAGAATAATTTAAATGAATATTTTAAAACCGTCAAAGATTGTATTAGCATACTCTGGAGGGTTAGATACATCTGTTATTTTGAAATGGTTACAGGAAAAATATCAATGTGAAGTTATTACGTTTACAGCAGATATAGGCCAAGGCGAAGAAGTTGAACCAGCAAGGAAGAAAGCTGAACTCCTAGGAGTAAAGAAAATTTATGTTGAAAACTTAGAAGATAGCTTTGTAAAAGATTATGTTTTTCCAATGTTTAGGTGCAATACTGTTTATGAAGGCATGTATCTTTTGGGCACAAGTATAGCTAGACCCTTAATTGCTAAAAGACAAATTGAGATTGCAGAAAAAGAAGGTGCTGACGCAGTTGCTCATGGTGCAACAGGCAAAGGAAATGATCAAGTTAGATTTGAACTTTCATATCTTTCACAAAATCCTGATATTCAAGTAATAGCTCCTTGGAGAGAGTGGGAACTTTCATCAAGAACAAAGTTAATTCAATATGCAGAAAAACACCAAATAACAATAACAAAAGACAAAAGAGGTGAAGCCCCATTTAGTGTAGATGCAAACCTCTTACATGTTTCAGCAGAAGGAAAAATCCTCGAAGACCCATGGATTGAACCACAGGAACATATATTTTCTAGGACCATTAATCCTTTGCAAGCGCCAAACGAACCGACTGAAATTACAATAGAGTTTAAAAAAGGTGACCCTGTAGCAATAAATGATAAATATCTTACCCCTGCAATCCTACTCAAAAAACTAAATGATTTAGGGGGAAGAAATGGTATTGGCAGAATTGATATAGTTGAAAATAGATTTGTAGGAATGAAATCCAGAGGAGTATACGAAACACCTGGTGGAACCATTTTATTGCAAGCAAGAAGAGCAATAGAGTCAATCACACTTGATAGGGAACAAGCACATTTAAAAGATGAAATTATGCCAAAGTACGCAAAGTTAATTTATAATGGTTTCTGGTTTTCACCTGAAAGAGAGATGATGCAGGCCCTTATTGATAAATCTTCTGTAAATGTTAATGGATACGTTAGGCTTAAATTGTATAAGGGTAATGTTATAATTACAGGCAGGAAATCAAAGAACTCATTGTACAGTGAAGATTTAGTGACTTTTGAAGACAGCAATAGTGACTATGACCAATCAGATGCCAAGGGCTTCATCAAATTAAATGCATTAAGGCTAATGAAAAATAAAAAAAATGATTAAACTTCTGATCGAGCTTTTAAAGCTTGAGTAATAGTACCATCATCTAAAAAATCCAACTCACCACCTATAGGTAAACCTTGCGCTAATCTTGATATCAGAACATTGCACTCACTTAACTGGTCAGCTAAATAGTGAGCCGTGGTTTGACCATCAACAGTTGCCGAGTTAGCCAAAATAATTTCTTTTGTATTCTTATTTTTTGCTCGTTCAACTAAGTTTTCAATTTTTAAATCTTTAGGGCCAATGTTGTCTAGAGCAGATAAAACTCCCCCTAATACATGATATTGACCTCCAAATACACTTGATCTCTCTATAGCCCAAAGATCTCCAACATTTTCAACTACACAAATAATTGATTTGTCCCTTTTGTCATCTAGACAAATGTAGCAAGTTTCTTTTGTATCCATATTTCCACAAATTGAGCAAAATTGAACTAGTTCAGCTACTTGTTTAATCTCACTAGACAGAACAAGCATTTCTTTTTCTTTATTATTAAGCAGATGTAAGACTATTCTCCTTGCTGATCTTATTCCAAGACCTGGCAATTTAGACATTAGTCTAACCAGGTAATCTATTTCAGAGCTAATCATAATTTATGTTCAATCTTTAGTATCTTTAACTGATTTTAGTTGTGCATTTGGAAAAGCTTTCAAAACTTTTTCCATTTCTGGCGTATTTTTAGTAACTTCTAGTTCTTCCTTTTCTAATCTATTTTTTTTTTCATCCAATGTTTCATCCCCTTGATCATCAACAAGATTTACTATCCAGTCCAAACCTGTCCAATTTTTGAGATTATTAGAAATATCTTTTGCAATTGTACTATTAGTATTTCCTACGATTCTTATATCTATTTCACCTTTGTTGAAATTTACTAAATGAACACATGATACCAATTGGGCATGAATTAGAAGCTCTCCTTTATTTTTAAATAACTCAACTAAATCCTCAAAACTCTCTAAATTTATTTTTGTTAAATCACTCTCTGAAGATGTTTCTTCTTGTATTTCAATATTACTAGCATCTGACTTTTCTAAAATCGATGTTTTATCTTCATTGCTATCCGTAATTTCTTTAATTTTTTTAACAAGAGATGCCGGATCAGGAAGATGACTTGAATAACCAAGTCTTATTAGAACCATGGATGAAGCCTCATCTGGGTTAGGAGATGATTTAATTTCTTCAAGACCTTTTAATAAAATTTGCCATGCTCTAGTTAAATGAGCGAGTGGTAATTGTGATAGCTTTTTTATTCCTATTTTCTCACTTTCTGGAATGGATGACAAAGAAATATTCTCATTTTGAGCACCTAATACATGCATTCTTGTTGATAAGTGCAAAATATCAAGCATATCACTAACTACAGTTTCACCATTACTTCCATGGTTGATTACTGTATCAAATAGATTTAAGGCTTCTGATATATCACCCTGTAAAGTTTTTTCTAGTATTCCAATACTGGAGTCACGGCTTGGTAGACCAAGCATGAAATTAATGGTTTCTGATTTTATATTATCACCACTAATTGAGGCTGATTGATCAAGAAGTGACATTGCATCTCTCACCGATCCTTCCGATAGCCTTGAAATGATTTGAAGAGCACCTTCAGATGCTTTAATTCCCTCTTGATCACAAACCCATTTCAAATGTTCAATTAGTGTTTCAGATAAAACTCTTTGCAAATCAAATCTTTGGCATCTTGATAAAATAGTAATAGGAACTTTTCTTATTTCAGTGGTTGCAAAGATAAATTTAACATGATCTGGAGGCTCCTCAAGAGTCTTAAGTAAAGCATTAAATGCACCCTTCGATAGCATGTGAACTTCATCAACTATATATACTCTAAATTTTGAAGTTAGAGGTTTGTAACCAATTCCATCAATTAATTCTCTAATATTATCAACACCTGTGTTACTTGCTGCATCTATTTCTAATACATCAATATTTTTTCCTGCAGCTATTCCTAAACATGAGTCACATGAACCGCATGGGTTTATTGAAATTTCTGGAATTTTTTCTGGATTAGGGCAATTAAAAAGTTTTGCAATTATTCTAGCAGTTGAAGTTTTTCCAACACCTCTGACACCAGTAAGTATATAGGCATGTGCGAGCCTATCTCTTTCTATAGAACCAGATAAAGTTTTAACAAGATTAAATTGACCAATTAATTTTTTGAAATTTAAAGGACGGTATTTTCTTGCGAGCACCCTATGTTTAGAATCTGTAAAAGTATTATTATTCTCAATTACCATTAAATTTTAATATTTTACTAATAATTTTAAACAGGAAACTGTCTGACCCAAATAAAACTTATTGCGGCTGCTATCTTTCGATCCTGACCGAGTTCACAAGCAATCTGTCCAGACAGCTCCCCATGTCTGTATGATATACTTCAATAAATCTTTCAAGTAGAAAAATTGTTTGACTGATTAACTTTTCCTTTTTGAAGATGCTTTATAAGTTCCAAGTATTTTTACCATATCTCTACCACAATAGAACTCTAATTCTTTCAAGGCATATTTCATAGAAGATGTTTCAGGATGGCCTTCAATATCTACATAGAATTGAGTAGCAGTCATGCTACCATTAATCATGTATGACTCAAGTTTTGTTAAATTAATACCATTTGTAGCAAATCCTCCAAGGGCTTTGTAAAGGGCTGCAGGCACAGATCTTGTTGAAAAAACAAGAGTTGTTATATATTTATCAATTGTAACTTCTGGCATTGTGTATGTTTTACTCATAATCAAAAATCTAGTTGTATTATGATTTTTATCTTCAAAATTTTCTTTAAAAATTTGTAAATCATACTTTTCTGCTGCTAATTTTGACGCAATTGCTGCAATTCTTTTATCTTTTAATTCAGATACTTCTTTTGCTGCACCCGCTGTATCAGGATGAATAATTGGCAAAAGTTTCATTTTGTTTATATTTTCTCTACATTGAGCTAGACCCTGAGCATGACTTCTAACTTCCTCTAAATCGCTAAGTTTAGCTTCCTTAACGCCAAGCAATGTATGATTAACCCTAAAAAATATTTCCCCGATAATGTATAAACCTGATTCTGGAAGTAAATGATGGATATCAGCAACTCTTCCAGCAGTTGAATTCTCAACAGGTACCATTGCTAGTTTAGCTCGGTTTTCTTGAACAGAAGATATCATTTCCTCAAATGAAGGGCATGGTAAAGTTTTCATATTTTTAAAATTAGACAAACACGCCATTTCAGAATAGGCTCCTGGCACACCTTGAAATGCAATTATATTATTTTGATTGTTATTTTTATTTGCCATTAGTTAATTAACTTTCAGATTTTTCAATTAGTTTTCTTATTTTATCTAAATCTTCCATTGTATCAACACCAATAAGATTTTGTTCTATTTTTACTACTTTTATTTTCATATTGTTTTCTAAAGCTCTAAGTTGTTCCAATTTTTCCGTTAATTCTAGTTGAGTTGGTTTAGACAAGACAAATTTTTTTAAGCTATCTCTTTTCCATCCATAGATTCCTATGTGATGCCAATATTCATCTGAGTTGTATGGAACCTTTGATCTGCTAAAATATAGAGCATTTCCAAAATTTTTTATTTTAGAATCCCATGAGACAACAGCTTTAACCACATTGGGGTCGGTTACTTCTTTTTCTGTTGCAGGACATACTAAGGTTATTAAATCTTCACTTGTAACATTTGATAGTATGGTTTCAAATAGATTTGATGGGAAAAAAGGCATATCGCCTTGCAAATTAATTACAAAATTATAAATTTTTTTTTGATCAAAAATATTCAATGCTTCATAAATTCTATCCGAACCAGAAGCATGTTTTTTATCTGTTAAAATTGCATTCCCACCATTTTGGATAATGATATCTTTAATTTCATTCGAATCAGTCGCAACAAGGACAGGCGCGATATCAGCTTTAATTGCATTAGACCACACATGCCAAATCATTGGTTTTCCATCTATTATTTCTAAAGCTTTCCTTGGAAGTCGTGTAGAATTTAATCTGGAAGGAATAATGATTACAGGTTTTATATTTTTATTTTGCTCTAAATGTTGCAAGTTTTGTTTCCTTTATATATATCATCAATAGAAAAAAAATTGTTGAGATTTAGTTGATTTTTAAAGTACAACATAATTATTAAATATTATAAGATAAATTAAATAAATGAGATTTTTTTATGAGTGACCCATTAGCATTTAATAAAATCGTTGCAGGTTTTTTGTGTGCATGTTTATTACTAATAGGTGTTGGGAAATTTGCTTCTTTTATGCAAGGAGGAGATGGAGAACATCACGGAGATCATCACTCTGAAGGGGACCACTCAGTATCAAAAAATGCTTTCCCGATTGAAGTACCAGAGACTAGCATTACCGAAGCTTCAGCAATTGCGTCAACGCAAGTAAAGATAGTTCCTATTCTAGCATTAATTGCTTCAGCTAACTTAGATGAAGGAAAAAAACTCTCAAAAAAATGTGCGGCATGTCATAGTTTTAATGCAGGTGGGCCTAATAAAGTTGGACCGAACCTATGGAATGTTCTTAATAGGGAAATGGGGAAAGTCGATGGATATAAATATTCAAAAGCTTTAACTGCCTTCGGCGGTGAATGGGACTATTCTTCGCTAAATAAATTTTTATTAAAGCCAAAAGAATATATGAAAGGGACAAAAATGAACTATGCTGGGTTAAAGAAAGAAAATGACAGGGCAAATATATTATTGTGGCTTAGAAGTTTAGCAGATGTCCCAGCTGATCTTCCAACTGAAGATGAAATTCAAAAAGAAATAGAAGCTACTAACTCATAGTTAAATTAATTTAAACTAATAATTTAATATAATCTTTGATTTTGCACTTTGACTTAGCAGTTAAAGAGAAAATATGATGTTAAGATTAAATTAATATCTTAGATTAAATAATGCTCTCTCGATTAATTTACTTTAAGTGATAAAAGTCTATAATCTGTTATTATGTAATTAAAGGTGCAAACCAATGAGTAGAAAGATTAATTTATTATACTACTGGGATTCAGATAATCTTGAAAAATGGTCAGCTATTTTTAAAGAAAAAGCACCTGACATTAATTTATTAAATAAAGATAATTGTAACCCAGATGAGGTGGATGTTGCATTAGTGTGGTTGCCACCTAATGGCTTTCTTAAACAATTTAAAAATTTAAAAGGAGTAATAAATTTAGGGCAAGGAGTAGACCACCTTTTAAAACCAGGTGTTGTGCCTGATAAACTGCCTATAATAAGACTTGTTGATAATGACATGTCAAAACAAATGTCTGCTTGGGTCTCTCTTCAAGTTTTACGAGAAACGCGTTTTCTTGATAAGTATATCCAGTTTGAGAAAGAAAAGAAATGGCAATCTGTAGAATTTATTCCAAGTAATAAATGGAATATTGGTGTGCTTGGGATTGGAGCTATAGGAAAACATGTTGCGTTATCACTCTCAAATTTTGGATACAATGTTATGGGTTGGTCCAGAAGTGAAAAAAATATCAAAGAAATTCAATGTTATTATGGTGAAAGTGGCCTCTACAAAATGTTGCCTCAGTGTAAAATATTGGTTTGTATACTTCCACTTACACAAGAAACAAAGCATATTATATCTAAAGAAACCATGTCTCATTTACCTGATGGTGCAACAATAATTAATGCAGGCAGAGGTGGACATGTCAATGAAGATGATCTTTTATACATGATTGATAAGGGAAAAATAAAAAATGCATATCTTGATGTTTTTGAAACAGAACCACTCCCATCTAATCATACTTTTTGGAACCACCAAAAAATTAGTATTTGGCCACATATTTCAGCTGAAACTAATACTGAGACTTCTATAGATCAAATAGTTAATGCTGCACGATGCTTAATGAATAACACTGAACCGCCAAATCAAATTAATAGACTTAAAGGATACTAAAAAGTTTTTGTAAAATCTTTGATGTAATGAAAAAAAGCCCTTAAGCTCATAGCTTCTCCCCCAACAGGTCGACCAGGCAAATTAGCCAAATTCCAACCCATGACATCCAGATGCATCCATATAGTTTGTTTTTTTATGAACTTTTCTAAAAATAATGCNGCTGTTATTGCACCACCGTAAGGGGATGATCCCGTACTGGATATTGAACCATTTTCTCGACTTAAAAATCTTTCATAAGCTTTATGTAAAGGCATTTGAAAAATTGGGTCACATACTTCTTCTGATATTGAAACCAAACGAGAGCTTTGTTTTTTGTCATTAGAGAATAAAGCTGGAAGTTCAGTCCCTAATGCAACCCTTGCAGCACCAGTCAAGGTTGCAAAATCTATCAAAAGGTCAGTTGGTCTTTCACTTGCATAAAATAGTGCATCAGATAAAATAAGTCTTCCTTCTGCATCAGTATTGCCAATTTCTACTTCTATGCCACTTCTAGTTTTTAAGATATCAAGTGGTCTCATGGAGTTTTGAGANACTGCATTTTCAACTGCTGGNATTAANAGNCGAATNTTAATATTTAAATCTGTTAACATTAAAGAGTGTGCAAGACCTATTGCGATAGCAGCACCACCCATATCTTTTTTCATNAGCTCCATTGCTTTTGGTGGTTTTAAGTCTAATCCACCAGAGTCAAANGTAACCCCTTTACCAACAAGTGTCACATTAGGAAAATTTTNCCCTTTTTGAAGGNCNATGTCTATTAGCCTTGGATTTATTTCGGCTGCCCTNCCCACTGTATGTATTGCAGGGAACTCNTCCTGTAATTTTTTTCCTTTTATAATTTCAATTCCAGCTTTATGGTAATTTGCAAGATCTTTACANACTTCCTCCAAAGCTTCAGGGTTAATTATATTAGCAGNGAAGTTAATTANATCTCTCGCAAGATAAATCCCGTTAATTTGTGGGAATACTGATTTTGATATTTTATTATTTATTAGAAGATTTGAATTTTTATATAAAACATTTTTATCTTTTTTAGAGTTGAATGGTGTAAAACAATAGTTTTCTAAAGACCATGCCAAGCTGAAGTCACATTCGTATTTCTCTAAATTTTGTATGTTTATTTCATAATCTCCGTCAGGAAGAGATTTTTTTATTTGAGAGATTTCCCAAAAAGAATAGTCATTATCTATAATAGCAAAAATTTTCTCTATTTTTAAATCACTATTAGGNTAAANTAAAACTGANCCAGATATTGGTTTGAAATTATTTGAATTAATCCAGTTTTTTAAATTTATAGAACTACTATTAAACCATTTATCAAACTCTGATTTTTTAATTAGATTTAGTTCTATACATCCTTTTAACTTACTCGATAAACCTGATCTGTTATTATTATCTAATGATAAATATTTTTTATTTTCCATATTATTAATTTCGTGAAAAAAATTATAAATTTATTGATTTAATTATCATAGATAAAAAGACTTTTGAAATAAATTGATAAAAAAACACCTCTTAAAAATAGAAATAATAAATAGGAAATCCAGAGCAATTTAATACTTGGACTTGTTTGCATAATAAAAAAATTCAATAAAAGAAAAACTCCAAATGAAAAAATAGTTGAATCTCTCATTGGTTTACTTTTAGCTGCTCCAATAAAAAAGCCATCAAACATAAAAGCCCAAACAGATATAAGCGGCAATATTATTAAATAAGGTGTTAATGCTATACATCCATTAATTACATCCTCTATTGATGTAAAAATTAAGAAAATGTGCTTGCCAAAAATTAAGAGAAAAATGGATATAAATATTGCAAGAATAATTCCCAAAATAAGTGTTTTAATTACAACAATAATTGAAGTAGCTTTATCTTTTTTGCCAAAAGATTGCCCTAATAAAGTTTCTGCAGCATGGGCAAAAGCGTCTAAACCATAAGAAATAAAACTTAAAAAAACGATATATATTTGAATAATAGCTAATGAGTTGTTCCCAAGTTTAGCTGAATTATTAATTAAAAAAAATTCGGCAAAAATAATGCATAAAGTTCGAATAAAAAAATCTTTAGAAATATTTAAAATTAAATTAAAATTCTTATCTTTATAAAAATATAAGTTAAATAATAATTTTATTTTAAAGTTTTCATTATAAATTAAATTCTTCAATATTAATACACTCAATAGCAAACCCGCCCATTGAGCAAAAACAGTCCCTAATGCTACTCCCATTACACTTAGATTAAAAATTATGACAAAAACTATACTCAAAAAGGCATTTAATAAACTTATGAATATTAACTGGACCATTGCTGATTTTGTTGAACCAATTCCAATAAATACACCTAACAAAACCATATTCATTAGTGTAGCTGGAGCAGCAAAAGATCTATAGAAAATGTATTCTGACATAAGCATTTCTGAGAGATTTGAACCGGATATAAAAAATTTAGATAAATTGATAATTGGATTAACAAGAAAAATTAATAATATTCCAATTAGGATTGCTATACTCAACGATAAAGAAATTATACTTTTAATACCGTCTTTATTTTCTTTTCCTTTTTCTTGAGAAACTAGACCAGTAGTGCTCATTCTCAAAAAATTCAAAGAGAAATAAACTATATTAAAAACAATACCTCCCAAGGCTATCGCAGCAATAAACGTTGAACTATTTTCACGTCCCATGACCGCAGTATCAGTTGCAGTTACTATAGGTATTGCCAAATTAGCTATCATTATAGGCCAAGAAATTTTCCAAATAGCCTTAAAAGAAGGACTTTTTTTGTAAATACTTTGTAAATTCATGGTTTACGTTCAAAGTGTTATTAAAATGATTAATTATTTGTTTTAAATTGGTATATAAATAATTTAATTTCTTTTATTTTAATATATTTTCATGAATGCAATTAATTTTTTAAATTTTTCCATAATAAATAAATTCTTTTCGGCTTTTTGTGATTGGTTAAGTGAGTTTTTTCAAAAACTCCATATATTTACTAAAATTATAATTGTTTCATTTTTAGTGATACTTTTCTTACTACCAGGATTTAATTCTATACCTCCTTTAGACAGAGATGAAGCAAGATTTTCTCAAGCAAGCAAACAAATGCTAGAGGATCAAAATTTTATAGTTATTAAATTTCAAGAAGAACTGAGGTCAAAAAAACCAATTGGAATTTACTGGCTTCAAATGGCAAGTGCATCTATTTTTGGAAAAGAAAATATATCTTCTTACAGAATTCCAAATATTNTTGCTTCCATTATTTTAGTNCTTTTTTTTAGTNTGTTTGTTTATAATATTTCTTTTAGATATTTTGACTTTACTATTGCTTCATCTTTAACATTTAGTTTTTTTTCAAGTCTTGTCATTGCAACTCTGTTAGGTTTTGCAATTGAACTGAAACAAGCAAAAACAGATACAGTTCTCTTAATGCTTTGTACAATTCAACAATTAATTTTTTGGAAACTTTATAATTANGGCAAAGAAAGTTGGAATAAATATAAGCATCACGATCATATTTGGTTAACTAGATTTTTTTGGTTAACAATTGCTTTTGGAATTCTTATTAAAGGACCAATTTCACCTCTTTTATTTGTAGTTACTTTAATTAGCGTTTGCATCCTTGATAGACTCTCAGAAAAAGAGTGGAACATTTCATGGTTAAATTTATTTTTATGGTTCCAAGGTTTACTTATAATAGNCATAACAACTACTCCATGGGTTTATTTAGCTTGGAGTGCAACAGATGGGTCTTTGATTTTAGATGCAATNAACGAAGACTTTTTGAATAAAGTTAAAAGTGGACAAGAAAATCATTGGGGACCCTTTGGAAGCCACTTTATATTTTTGTTGNTAACTTTCTGGCCAATGGTCTTATTGTCGCCATTTGCTGGAAGAGCTATTCTAAATTGGAAACGCGATAGATTAACACGGTTTTTANTTTCTTGGCTAATCCCATTCTGGCTAATTTTAGAATTAACACCTACAAAATTACCTCACTATATTTTACCAATTTTTCCTGCTCTCATATTACTTATTCTTTTAGGNATTTCATCNCCACCATCTGGANATCCAATTCTGAAAAAAATTNGTAAAATTTTTAGGATANTTGTCATAGTTTTTACTATTTTATTAGCNNTAGCTTTTATTTACATTAGTCTAAGATTTTCATCTAATATTGTTATATTTTTAATAAGCCTATTTTTGGCACTANTGATTTTTAGCTCAATTATTTGCGGTAATATTTTCTATTTAAATTTAAATAAACATAAACTGTCACCATTATTTGGAATGGCCATATTCGCTGGGATATCTAACTTAATACTGTTTTCCGCAATTATACCCAATTTAGATAAAATTCATATCACNCCAAAAATTGTAAAATATATTAATTCCTTAGATTTTAAACCTGATACAATAGTTTCAACAGGATACCATGAGCCTTCTTTAGTTTTTTCTCTTGGAAGAGATACTCTCTTATTAAAGGCCAATGAAACTGCACTTNTTTTGATAGAAGGAGACAACACCTTGGCAATTGTTGAAGATAGAAAACTCAAACAAGTTANTAAAANATTAGAGAAATTTAATAGAAAAGTTGAGAGTTTGATTAGTATAGATGGCTATAATCTAGCAAAGGGTCAGAAAATNATTCTTCACNTATTAAAACCTACTCAAAATCAAGAATAAAAATTACATTACCTTGCAGTTTATAGAATTGGGGGTTATGAAATGTATTAGTAGTAATTTATAATTTTTTCTTTTTTATGAAGACCAATTTAAATAAAATAGATGTTTCTGTTGTTATTCCTGTTTTCAATGAAGAAGAAAATATAAAAAAATTGGCGCATGAAATTAATGATGCACTAAAAAACTACAAACATGAAATAATCTTTGTAGACGATGGAAGCAAAGATAATACAAAAAAAGAAATTTTAAACTTAAAAAAACTTAAACAAGTCAGGTTGATTTGTCATGAAAAATGTTACGGTCAGTCAGTCGCAATGAAAACTGGAATTTTACAATCTAACTTCGATTTAATAGCTACACTTGATGGAGATGGTCAAAATGATCCAAAAGATCTTCCAAATATGATTGAAGCGTTTAAAAAAAATAAAGGGTTAACATTAGTTGCTGGTATTCGTGCAAATAGAAAGGACGGTTTTAGTAAACGTTATGCATCACAATTTGCAAGATTTCTTAGAAGAAACATATTTTCTGATAGCCACCCTGACTCTGGATGTGGCATAAGAGTATTTAACAAAAAATTATATTTATCTATACCCTTTTTTAATCATATGCACCGATTTTTCACTATACTGGCAAAAAGATACAATGCTTCAGTAATTGGGGTAAATGTAAATCACAGGCAAAGAGAAACTGGCTACTCTAAATATACTAATTTTGGTAGAGCTGTTGTAGGTTTCTCAGATGTGTTAGGAGTTTTATGGCTTTTAAAACGAACACCAAAAGATATTGTTCATCATGAAGAATTTAAAAAATAGGCTTTTATGATTTCTTATTTGTCAGAAATTATCAGTATTGGCTCTTATAAACTAGCGAGCATTTTAATATTTCTTCTTCCATTTACTGAACCTTACTTATCACAAAATCCTGAACTTATTATGTTGGTTGTTGGATTTGGTGGGCAAGGTCTCTTTGCTAGTAGATTTATAATTCAGTGGATTTCTTCTGAGAGCGTTGGAAGGAGTGTTATTCCCATCGGTTTCTGGTATTGCTCAATTGGAGGAGGTGCAGTAATGTTAATTTACGCTATATGGAGAGAAGACCCTGTTTTTATAAGCGGTCAGGGATTGGGCTTGTTAATATACTTGAGAAATCTGTATTTTATTTTTAAAGAGAAAAAAGAAAATAATAGCTAAATTCTTGTTTGACCCATTGCTAGAATAGTTTTCCAATGGTCTTCTATAATTGGCATAACCGAAAGCCTTGATTGTTTTATAAGAGAAATTTCAGAGAGTTTTGGATTAGACTTTATGTCTGCTAAAGTTACTTTTTTGTCAAAAGATTTTACTGCTTTTACAACAACCATTCCAAAGCGACCCTTTTTATCGGATGGATCTGGCTGATATTTTTCAATAATTGAAACTACACCAACAATATTTTTCTCACTTACTGAATGATAAAAAAAAGCAAGATCCCCTATTTCCATCTTTTTCATGTTATTGGAAGCTTGGTAATTTCTTACCCCATCCCAACCTTCACCTTCATCGCCTTTTTTTACTTGGTCATCCCATGACCACGTTCCTGGTTCTGATTTTAACAACCAATAATTAATAATTTTGCCTCCCTTTTAAAAAATTAATAAATAATAAAACGTATAAATTATTTCAGAAAACCAATTTTATCTGGCCTCTTTAGCATTCCTTATAGGCTGAGCATCTGGATCTAAAGGCCATCTTGTCCGAGGCTCAAATTCAGAATTATCAACATTTTTAATCCCATATTTCATGATTTTTTCAATTCCATTCCAGGCTATCATAGCAGCATTATCTGTACAAATCTCTATTGGTGGATAATATATATTAAAGTTTTTATTGTTTGATAAATCTTTTAATCGCTGACGTATTACTTTATTAGCTGCCACTCCACCAGCAACAACAAAATTTTTGCAAACAGAGTTAATTTCTCGAGCTGAACTTAGTCCATTTTTACATCTGTCCTCCAGAATATCTGCAACAGCAAACTGAAATGATGATGCTAGATCTGATTTAACTTCTCTGGTTAAATTTTGTTTCTGAGCCAATCTAAATAATGCTGTTTTCAACCCTGAAAGAGAAAAATCTGCGTTGTTTCTGTTAATCATCGGTCTTGGCAAAGAGAAACTATCAGGATTACCCATTTTTGCTGCAATTTCAATATTCTTACCACCAGGCCAACCCAATCCTAGTATAATAGATGCCTTATCAAATGCCTCACCAACAGAGTCGTCTAGAGTTGTACCAATTCTTCTGATTTTGCCAAAGTCTTCTACATACAGTAATTGCGTATGTCCACCTGAGACCAATAATGCTAAATATGGAAAATCAATTTTTTCAAAAAGTCTTGGTGATAGAACATGAGCCTCTAGATGATTAATAGGAATGAAAGGTATTTTTTTAGAAAGAGCATAAGCTTTTCCAAATAATGAACCTACTAATAATCCACCAATAAGCCCTGGACCACAACTGACTGCTACAGCATCTATACTATTAACATCATTATCAGATGCCTCAATCGCCTTTGAAACTATAAAAGATATGTTATTTAAATGTGATCGTGCTGCAATCTCTGGAACTATACCCCCATATTTAGAATGTTCCTTATATTGGCTATGAATAATATTGGAATGTAATTTAGTTTTACCATCTTTATAGAGTGTAACAACTGACGCTGCTGTTTCATCACAAGTCGTTTCTATACCTAAGACTGTAAAATTGGAATCGCTGGAAAAATTATTCATATATTAATTTAATTGAAATTAAATTTATTTCTTAGGTTATGTTAAAGTATATTTAAATA
Source organism: SAR116 cluster bacterium (assembly GCA_002684695.1). Taxonomy (GTDB): domain Bacteria; phylum Pseudomonadota; class Alphaproteobacteria; order Puniceispirillales. The sequence goes on along the minus strand of NYVQ01000052.1, from coordinate 21,101 downwards.
AATTAAATAAATCTTTTAATATATATTATTTATAAAATAAATTTATGAACAATGAAATTATAATAGCCTCCAGAGCTTCTCCCCTAGCTCTAAAACAAAGTGAAATTCTTATAAATTTGATTCCATCTATTAAAACAAAGGTGTTAGAAGTTGTTTCAAAGGGTGATCAAATTCAGAATGTCAGTCTTCAAGAAGTGGGCGGCAAGGGACTATTTATTAAAAATTTAGAAAATAAACTAATAAGTGAAGAAGCAGACATTGCTGTTCATTCTCTAAAAGATATGGAATGGAAACAACCTAAAGAGCTTAAAATTGGAGCAGTTTTAAAGAGAGAAACTAGAAAAGATCTCTTAATTGGAAAATGGAAATCAATTTTTGACTTGCCTGTTAACGCTAAATTAGGAACTTCTTCAGTAAGAAGAAAAGCATTTATACTTTCACATCGACCTGATTTAAACATCACTTCTCTAAGGGGTAATATTAATACTAGAATAAAAAAATTTAAAAATGGTGAATACGATTCCATAATTTTAGCCAAGGCTGGCATTCAAAGGCTTAATATTGATGTTCCTTATTCTGAAATATCAAGTGAAGTCATGTTACCAAGTGCCGGACAAGGAGCTATTGCGATACAATGCAGGTCTAATGACAAAAGTGTATTAAAGTTACTAAAGTCTATTAATAATAAATTAACAGAATATGAAACTTTAGCAGAAAGATCATTTGTAGCAAATTTAAATGGAACTTGTAGCTCACCTATTGGTGCGTCAGCAAATATAAAAGGTGATACTCTATTTCTATCTGGAGCAATAGCAAGTCCTAATGGATCTGCAGTATTTTCTGATAAAACTTCGGGATACTATAAAAATGCGATTAATATTGGGGAAACTTTAGCTAATAATATCTTAAAGAAAAATAAAGGTTTTAAAATTTAAAAAATGTTTTTATTAACTACACGTCCTATTGATGATGCATTAAGTGACTGTAAATTATTAAATAGAAAAAATATAAATGCTGTTGCATCCCCATCGATGAAAATATTTCAAAATAGTATTAAGTTAAACTCTATTTATGATGGAATTTTTTTAACAAGCAGGCATGCTGCGCATGTCATTAAATTTATAGAAGACAAAAAAACTCCTGTTTTCTGTGTGGGAAGCTCTACTGCAAAATTAGCACGTATGTATGGTGCAGAAAATTTAATAGTTGGCAAGAGTGATGCATTATTTTTAGCTAATAAGGTAAAGTGTTATTTACCTAAAAATTCAAAAATTCTTTGGCCATCAAATAATACTTTAAAAGACAGCATATACATAGATTTAGAAAATAATGTCTACAATGTTGATAAAAAGCAGACATATTCAGCTCTTCCTCTAAAAGAGCTAGATATAAATTCAACTAATTTAATATTAAACAAACAGGTTTTAATTGTTCTATTCTTTTCATTTAAAAGTACAGAAATGTGGATTGAGTTGATTAATAAAGCAAATTTATTTAAATTTTTAAATAATATAAATTTTATTGGTATTAATGAAAAAATTGTAAATTATTTATGTGATTTATCTCTAAATAAAGTTCTTCTCTCAAGAAGAAAAAGGAGAGCATCTGTGCTTTCATTAGGAATGAAAGTTTTTAACAATATGGAAAAATCCTTGTGAACCAAAAAAATGATCAAAAATTAATAGAAAATAAGAAGCCAAAAAAAAATATTCTAGTTTTACTTTTAGTTATAATAATCGTATTTCTATTATCTTTGGTGATCTTATCTGTTTATTTTTGGATTGATATTCAAAAAAATTACACAACGAATCAAAAATACATTGAAGAATTTAAAATTGAATTTGAGGATAAATTTAATAAAAATTATAGTTTAGTAAATTCTAATCAAGTTGAAAAGTACGATAACCTATCTAAAAGTGTAATGGAATTATCAGATAGAATATTTTATTTTGAAGAAAAAATTAACAAAAATGAACAAGATAACGCTGAAATACTATCCTATTTATCCAATTTAAATCAAAAGTTTGAAGGTATAAATTTACAACTAAAAAGAAAGTTGCAAACTGATAACCAATCTAAAATAATCAACCAAACAAAGAATATTTTAATAAAAAATAACTTTGATCTTAATTCCATGATTCAAAAATTAAATGATGAATTCAGGGAAAATATTCCCTGGAATCAAACATTAATAGAAATTAATAAAAGCGACTACAAAGAGTTTTTAAAAGAATTTTCGAGTGACCTTCAAATACTTCAAAAATATTCTTTCTCACCACCTCCAACACTTAATATATTAAAAAATAATTTTAAATTACTAATACCTTCTATTTTAGAGTTTTCACCAAATGATGATGAAAATTTTATTAATGTTAGGCTTAATTGGATAATTAAATCTATAAAACTTAGAAGAGCTGGCGTTACAGAGGGTAAAAGTCCCTCAGATTTAATATCAAACATTGAATATTATTTAGCTAAAAACAATTTAAAAGGCGTCATTGAGAATTTTAAAAATCTTCCTGATGAAATGCAAAAACCAGCTCTAGAATGGTTAAATAATTTAAAATCAAGATCAGAAATCAATAGCGCAGTAAATAATATCCTAGAAAACTATGGGAATTATATTAAATGATTTTTAAAGTTATTTGGTGGTCAATAAAGATTATTTCTGTTTGTTTATTAGTCGCACTTATATCTAATCAAGAGGGCAATACTGAGATTATTTGGATTGGGTGGAAAATGGAGATCCCAACATCTATTCTTGTTGGTGGGTTAATTATTCTAATATTGATAATATTGTGGATTTATAATTTATGGAAAATGCTTTTAGAACTTCCTTCTAAAATCTCTAGACTATTGAGAGAAAATAGACAAAAAAGTGGTTATAATGCCCTAGCCTATGGCCTTGTTGCATCATCAGCTGGAGATGTTGAAAGTGCTCAAAAATTTGCTGCTCAGGCAAAAAGACTTTTAGATAATAAAGATTTAACTGAGATGCTGTCAGCTCACGCAGCTCATTTATCTGGAGATAAAAGTGCTGCATATAAATATTTTAATAGTTTAGCTGATAGAAAAAATACAAAATTTCATGGCCAACTTGGTCTAATGAGGTTAGCAATTGAGAGCAATGATCATAAAGAGGCTCTCAGTAGGGCAAGAATAGCCAGTAGCATTCAACCAAGAAATCCAAAATTAAATTCTATGCTAGTTGTCATGGAAGCAAAACAAGAGAATTATGAAAAGTCAATTGAAGCATTACAAAAGGCAAGAAGAATTGGATCAATAGATGAAACAAGGGCTCAACAATTGGGAGCTTCTCTACATACAAAAATTGGGTTTGCTAAACTTGAAGAAAATCAATTAAATGAAGCAGAAAAATCTTTTTCATTAGCAATCCGTGAAAAAACAGACTTTATTCCTGCTATTATTGCTTTATCAAAAATTTTTATAAGCAAAGATAATGAAAGAAAAGCTCTTTCACTTTTATCGAAGACCTGGAAAATTCAACCTCATCCAGAGATTTCAAAAACATTAAAATTGATTTGGAAGAATGAGAGATCATCAAGCAATATTGCAAACTTAATAAAACTTACAGATGAAAATGCAAGTGCTCAGGCTCGTTATATAATCGCTGATGAAGCAATTTCAGCTGGACTAACTGGTGAGGCGAAAGATCAGTTAAGTAAAGTATTAACTAATGAATACAACACTACGTACCACCAACTTAAAAGTAGNCTTGCAGATAANAGTGACGATAAGTCACAATCTAATGAAGAATTGGAGAAAGCTTTAAATGCAAATCCAAGCCAAAGATGGGTATGTGAATCATGTGGAACAACTTCAGATATATGGAAANTCAAGTGTGATAATTGTGATAGAATAGGAACACTTGATTGGAACTAGGATTTTAAGTTTTAGTATATTTATTGTTTATCATTTTTAATGAACCAAGAAATTATTGCCGATGTTCTTGGCAAATAAATATAAGGTGTTTTTTCTGACAAGGTTGGTCTTATACCCATTCTATAAATACCATAAATTATTAATAATACATGACTTAATCCTATAAGGATGAACATTGATCGGGGACCTAGTAGTGTAATNAAACTTCCAGACAAAAAAGGNCTTACTATTGCTCCTAAAGCAAAAGTAAANATTANAGAAGAATTTAACTCTGCCATGTCATTATCATTNCAAAAATCATTTGCATGCGCAGCACTTAATGAAAAAATCGGGAATGTAGCAGCCCCAAATAAAAATATTGAAATGTAAAATAATGTTATATTATTTGTATTTATAAGAGAAATCATAATACATGAAAAAAATGCAAATATACTGAAACTAATCAGTACATATCTTCTATCATACCTATCTGCTATCCAACCTGCTGGCACCTGACTTAAAGCACCACCTAAAATACCAAAGACAAGAAAGAGTGCTACTTGNGATATTTTTAGACCAGAATATGATGCATATAATGCACCCATTGTTCTAAAGATTGAGTTGCTCAAACCAGCAACAAGAACACCATAAGCTGCCAAAGGAGAGAACTGAAAAACCATAATGGGTCTCAACCGAATTTTATGAGGAATATTTGGAGGTAAACTAGTAGTTAAACTAAGTGGCAATATTGAAAGACANCACATAACTGCAATTATATTATAAGCAATAAATGTTGCTGGTTCTAATAAAGCAATCATTGCTTGAGCCATTAAAGTTCCAGAAATATCAACTAATCTATAAACCCCAGTAATCTTACCCCTNTTTTGATTATTTAATTTTGGCTGTATCCATATTTCAATAATTGTGTAGGTTCCTGCTACTGACATACCCGATAAAATTCTTAAGATAACCCACCAAAATGCATCAGGTAATACCATATGTGCTAAAGCTGAAATTGCACCTAATGANGCCAAGGAAGCAAAAGTTCTAGAATGCCCAACCCTTGAAATTANGAGAGGAGTAATGTAACACCCAATCATAAATCCCAAGAANTGTGCAGACCCTATCAGACCGATTTCTATTGAAGAAAAATTAAGTGCTTTTCCTGAAAGAGCATCTAATGGCCCCAGAGAACCGCTTCCAAGCTGAACAAAAAGAACTGATGCTAAGAGAGCTACTAGTGATAATAAAATTTTCATTCAAATTATTTAATCAATAACCTTTTTACATGCCGTTTTTAAATGTTTTTAAGTCAGCGGCATTTCGCACAGTTCTTAAAGCTTTAGAATACTCGATTAACATTTTACAACTGTAATCCATTCTCGAATTTAGTCTTTCATCACTTTCTGGATAAAACTCTTTGACCTTCCTTATAATTACATGTTCCGGTATCCAGCAAATTTTAGTATTTTTATATGAAGANCTTCGTAACTCAGAAACAGGATANGCTCCACCCATAGATTCAGAAAGAGTAACTATAAGTCCTGGTTTATGAGCTAATTCATTATTTGATGATAATAAAAATATNTTTTTAACCTGTGANGGAACCATACCACCCCATTCAGGCACCACAAAAACAAATCCATCTGATTGTTTTAATAACTCAGATATTTTACTGAAGGCATCTTTATGAGGAGATATCAAATCATCGTAATCATCTTCCCAAAAAGGTAAATTTTCTTTCTCTAAATCAACTAAACTNGCTTTAATATTTAAAGAGTAAAACTTTTGAGATAATATATTTGATATTCTGATAGATTGTGAATTTCTTCTGTTACTTCCTGAAACAATGGCAATTTTCAAATTTTTCTCCCTACTGAAAAGCTACATATATCATTCTTAAAGCCATAATTAATAAAAAAATAGAAAAAATTCTTCTTAAAATTAATCCATTTATTCTATGAGCTAAAGCAACACCAATTTGCGCACCTAAAATTGTTAAAGGTACAAAAACAATAAATACTGGNAAATAAACCATTCCAACTGTCCATTCTGGAAAAACCAAATCATTTATATCAGAAAAAAGATAAACTGCAGTACTAGGAATAGCTATTATTAATCCTATAGCTGATGCTGTGCCTGTAGCTTTATGTTGCCCAATAGAAAAGGTNTTCATAAGTGGTATAGATAATGCACCCCCTCCTATACCAACCATAGCAGAGAAAGCGCCGATTACTGANCCTATCATTGCATTTAACGAATAAGATTTTGGCATTTCTTTTCCNAGAATAAATTGATGTTTTCGCATCATATTAATTGANGAAAAAATAGCTATAACCCCAAATAAGAGCCTCAGACCATCTCCTGAAATCCGCTGAGCATAAATNGCACCAAAAATTGATCCAATAACCAAAGCAATAAATAATCTTTTGATAATAAGAAAATCAACTACCCGTTTTTTATAATGTCCCCAAGATGATGAAATTGCAGTTGGTATTATTAAAGCTAAAGAAGTAGCAACTGCAATATGCATAGTAATATTTTGATTATAATCNAGAAATTCAAGGGTAAAAACTATGGAAGGCACAAGAATTATTCCACCACCTACACCAAATAAGCCCGCAATTATGCCAGAGCAAATACCCCCAATTGATATAGGCATAACTAAACTAATTAATGTTGAAATTTCCATATATATATTTATCTAAGCAAATACATTTTGATGAACAGTCATAGAAATTAGCATAGGTATAGAAAGAATTAAATTTAATCTGGAAAAGTTAAAAGCTATTTTTAATGATGTTTGTTTCTCTTCTTCTTTAACATTTATTATGCCGAGGGCTTTTTTTTGATTTGGCCAAATTATTAACCAAACATTTAAAAACATTATTATTCCTAAATACATACCAATACCTAAAACCCAATATGTTTCTGAAAGTGTAAAGACTTCAATTAGGTATCCTTGAAAGTAAGCTAATAAAATACCAAAAAANATTGTTGCTAATGCTGACCATCTAAACCAAAACAATGCCGCTGGCGCTATTATGTTACTTATGGCAGGNTTTTGGTTGTCAGGGATCTTTACCATATTGGGAATTTGAATAAAATTGAAATAAAAAAGAAGCCCAACCCAAATAATACCTGAGATAACATGTAATAATCTTAACAGCCAGAGCCANAAAAAACTTATTCCTTGAAAGTCACCTAAATAAACAATCAATAAAATAAATAATATAGATAAAGTAAAACTTAAAACTATTGTAAGTCTTAGATCATTTAAAAAACTTGCCATAAGTATTTAATAATAAACTAAATTTTTAAGTTTTACTAAAGTTCAGTTTCTATTTTNGTTGGTTTATTAAGATCCAAAAAGTTCTGCAACTCTTTCCCAATTTACCAAATTATCAANAAATGCTTCTAAATATTTTGGTCTTGCATTCCTATAATCTATATAATANGAGTGTTCCCAAACATCACAACCTAATAATGCTTTTTGATTGTGTATAATTGGGTTTTCTCCATTAGGTGTTTTTGTAACTGAAAGTTTTCCATTACTATCCATAACTAACCAACACCAACCAGAACCAAATTGAGTTGCTCCAGCTGCAATAAAATCAGCTTTAAACTTCTCAAATGANCCAAAATCACTGTTAATCTTATTTTCAAGTTCACCTGGAATGTTTCCACCACCATTTGGTTTCATCCACTGCCAGAACTCTATGTGATTCCAATGTTGAGCAGCGTTGTTAAACAAACCTGGGTTAGAATTATAAGANTCTTTGACCAATGATTCTATACTGTCGTATTTTATATTATTTTCGTCAATAATCTTATTGGCATTTACTACATANGTATTGTGATGTTTATCATGATGAAACTCCAATGTCTCTTTTGACATAAAAGGTGAAAGCGCATCATAAGAATAAGGTAATTCTGGTAGATNTAGCATCTAATTGTCTCCTAATTAAAAATCATATGTCTATAAATAAATTTATTCATTAAAATTGTAAATTACAAATCTAAATAATTTTTGATTNNTCAGTTAATAATGTTAATTAGTAATAAGATATATTTAAAACTCTATGGNACATATAATGCAATGGATTAGAAAAATTCCTTATCTAATAATATTTCTTACTCTTTTAGGATGTACTACTATGAAAATTGAAAATTTTGCTGAAACCAAACCTGAATTTAATTTAATGCAGTTTTTTGAGGGAGANGTTAAAGCATGGGGAATTATAGAAGACAGATTTGGAAACCTTAGACGCCAATTTACAGTAGATATGAAGGGCACANTAGAAAATGGTGTTTTAANTTTAGAAGAAGATTTTATTTATGCTGATGGTGAAAAAGATAAAAGAATATGGAAGTTTAGTAAATTAGATAGCAACTCTTATAAAGGTTTAGCAAATGACATTGTAGGAGAAGCAATAGCTAAAGAACAAGGTAATGCNTTTAANATGAAATATAAAATGGATTTAGATTTAGGNTTTGCTGAACTTAGAGTTAGCTTTAATGACTGGATGTTTAGAATTGATAATGAAACTATAGTTAACAAAGCNTCAATAAANAAATTTGGATTAAATATTGCGAATGTAACATTGTTTTTTAGAAAAAATNCAAATTAGCTTTCTTNATTTTCAATATTATTTATTGGNTTCACTTCTATTTCCTCAATTTTCTGACCACTACGCGTAATTTTTCCTGTAGAAGTTTGAATTGCATTTATATCACTTTGTGCNGCTGCAAAATGAGTNTTTAATTTATTAACTCTTTCATCCAATCGGNTTACGTTATCCATCATTTTACCAACCTCTAACTTTATCTCTACTGCTGACTCACTCATTTTAGCNTCTCTTAAAACAGCTCTNACAGTATTTAANAGTAGCATTAANTTGTCAGGNCCTGCCATAAATACTTTTTTACTTCTTCCAAAATTAATACTATCGGGGAGATGTAAATTNATNCCTGCATATACAGACTCAGATGGTAAAAACATTACAGCAGTATCTGCAGTTTCTCCTGGGATAATGTACTTTTCTGCTATATCCTTTATGTGCTTTTCTATATCAATCTTAAGTCTTTTAAGAGATAAAGATCTATCACTTTCNTCTTTAGCCTGAATAAAAGACCTCCAAGCTTCTAAAGGAAATTTACTATCAATACAAATATTACCAGGTGGCCCAGGCAATTTTACTAAACAATCAACTCTTTTATTGTTGCTTAATGTATGCTGAAATGAATAAGAAGTTTGAGAAAGAATATCCTTAATTATATTCTCTAATTGGACTTCACCGAAACTACCTCTTGCTTGATTATTAGAGAGTATATTTTGCAATCCAGAAACTTGCTGCGATAACTCAAGTATATTTTCCTGAGCAGCATCAATTACTGCCAATCTTTCATGCATTGAAGATAGTTCTTTACTAGTTTTAGTGGTTTGCTCATTCAACCTTAANTTCAATCGATCTGATAAATTAGTCATTGAATCATTTAGTCTTGCTTGTTGGTTAGATATAGCATTAGTAACTGCTTCTTGGCTTTGAGTGCCAGTAGAAGCAATTATGTCAAGTTGTGCTTTAATTTCATTTAATTCTAAATTACTACTACTTTGTTTTGTTCTCAAAAGGATAAATATTAATAGAATNATAATAGTTATAAAAAGCAATGATAAAATTATTAACCACGAAAAATTCATGAAATAGACCGAATAATTAAATTTTTATTTATTTTTACTATACTACTTTATCTTGACGAAATTCAAACGCTCAAATATTTGATTANTTAATTTTTAAAAAATGATAAAGTATTTTATGCCTATTTTAGAAATAAAATTAGTACCAGACCCCATACTCAGAAAAAGAGCTNCACCTTTGGAGNTGGTTACAGAAGAAATCAAATCCATACTCAATGATATGGCNGAAACAATGTATGATGCACCTGGAATAGGTTTNGCAGCAAATCAAGTNGGCATTCTAAAGCGTTTAATTGTAATGGATTGTTCTAAAGAGGAAGAGGATCCTAATCTGATTAAAATGATAAACCCTGAAATAGTATATTCATCGGAAGAAAAAGAAGAACTTGAAGAAGGCTGTTTATCCATTCCTGATCATAAGTCTATTGTAATTAGACCATCAAAAGTAACTGTAAAATTTTTAACAGTGGATTGTNAAACGGAAACTTTAGAGGCTGAAGGATTACTAGCAGCATGTGTACAGCATGAAATAGATCATTTAAATGGGGTTTTATTTGTTGATCATATCTCTAGANTAAAGAGAGACATAATTTTAAGAAAAGTCAAAAAACAAATCCGAGAAAATGACAAGTAATATAAAATTAATNTTTATGGGCACCCCTGAATTTTCTGTCCCAAGTTTANAAGCTATTGCGAAAAACTTTGAAGTTCTNTCAGTTTATACTCAACCACCCAGAAATTCTGGTCGAGGATTACAAAAAAGANTTAGTCCTATACATAGCTATGCTGAAAAAAATGGCCTTCAAGTAAAAACACCAAGNGATTTTTCTGATAGTGTAACTGTAGATGAAGTCATAAANCAAAAAGCTGATTTNATTATTGTAGTTGCATATGGAATTATACTCCCAACATCTATTCTTAATTCTCCAAAATTTTTATGTATAAATGGGCATGCCTCTGATCTTCCTAGATGGAGAGGNGCAGCACCTATTCAAAGAGCNATTGAAGCTGGTGACAAAACTACTGCTGTAAGCGCTATGATAATGGAGGAAACNCTTGATACAGGACCTGTAATAATAAAGAAAAAAATATTAATAAGTGATAACGAAACCTCAAATACTCTTCATGATACTATGTCAGAGGAAATGCCAGGAGTTCTGATTGATGCGATTAACTTGGTACATAATAAACAACATACCCCTATTAAACAGGACACAAATGGAGTTTTATACGCAAAAAAAATTTCATCATCCGAAACTACGATTGATTGGTCAAAAAGCAGCATCCAATTGAAAAGAAAACTTTTAGCATTATCAAGTTGGCCAGGATGCTGGGCGTTTCATAAAAAAACTAGAATTAGAATACATAGAGCAGATGTATATGAAAATAAATATTCCTCAAAAGATTATTTACCCGGACAAATTATTGATTTCTCGCCATCAGGTTGCCCTATTATTTCTTGTGGAAATTCATCCTTTCTTGAAATTTTAGATGTCCAGAAAGAAGGAAAGAGGAAAATGTCCAGTGCTGATTTTTTTAGAGGTTACAAAATAGAATTAGGTGATTTTTTTGAAAAAAATTAGTTTAATGTGTCTATGAGATTTTTTCTAACTATTGAATATGATGGATCTAATTTTCTTGGCTGGCAGAANCAAAACTGTGGTCCCTCCATTCAAGAAGTAATTGAGGATTCTATATATAAGATTATACAGATTAAAACTTCAATCTATGGATCTGGAAGAACTGATGCAGGTGTNCATGCAACAGGACAAGTTGCACATGTTGATATTGAAAAAGAATTCGAGCCAATAAGATTAATGGAAGCAATAAATGCGTATTTGATAGATTATAGGATTAAGATAATTAATGTTCGTCCAACTTTACCTGATGCCCATGCTAGGTTTTCAGCCACAAGTAGANAATATGAATACATTATTCTCAATCGCTCAGCTCCACCTGCAATTGATGAAGGGAGNGTTTGGCACCAGAGAAAAATTTTGAATATAAAAAAAATGCAGGAGGCTTCAAAAATTTTAGAAGGAACACATGATTTTACTTCTTACAGAGCATCTCAGTGCCAAAGTAAAAGTCCAATAAAAACTTTANATGAACTTACAGTGTCTGAANAAAATCAAAAAATAATTGTAAAAGCAAAAGCTAAATCATTTTTGCATCATCAAGTTAGAAATATAGTTGGTACGTTAAAACTAGTTGGTTCAGAAAAATGGGCGCCTGAAGACGTGTTAAANGCTTTAAATAAGAAAGATAGGNCAGCTGCAGGGCCAACTGCGCCTGCATGTGGNCTTACATTAAAGGATATTGAATTCCCAAAAAATCTATTTTTATAGTTAAACTGCGAAAAAACTATAAAATATTTGATCTAAATATCCTACAATAAGACCTATGATTATATTTCCAAAAACTATTCCTATTGCTGATAAAGTTGTTAAATCTAGTAACTGTTTTGCTATTTTAAATTGGACAATTAATATTTGAATACTAATAACAGCCCCTACTATGGCTATTAGCAATGCAATATCTGGAAGCACCCATAACAAAACTGTAATCATTAAGACCAAGGAAGATTGAAGAGTGACTAACCAAAAAAAGGAAATAATGAAATTATAAAAATAGTTATTTCTTTTTAGAAGATTTAATAAATAGTAAACAAAAAAAACAAATAAACTCAGCTCAATTACCATGAGNGGAATNGTTGATAAGATCATTCTCAAAGGAAGGTCATGTGGTATTGCAATCTGAAAAATTGCAAGCTTTGCAAGGATAGAAACTATACTAGTTATAAATAGAACATGCCATAAACCTANTGGGCCNATATTTACTTGTGATTTTACTAAATCAAAGGGTCTGCCTCTTAATAATGAAAAAGCAAAACTTAGTCCCGACATTAGTTGACTGAAAGACGGTATCATTTAATTTTCCAAAAAAATTTTATTTAAAAATTCGTAATAAACTTCAGATAATAAATTTAAATCATCTATCAACACATTTTCGTTAATTTGATGCATTGTCTTGCCAACTAAACCAAACTCAACTACAGGACAAAATTTTGAAATAAACCTGGCGTCAGATGTCCCACCACTAGTTGACAACTCAGGTTTTATTTTTGTTTTTTTATAAATAGCATTATCTATCATATCAATAAGCGTTCCGGGCTTGGTCAAAAATGGTTGTGCATTGCAACTAAATTCAACTTTATAATTTTCATATGTTTTATCAAAATGAGATNTCAAAAATGCTTCAAGTGATTTGGTATCTTGGCTATCATTAAACCTTATGTTGAATTTTGCAGTTACAGATCCTGGAATGACATTTACAGCATCATTACCTGTATCTATGCTTGTAACAGAAGCGTTGGATGGTGGAAAGTTTTGACTTCCATTATCAAGTTTTCCTTTTAACAGAGGATCTAACATTTCCATCAAAACAGGAAATGGGTTTATTGCAAGATCNGGATATGCTGCGTGACCTTGTTTCCCAAAAACAGTTAATTTTCCGTTTAAACTTCCTCTTCTTCCAATCTTTATAGTATCTCCGATCTTNTTTTTATTTGTTGGTTCACCCACTATGCACATGTCTGGTATTTGGTTATTAGTTTCCATCCAGTCTAGAACTTTTGATGTTCCGTTTATTGCTGGGCCTTCCTCATCGCCTGTAATTAAAAAACTAATACTTCCTTTAAAAGATTGGTTATTTTCTATCCATTTAATCACGGATGAAAGATAGGAAGCAATTGAACCTTTCATATCAACTGCACCTCTNCCAAAAATTTTACCATTCTCTATTTTNCCACTAAAGGGTGGATAATCCCAAAGTTCTATTTCACCTTCAGGAACCACATCTGTATGGCCTGCAAAACATACATGAGGATTTTGATCNCCTAACCTTGCAAATAAGTTTTCAACTTTATCATTTCCNGAACCAAAAATGAGTCTTTCACAATGAAAATTATTCTTATTCAATAAATNCTGAATAACTGATAACGCCCCGTCATCTTTAGGAGTAATAGACTTACACCTGATAAGTTTAGTCANTAAATCTTTTGGTTCAGCGTACACTTATTTAGTCTCTTAAGAGATCATTAATTGAAGTCTTTTCTCTTGTTTGTGCATCAACTTGTTTGACAATCACTGCACAATAAAGATTGGGNCCAGGAGAACCATCAGGCAGGTTTTTACCTGGCAAACTTCCTGGGACTACGACTGAATATGCAGGAACTCTTCCAACATANATTTTACCTGTGCTTCTATCAATTATNTTTGTTGAAGCTCCTATAAATACACCCATCGAGAGAACAGCACCTTTTTCAACTATAACTCCTTCAACCACCTCAGATCTTGCGCCTATAAAACAGTCATCTTCTATTATAACAGGACCTGCTTGTAATGGCTCTAAAACTCCACCTATTCCTACGCCACCAGATAAATGGACATTTGCTCCTATTTGGGCACAAGACCCCACAGTTGCCCAAGTATCAACCATTGTTGATGCCCCAACATTAGCTCCAATATTTACAAAACATGGCATTAATACAACGCCTTTTGCGATATAAGCTGAATGNCTAACAACGCACCCAGGTACAGATCTAAATCCTGCATCCTTATAATCTTGTTCAGAATAACCAGCAAATTTAGATGGTATTTTATCCCACCAACTTGATTTACCTAAACCTGGCGTCTCTGGAGCACCTGATATAAGACCCATATCATTAAGTCTGAAAGATAANAGAACAGCTTTTTTTAACCATTGATTTACCTTCCACTCATGATTTCCGATATGNTCTGCAACTCTAAAAGAGCCATTATCTAAACCATTTAGAGCGTCCTCAACTGATTCCCTTACTTCACCTTTTGTACTTGGATCAATATTCTCTCTATTATCCCATGCATCATTAATTACGTTTTCAAGTTTTGATACATCCATTTTTCTCTCCAATTTTAGTTTTTAACAATAGAAGTTTTAGTTTATTTAAGAAATTCTACCAAGTCAGTTGTGTAGTAATCAATATAATCATTTTTATTATTTTCTAAAAGATCATTTTTTGAAACTATTAAAACTGTTGTAATACCCAAATTTTTAGCTGTTTTTAAATTCCACGCCGTATCTTCAAACATNACTGCTTTATGAGTTAAAACATTTTCCTTTTGGATAATTGAATTATATGCTTCTTCAGAAGGCTTTGGGATATAATCTGATGTTTCTATACTGTGAATACTTTTAAAGTTATCACTTATACCTANAATATTTAATATATTTTCAGCATGCTTAAATGATCCATTGGTAAAGATATATTTATCTCCATTAATATTTTTTAAANCTCTATCTAGTTCTAAATTTTTACAAATATTTGATAAGTCTATATCATGAACATATTCAAGAAAATCATTTGGAATAATGTCGTATTCGTTCATTAATCCTCTCAACGAAGTTCCATATTGGTTATATAATCTTTGCCTTTCCTTATCAGCATCAGATAAATTTAAATCTAATTNTATAGAGATAAATTTTATTATCTTCTTTTTTACCTGACCAAATATATCATCGTCTTCTGGATACAAAGTATTATCCAAATCAAATATCCAATGAGAGAAATTTCTATGATTAAGTTTATTATGCATTTTGAGACTTTTAAAACTAATTTCTAATTAATGTCCCACCACCATGCTCTGTAAATAATTCCATTAGAGTTGCATGTGGGGCTCTACCATCAAGTATTACTGCTGCATCTGTTCCATTTTCAACAGCCTCTATACATGTTTCTACCTTTGGTATCATCCCGGAAGTAATCGTACCCTTTTTTATTAGAGACTTTGCTTCTTTAGAGCTTAATTCATGTATTAGATTNCCCTTTTCATCCAATACTCCGGGAACATCTGTAAGCATTAACATTCTTTTTGCCTTAAGTGAACTTGATATTGCTCCAGCAACAGTATCAGCATTAATGTTGTATGTTTGACCGTCTTTACCCAGTCCTAAAGGGGCAACAACTGGTATTAAGCCTCCATGCATTAATGCGTCTAATACTTTATTTTCTATTTTTGTAGGTTTACCTACAAAACCTAAATCAACAATTTTTTCTACTGCAGAATTAGGGTCCCTTCTAGCAGTAATTTTTTCGGCTTTAATTAAACCTCCATCTTTTCCTGAAATACCAACAGCTCTGGCACCAGCAGACATAATTGACGCGACAATTGATTTATTAATTGCTCCTGATAAAACCATCTCAACAACATTAACTGTATCCTCATCTGTTACTCTTAAACCATCAACAAAGTTAGTTTTAATATTNAGTTTATTTAGCATTTTTTCTATTTGTGGACCNCCACCATGAACAACTACAGGCTTTGATCCAACTTGTTGTAATAAGGCAATATCACTGGCAAATGCAATTTGCATTTTTTTATCNGTCATTGCNTGTCCACCATACTTTATAACTATAGAAGATCCATTGTACTGATGCATGTATGGNAGCACTTCAGATAAAAATTCAACTTTACTTAACCACTCATTATCTTCTTTTTTAGGCACCATTTATATCCCTATATAAATTTACTTAGTAAGTTCATAATTTTAAATTTAAATCATTCTTGCAATATCTGCTCTTAAAAACTTTATACCAATTCCTTTAACTGATGAAGTTAAATGTATAAAAGGATGTGCTGCAGGTTTAGTTTTACATTTTTCTTTAACTGAATTAAAGACAGAGCTCAATTCTTTTGAATTTAATTTGTCTATTTTTGTAATAACNANTTGATAAGAAATNGCTAACTTATCAAACATAATCATTGTTTCATTATCAGAATTCGTAATGCCTCTCCTAGCATCNANTAAAAGATAAACCCTAATTAGTGAAGATCTATATCTTATAAAAGATTTTATTAATCTNTTCCAGCTNAGAATTGANGANTTTGATGCTTTGGCGTAACCAAAGCCAGGAAAGTCNACTAACCTTAANTNATTTTCTCCTATACTGAANAANTTTAGNTGCTGNGTTCTNCCAGGGTTTTGAGAAGTTCTTGCAGTAAATTTTGTTCCTGTAATTGCATTAATTAATGAAGATTTACCAACATTAGACCTACCAGAGAAAGCTACCTCAGAGATACTTTCTTCTGGAAGTGAGCTCATACTATTCGATGCAGCAATAAATNTTACTGGTTGAGAAAAAAGCTTGTGCCCTTTCCCAATAATTTTATCACCAAAATCAAAGCCTACGTTATTAAGGTAATGGTCTTCNACTATTTTGGCTTGTTTGTCTGTTTCATTATTAGCCATTGTTGACCTATGCTCAACAAATTATTAATTGTCCAATATATAACCAAACCNGCAGGAAAGGTTGCCAATAGGAACGTAAATATAACTGGCATCCATGCAAATATTCTCGCTTGAACCGGATCAGGAGGGGTGGGATTTAGTCTAAATTGCAACCACATGGTAATTCCCATAACAATTGGCCAAATTCCAAGTTGAAAGAAATCTGGTATAGGCCAATTCTGAACTGAATATGGCAAAATACCAAATAGGTTTAAAATTGAAGTTGGNTCTTTTGCTGAAAGATCATTTATCCATCCATAAAAGGGGGCGTGCCTCATTTCTATCGTAACGTAAAGAACCTTATATAGCGCAAAGAATACTGGTATTTGGATAAAAATAGGNAGACAACCAGCAGCGGGATTTACTTTTTCAGACTTATACATTTCCATCATAGCTTTATTTAAAGCTTGTTGATCCCCTTTATAGCGTTCTCTTAACTCTGTTAATTTTGGCTGAAGTGCTCTCATCTTTGCCATTGACCTATATGAACCATTGGCTAGAGGAAAGAAAAGCAATTTGATAATTATTGTTAGACCAATAATTGCTAAACCGAAATTACCAAGGTATTTACTTAACCAATTAAGAGTATAGAAAAAGGGCTTTGTTAAAAAATAAAACCATCCAAAATCAATCGCAAGATCAAATCTGTAAGCNCCAATATCCTCNTCAACCTCNTCTAAAAGAGCAAGTTTTTTTGCTCCAGCATAAAGATGAGATGTTGTTTCAATTTCTGATCCTGGACTAATAATTTTTGAAGATCCNCTCCAGTCACTTTGCCATTGACCAGATGATTTTTTTGAATATCTGAATGCAAATTCAGAATTATCTTTTTGATCAGGAATAAGTGCTGCTAACCAATACTTGTCTGTAATGCCTATCCATCCGCCCTTCATTTCAGAGGATATTATCTCATCTCCATCATCGACCAAATCATCATAATCAACTTCTCTAAGTTTTTCATCTATTACAGCGATAGGACCTTCATGAAGAATAAAAAGACCATCTACCTTTGGAAGACCAGTTCTACGAACTAATCCATAAGGATATAATGTAACTTCACTTGAACCATTGTTCANTACCCTGTCTGTTATAGTTATTAGATAGTTTTCATTAATTTCAAAGATTCTTTCAAATTTTAGATTATTGTCTGATTTATAAGAGAGTATAATTGGTTTACCAGGTTCTAGGATAGAACTATTGGAGGTCCAAATACTAGATGAATTAGGAAGATCTACTGTGCCAGATCCTATCCAACCAAACTCAGCAAAGTATGGTTTTTGATTGTCAAGTCTCTCAAAAAGTCTGATTTTAGACGATTGTGGATCAAGGTTTTTTGTATAGTTTTTTAAAACAATGTCATCAATTCTTGCCCCAGCTAATGNTATAGATCCTTCTATGGATGGTGTATCTATTGAAATCCTTGGAGCATTAATAATTTTTTCATCTTTTATAGAAGTTTCAACCTCTTGTTGAGATTGTGAACTATTCTCAGGCGCAGTGAGAATTAGTTCTTTTTGCTCTTTTAACGCTTGCTCTTCAAGGGCTTGTTGCTTTGGTAGCTCAAAGAATATCTGGTAACCTATTACCAGCAAAGCAGAACATACAATTGCTAATACGAGGTTTCTGTTATCTTGATTCATTTAAAGAGACTCCAATCAACTAAAATTTGTAGTTTAATCGTTTACTGTTCCAAAGTTTCGTAACTAAAAAGATNTATATATGCAAACATAAAAAGGTCATAAAACAATTTTTCTTAAAATAACATAGTTTTATTTTTAAAGTTAGACCTTTAATCACCAAATCTTTCTTTTGCAAAATACTGTTTTTAGACCCTCTAAATTATCGGAGATAATTCCATCAACTCCTAAATCCAGTAATTTTTCCATCTCCAAAATATCGTTTATTGTCCAAACATGTACTTTTAAGTTTAAATTATGACAAAATTCTATAAATTTTCTGTCAATAATTTTAATTCCATAATATTTGANNGGNACTTGNACACATTGTGCATCTATAGATATATTATGATTNCCTATTATACTAGCTANCTTTAANTTNAGAACCTCNTTTGGCCCTGCTGAAGTACANAATTTAGAGCCAAAAACATCTCTAAGTTTTTCNAGTCTTTTCCCAGAAAAGGANCCAATACAAATTTTGTNAAAATAATCATTANTTTNTAAAAANCTAATNAGTTCNTCTATACAATNATCATTTTTAGGATCAATATTTATTTTTATTTCAGGCCATATATTAAAAATATCAGAAAGAAGTGGTATTTGAAATTTTCCTAAAACCTTTATATTTTTAAGNTCATTCCATGTCTTCTCTTTTATGATACCTTTTTCACTAGTTAATCTANNTAAAGTTAAATCATGAAATACTACCAATTTATTATCTTTTGTAGCTTGAATATCAGTTTCGATGGTCTTAAATCCCATATTAATTGCATGTTCAAAACAATCCATTGTGTTTTCTGCACCANAAAATNATCCTCCTCTATGTGCTATTGGTTGAGGNGTTTTAGTTTTTAAGAATTTGTGAGAAGACAATTTAAAAANATGNATTAATTAGATAATTTTTTNACAGCTTTGAGCAAATCATTTTTAATTTTACTGTATTTTTTATATACTGTTTCTTTTCNTGCAATCAAAACGTAATCATGACCAAATTCNTCAAAAATATTTTTCAACTCATAGACAAGTGACCTCATTCTTCTTTTAGCTTTATTTCTTTGAACNGCACCACCAACTTTNTTGCTTGCTGTAAAACCAAAACGTGAAGGNTTTTCGTTTTCAACATTTTTTAAATTTTGAATNACNAATGAAGGAGAAACAATTTTGTTACCACTTCTTTGAATTTTAATGAAATCTTTTCGGGATTTTAATTTATTGATCATAAAAAATGTTCATTGAATAGAACAGTATAACCAAACATCTAAGCAGAAAGTTTTTTTCTTCCTTTTGATCTTCTAGAAGCAATAACATTTCGACCACCAACAGTCGCCATTCGAGATCTAAAACCGTGTCTGCGTTTTCTAACTAGATTACTTGGCTGGAATGTACGTTTCATTTCAATTAAACTTTCTCAACTAAAAATAATATATTATTTAAAGAATTTGTTTGATACTCTTAAGTTTATAATAAGTCAAGTAATCGAATTTATAAATAATTATATTTTTAGTTTTAAATATGCCTTTTAAAATAAAAGAAGTTATTCCAATTTTGTTTTTATTATTTTTAATGATTTGGATAATTTTTATTCAAACAAGTATAAATGATATTTCNCTAATAAGTCGAATTTATGAATTGNTAATCAAAGTAATAAATGAAAATTTTATCGNAGCTATTTTAATATATTCTATTGTATATATTGCTTGTGTTTCCTTTTCCATTCCAATTGCAAGTTATCTTACACTGCTTGGGGGTGCAATTTTTAATTGGCTAGCTTTACCTATAGTAATAGTTTCAGCAACTTCTGGAGCAATANTAATTTTTATTTTATCNAAAAGTATTTTATCTGATTTCTTTTTAANAAAAATTGAAAATAAATTTGANAGTATGCGAGTTGGATTTAAAAAAAATGATTTCTATTATCTTTTATTTTTAAGACTTGTTCCATTTGCTCCTTTCTTTGTNGTAAATATTATAGCTGGAATAGTAAATATGAGAACACTACCTTATACCTTTGCTACATTAATTGGGATCATACCCGGCACAGCAATTTACGTATGGACNGGAATAAACTTTGGGGAACTACTGGTTGTTTCAGAATTATCAAATTTTAATTTATCATCTAGCAAATACTTTTTACCAATTNTTCTTTTGGCAATTTTAAGCTTAAGTCCAATTTTNTTTAAAAGGATTTACCAAAATTATTTTAATTCACCGCAATAGGCTTTANAGGCTGTGGTTCCATATCCCAAGGAAAAAGTATCCATGTATCTTGGCTCACTTCAGTAATAAATGTATCAACTAACGGCCTGCCAGCTGGCTTTGCATAAACAGTAGCAAAATGAGCTTTTGGTAATATCTTTCTCACAGTACGCGCTGTATCTCCTGTATCGACTAAATCATCGATAATAAGCCACCCCTTACCATCATCTTCTAATTTGATATCTTTTATAATATTCAATTCTTCTTGTTTATCTCCCTGATATGAAGAAATACAAATTGTATCTATCATCCTAACTTCA
>NYVQ01000051.1 GCA_002684695.1 SAR116 cluster bacterium | reverse complement strand
ATTAAAAAAAATACTAATGAAATAGTAAGTATTAATCTAAATCAAATTCAACTTCGAGTTTCATATTATTGCTAAAATATAACTTAGCTTTATGAGGCTCAAACCATTCAATATTGCCATCGTAGTCTAAAAACATCAAATGTAAATTAAGATCTTTTAATGAAATAGTTGATCCAGCAGGTATTTTTATTTGACTAATTTTTTGCATATTAGACAATGAAGCACTACTTTCTTTGTGTAAAATTAATTCTTCTGAAAAAGATGATCGACCACCAATCAAAAAAAGGTCAGTTTCACTTTTATTAGTTATAATCATATAACCTTTAGCGTAATTTTCATTTTTGATAATTTTTGGGTGATCAATTAGCAAATTCCCTACATTGTATTCATGTCCAAAAGAATTATTAGTAATTAATAAAAGATATGCTATCAAAATTAATTTTTTCATATATATCAAATAAAAAACACTTCAAATTTTTCAAGATTAAAGAATTTTTAAATTAACAATATTTTTAATATAATGATTGCCAATGAATTGAATACATACTGGAAAGCAAGAATACCATGCTTTCAAGGTGCTTTTTTCTTATTACTGATTGTAGGCATTTACTTTGTTCATATTCCTTGGAATATGGAGAGGCTAAATATTAGTGAATCTGAATTAGGAATTGGCATCCTTATTTTTGGTGTATCAAATTTTTTTTCTAACCAGATTACTGGAAGATTAATTGTTCCACTAATTGGGACCACAAAATCAATGGCGCTAGGAATTGGTTTAATTTCATTCTGCCCATATTTATTAATTAGTGCGCCAAATTATGATTTATTTTTATTGTCATGGATACCATTTGGAATATCAGTTGGTCTTTACGTACCAAGTGCTCAAACACAAATATCACTTATTGAACAAAAGACTTCAAAAATTATTACACCAATTTATCAAGCTTTTTACAGCCTAGGTTCTCTTACAGGAGCTTTATCTGCGGGTTATTTTATAAAAAATATATCTGATCCAAAAATAACTTTCATAACCGTGGGCTGCTTATTTATTTTCAGCTCTTTCTTTATTTTATTCAAAGGTCTTCCATTGAAACTTGATGTTAGTGAAAGAATTAGAGGTTTCAAGTTTCCAGAAAAGAAAATTTTAATTTATGGGTTCATGATGATGATAACTTTTGCAACATTTGGTATTATTATTGATTGGTCGCCACTATGGTTAACTAAAGACTTAAAAGCTCCAATTTATTTGGGTGGATTAATTATTATTTTTTTCAATTTGGGAGAAATATTTGCTAGGCTCTTTTCGAATAAGCTTATTAATACTTTTAATGAAAAAATAGTTGGTGGTTATTTTAGTGTATTTGCATCAATAGTTTTAGCTGCATCCATATTGATTTTTGACATCTATCTAATTGTTATATGTGTAATACTTTTTGGATTTGGGACAGCAAACTTTCTCGGAATAGTATTANGAGAGGGAGTAAAATCTAGTAAAGAGCCATTAAGTCTTACAGTTTCAAATCTTTTAACNATGGGGTTTTCAGGTTTTATTTTTGGTCCTGCNCTGGTTGGATATTCTGCTGAATACTTTGGACTTACATTCAATATGCTTGCACTTTGTTTAATTTGGTTTTTAAANTCNTGCTTACTTATTTATATAAAAAAATAAATAAGTTGAAAAATTAATAAAACCAATGATATTAAATTTAAAAAATACTAAATTAGTACTATATAATATTGCAATAATGGAACCTCAAAAATCACTATATTATTTTGGCTATGGAGCAAACATGTCAAAAGAGTACCTTCAAAAAAGAAGGAGGGTATTTCCTACTGAAACCTTACCTGGCACCCTAAACGGTTATAGATTGATAATGAATATGGAAGGTCCAAACTTTATAGAACCAAGCTTTGCGAATATAATAGAAGCCCCAAATGAGTATCTCGAGGGAATTTTAAGTAGGATAACTGAAAAAGAGTTAAACAGAATAATTAATTCTGAAGGTGTAAATTATGAATTGATAGATATAAATGTTAAAGCAGAAAAGAAAAGTTATAATGCCAAAACATTAATTTATAAAACCAATAAATTAGCAAGCACCCCACCTTCAAGAAGGTATATGAAAATATTAATTAAGGCTGCTATTAATAATAACCTAAGTGTTAGCTATATCGAAAAATTAAAAAAACATCCGTCTGTATACTACCCTGTATTATCAGAAATATTCTCATTAATGATTTTTTATTGGGTTAGAAAACGATCAAAAAACTCAATGTAAACTGTTTCAGTGGGTCCAAGTTTCCTTTCGGTTAAATGAAAAATTATCAGCATAAGCTTTTGGTTTAATCCTTCTCTCTTTTGGATCACTTAAAGAATACTTGATCGAGTTCTCTTCCGCATATCTAATGGCATCTTCTTTTGAATTAAATTTAATTTTAACTTGTTTCTGTGTATCACTTCCAGATCGCCATCCCATTAAGGGGTCACGTTTAGTAACCGAGCTTGGGAAAAACTCTAAAACCCATTTCTCCGTCTTGCCTCTTCCAGATTGCATTGCAGTTTTTGATGGTTTATATATTCTTGCTGTCATTTTACCCCATTCCTAAATTCATTTATACTATCAGCAGCAGATGATGCAAGTAATCTAGTATCTGAATTAAGAGTAACTAGATCAAACCCCCATTTTATTGCCTGAATAGCATATGAAGTTTTTACACAATGAAGACAAGCTCTTTTACCCAATTTTTTTGATACAGATAAAATATTTTTTATTCTTTCAATCATTTCTTCCTCTTCTCTGTCCATACCAGGAGGAAGCCTTCCTTGAGTTGTGCCTAAGGTTAAATCTGCTGGCCCAATATAAACAGCATCTAATCCGTCAGTTGAAATGATCTCGTTAAGATTTTTCATTGCCTCATCTGTTTCTATCATTGCTATACAAAGAACATTATTATTGGCATTTTTAAAATAGTCAGTACCATTAACAACATTCTGCCTAGTTGGTCCAAAACTTCTATTGCCCAAAGGTGGATATTTCATGAAAGATACAAATTGTTCTGCCTCTTGTTTATTATTAATCATTGGACAAATTATTCCCTCAGCACCTGCATCAAGAGATTTCATTATGTACGCAGGATCTAACCATGGAACCCTTACAATAGGCATGACACCTGAACCAGTAATAGCTTGGAGTATTCCAATTAAATCAGAATAATCAATTAGTCCATGTTGCATGTCTATAGTTAAAGTATCATAATTTTGACGAGACATTATTTCAGCTGAAAAAGGATTATTGATTGAAATCCAACCATTCAATGCATAATTATTTTTATCCCAAATTTTTTTTAATTTATTTGTTGTCATAAATTTATCCTAAAACATTTAATTACTTATTTTATAAGTTCCTTTAAGTTTAGTTCTTTGTTTTTTATTTCCTTTTGAGAAACAGATACTTTTTTTTCAAAAATCATCTTTGCAATAGAAAATGCCTGAACATCATTTACTGCTTCAACACATTTAAGGTGATCTCCGATAAATGACCACCATGAATGGGATCCTTCTCTTTTACCTGCCCTGTAAATCGTAGTTGATTTTTGCTCATAAAGTCCAACCGATTGCAGTTTAATATTAAATTGGTCTGACCAAAACCAGGGCTCTTCATACTTTGGTTTTTGCAAGCCCAAGATATATGATGAAACCCTAGAAGCGCTGAATTGTGCATGGTGGATTGATTCAATCAAAACGCCATATTCAGTTTTATTTAAGGCACAATCTCCTATTGCAAATATATTTTTNGTACTTGTTTCATATTTCTCATCAACTAAAATACCATTCTCACAATCAATGCTTAGTTTCTTAGCTAAATCAATTTCAGGNTTTACTCCAATACCAACCAAAACTAAATCCGTGTCAAATTTCCTTTTTGTTGTTATTATTTGAAAAAAGTTATCCTTTTGAATAACTTTTTCAAGGTTTTCGTTACATATTATCTTAACTCCATTTTCAGAATGAAGCCTACTAAAAAACTCAGATAATTCTTTTGATGCAACCCTTTTTAATATTCTATCAGAAGCCTCTATAATTGTTACCTCAAAGTCATTTTTTCTAAGACTTGAAGCTAACTCAAGACCTATGTAACCAGCACCAATAATTGTAATATTTTTTTTGCTTTTGATTAATTTANTGATTTTTTTTATATCACTAAAATCTCTAAGAGCTAGTTGATTTTTATTTTGTAAAACCNCTTCAGGTAGCATTTTTGGTTTTGCTCCTGTTGCAAAAACTATGTAATCGTATGGAATACGTTGATTTGATTTTAGAATTACATCTTTTCTTTTTTTATCGATTTCTAGAGCTGTTTCATTCAATAAAAGATCTACTTCATTCACCTCAAACCATTCTTTTTTTCTCAAAAAAATATTTGCCTCACTGAAATCATTATCTAGGAATTTTTTTGATAAAGGTGGCTTTTCAACAGGAATTGTATTTGNGCTTTCAATAATTGTGATTTTNCCTCTAAAACTATTTTTTTTTAGATGCTCAGCTAGGGATATTCCTGCATGACTAGCGCCTATAATTACTAAATTCACAAATATTATATCCTGAAGGTATTGATAATCATTATTTAGCAATTATNTAATNNTTTTTCAATTTTATAAATAAAAAAAAAGACCTCATTTTTTGAGGTCTTAGTAATTGGGAGGAAAAAACNTATGCATTTATATAAAACGTCCAATTTAATAAATGTTTAATTTTTAAATGATTAANTATGGAGAAATAAATATGATTAATAGTTTAAAACATACACTTGCAACAACAATNCTTATTTTAGCTTGTGCANGTAANAGTTATGCTGCAGGGTCTTACAGTGACAGNTCAGACTCNAGTTCCTCTTCTAGTTCAAGTTCGTCCTCTAGCTCAAACGCCTCATCAAGTTCAAGCTATAGTGACAGTGGATCCAGTGATAAATATGATTCTACAGGCCAACCATTAACAAAAGCACAAAAAGATATTAAATTAATTACAGTATCATTAGGTAAAAATGATTATGAGAGTGGTTACAAACTAGCAAAAAAAGCTACCGAATTATATCCTAATAATCCCGACGCTTGGAACTATCTTGGATTTTCCTCACGAAAACTTGGAAAATATGATGAAAGTGAAATGGCATACACCGAAGCTTTGTCAATTAACCCTGAGCATGTTGGTGCTATGGAGTATTATGGTGAACTTCATTTGACGTTAAAGAGACCAGAGAAAGCAAAATTGCTTTTAGCACAATTAAAATCATTATGTAGTTTTAATTGCACAGAAATGAAACAGCTAGAAAAAGCGATAAAAAATTACGAAAATAATTAATTCTTTTTCAGATTGCAATTTAATTAAATTTTAAATCTAGTAAATTCTTATTTACTAGATTTTTTTTTTGTATCAATTTAAACCCATGAGCAATTCAAATAAATACGTTGTTAGTATTGGTGGTTCAAACGTTGATATAATAAGTAGATCAAAAAAAAAGATTTTAATTGGTGAATCTAATATATCTGAAATTGATCTAACAGCTGGAGGCGTTATTAGAAATATCGCAGAGAACCTTTGTCATTTAAAACATTGTTGCTATTTAATCACGGTATTTGGAGATGATGAATTTGGCAATTACCTTAAAAATAATTGTAAAAATTCAGGCATAAATATAAACCATAGTCTAAATACTAAATTAGGCAATACAGCGACATATTTATCAGTAAATGATCATACCGGAGAAATGTTAGTTGCAGCTAACGATACAAAAATATTAGAAAATTTAACACCTGAGTTTTTGAGTTCAAAAAAGTCTCTTATTAATGACGCTGAAGCCATAGTAATAGATTCAAACTTAAGTAAAAATACAATTAAGTATATTTTAAATAATTTTAAAAATAAATTTATTTTTGCTGACCCTGTATCAAAAACTAAATCTTCAAAACTAAAAAAATATTTGAGTTTTATTAATGTGATAAAACCAAACCTAGAAGAAGCAAAGTTTCTTTTTGATTTAAAATCAATTGGTACAGGTGATCTTAAAGCATTAAGTCTTTCTCTATCAAAAAAGAATGTTGAAAAAATAATCATTAGTTTGGGTAGCAAAGGAATAATTTCCTTTAACAATGGTGAAATAAAGAAGATATTAACTAAAAAGCAGCGTGTCCAAAATGTAAATGGTGCAGGAGACGCTCTAATGGCCGGTTTAATTCACGGTCATCTTAAGAATTGGGAGTGGGATTATAATGTCAAATTTGCTATCTCAATGGCAAATATTTCATTACAATCAAAAAGTACAGTTAATTCTGATTTATCAGAAAAAAAAGTTCTTAAGTTTTTAAATGAAAATATTTTATGATGAATAAGTTAAGTTTTGAATATAGTAAGGAAGTTGAAAAAGCAATAAAAGAGAAAAGGCCCGTCGTTGCTTTAGAAACTACAATAATTTCGCATGGGATGCCTTTTCCAGAAAATTTAAATACTGCTACAAATGTCGAAAGCATTATCAGAGAAGAAGGAGCAGTTCCAGCTACTATTGGGATAATAAATGGGTTGGTGAAAATTGGAATGTCAAAACGTGAAATTGAGATGTTTTCTAAAGCTGATGATGTTGTCAAGGTAAGCAGAAGAGACATACCAATTGTTATGGCTAATAAGTCTAACGGAGCTACAACTGTAGCAGGAACAATTCTTCTTGCTAAGTTAGCTAATATTGATGTGATGGCAACAGGTGGTATTGGAGGAGTTCACAGAGAAGCACAAAATACTTTTGATATTTCTGCAGATCTTCAAGAATTATCTAATACAGAAATAACTGTTGTTTGTGCGGGTCCAAAATCAATTTTGGATATTAGTTTAACTTTAGAATACCTTGAAACTATGGGTATACCAGTCATTGGGTACAATACTGACAAATTGCCTACTTTTTACTGTCATGAAAGTAGATTCGACGTTGACTTTAAGTATACAAAGCCATCTGAAATAGCTCAGGTAATGCTTAACCAGAGAAATCTTTCACTGAAAGGTGGAATGCTTGTGTGTAATCCAATTCCTTATAAATATTCTATTGATAGTTCATTGATTGAAAATTCAATTAATTCTTCAATAAAAACAGCAAAAGAAAAAAATATTAAAGGAAAAGACTTAACTCCATTTCTTCTTGAGAAAATTACTTCTATTACCAAAGGTAAAACTTTAAAATCTAATATTGAATTAATGATCAATAATGCAAGATTGTCATCAAAAATTGCTATTGAATTTAATAAGATAAGATAAATCTGTAAAGGCCAATTATATGACCAAAACTATTATAATTACTGGTGCAGGTGCTGGAATTGGGAAAGCTTGTTCAAACTATTTTATTGAAAAAAATTATAATGTTGTAATGTTAGGCAGAAATAAAAGTAATTTAATACCAGATGATACTGAAAAGAAAAATTATATGAGCGTTGAATGTGACGTCAGCAAATACGAAATTGTTCAGAAAACTTTCAAAAATATCTTCAACAAATATGGAAGAATTGATGTTTTATTCAATAATGCTGGCATTGGTAACCCAGCAAATACTATTGATTTAATTTCAAAAAATCAGTGGAATAATTTAATAGATATAAATTTAAATGGAAGTT
>NYVQ01000050.1 GCA_002684695.1 SAR116 cluster bacterium | reverse complement strand
TGACAATTGATGGAAGACCACGTTTTGACCTTGAGCTTAAATCTCATTCAAAGGATAACCCTGCATTAAGAAGAATAGCCTCTCCTATTGAAATTTCTGAAACTTTCCTTTCATTTACAAGAGATAACATTGCATTAGATTTAATAACTCAAATTTTTTCGCCTAATATAAAATTACTTGCTACTAAAATAAATCTTAAATTGCCCGGTTCTGGAACAGAGGTTAAATATCATCAGGATTTTCCGTTTGAGCCGCATTCAAACGATGATATTATGACAGTTTTATATTTCCTAGATGATGTTACTCTAGAAAATGGTCCTTTGGAAGTTGTTCCAAAAAGTCATAAAGGAGACATTTATAGCTTATGGCAGAATGGAGTTTTTACAGGTGCTGTTAATCAAACAATTGAAAATAAATATAGAAATTTATCTTTAAAATGTACTGGTAAAGCAGGAGATGCCTGTTTAATGCATTCTAGACTTCTTCATGGCTCGTTGCCCAATGCAACCAATAAAAATAGAAATTTATTTATAATTACTTACGTTGCAGAGGATGCTATGCCGTTAGATAAAAATCCACTTCCTAATAAATTTGAAGGTGAAATTGTTAGAGGTAAGCGGACTGGTTTTGTTCGTTCGTCTTCTTTTACTTTAGAGCTTCCAGAGTTTCCAAAAGAGGCATCTTTTTTTGGGCAGCAAAAGAAATTAAATAATAAGTAGAGTTACTTAATTTCATTAATTAATACTTTACTTCCATTTTCTTTTATGGATTTTGAAATTGCTTCAAATGCTGAAACACCGTTTAAAACCTGTTCTTCTGAAATAGGATAAGAAATATTACTCAAAATAGATTGAGCGAAACTCTCTAACTCAAGTCTTTCAATATTTGTATCAGAGAATAGTTTTGTTTTAGNATTCTNATTAATGAATGAAGAAATAATTTCACTTGGACCATTCATTTGTATCCAAGCATTTGATCCGAATAAATGAAGTCTCCANAANGGCGCAGTTGCCATCAAAGTTGANAGATAGCCTGTTNCGCCACTTGTGAACCATAATTGAACACTTGTAGTGTCGTCAATATCAAGCTTTCTAAGAATATTATTTTTACTTGTACACTGAACAGCTTCTATAGGACCTAGAACAGCAATCATAGCGTCAATTAGGTGTATGCCCATTGCTGCCATACCACCTGAGGGGTTTTCATTTAAACTACCACGCCACATCTCTTTGTTATAATCATATCCAAAAGGACCAGAAAAGTTACCTTCTATATGTATNTTGCTTCCAAATGATGCTTGATTTGAAATTTCTTTTAGGTAGTTCAAGGAAGGCAAGAATCGTCTATTAAAACCGACACCAATTTCTACTTTATTTTTTTNAGCGTNNTGATACGACGTGANCGCATCTTTTAAAGTCAATGTAAATGGTTTTTCTACAAAAATATGCTTTTTTGCTTCTGCTGCTTTTATAATCTGCTGACAGTGCAAGGTATGTGGTGTTGCAAGAACAACAATATCAATATCTTTATTTTTTATTAAATTTTCATAAGAACTACATATATTTAAAGAANANTCTTNACAAAANGATTTAGCCTTGTCTATAGTTCTTGTNAAGCTATGAGTAAATTTTAAATGCTCACTNTTTGATTGATTAATAGATTTTACAAGTATTTGTCCCCATCTTCCTAAACCAACAATACCTGCTTTCAATTGTTTATTATTCATCATCAAATATTATTTATTAAAGAGCGTATCAGGAAGCCACANTGCAATTTGAGGGAATATAGTAATTATTGCTGCCGCACAGCACATTAGAATAAAAAATGGTGCCGATGCTATGGCCACTCTCATAATTGGAGTTCCAGTCAAGCCCTGAATTATAAAGAGATTAAACCCTATAGGAGGAGTTATTTGTGCAAGTTCAACCATAATAACTAAAAAGATACCAAACCAGATAGGATCAAAGCCTGCAGCTANTACTANAGGAAGCGTTATAGGTAAACTCATAACTGTAATTGAAATTCCTTCAAGAAATAAGCCTAATAGAATATAGAAAACCGCTAATGTTGCTATCATTTGATATGGAGATAAGTTTAATTTAGCTATNCCTGCNGCAACTTCTTGAGGAACGTGCAAAAAAGCCATNCTTGTTGATAGAAATGCAGCTGCTAAAAGTATTGAAGCAATCATACATGAAGTNCTTACTGCTCCCATTAAGCTATCAAAGAATACTTCAAAAGAGAGTTGTCGAGTTAAAACAGTTAATAGCAATGTAGCTAAAACACCAACAGCTGCAGCTTCAGAAGGTGTTGCAATTCCTGAATATATTGAACCTAAAACAATAAATATTAGAATTGTAATTGGTATTAAATTAAATAACCCATAAATTACATCCAATATCGATGGTTTTTTTTCTATAGTTGGTGCAAGAGAAGGGTTAATTAAACATCTCACCATAATATAACCAGAGTATAAACTTGCAATTAAAATTCCTGGATAAACACCTGCAGCAAATAATCGAGATATCGATACTTCAGCCAATACACCGTATACGATTAAAACAATCGATGGTGGTATTAGCAGNCCTAAACTACCTGCGCCAGCAAGAGAACCAAACGCAAGAGATTTAGAATAATTTCTTTTTAATAATTCTGTAGTAGTAATTTTACCAACAGTGGCAGTTGTAGCTGCGCTAGAACCGCTTACAGCTGCAAAAAGTGCAGANCCCATAACGTTTGTATGGAGCAATCTTCCTGGTAGGTAATATACTATTGGTGACAGACCTCTAAAAAGCCTGTTTGAGATATCTGTTCTAAACATTATCTCACCCATCCATACAAACATAGGTATAGCAGAAAGTTCCCAAGAGGTTGCNCTTCTTATTATGAGAGGAGCCATTATTGTTCCTATTCTNTGAATAGGCATATCAAGTAAAAAAACTAACCCAGAAAAACTGACAAGNAATAAGCCAGCAAACACCCAAACACCGAGACCTAGATAAAAAACTAGGAGTAATAAAATAAAAAAAGCAGTTGTTAAAGATTCCATCTAGTNTGTATCCAATTTTTTAAAAATTGTGATTATAGCNGTTACTGTCATTTGAAATAAGAAAATNGAAAGGCCTACAAAAAATACTGTTTCTACCATCCAAATAGGAGTTTCAGTTAGGGTAGGGCTAACAGTGCCTCTTTCNAAATTCCTTGTAAGNCTTCTCCAAACATATCTTGCAAAAAAAGAAATTATAAAAAAGGTGAAAAGGATACATAATACTTCAACAATTTGACTNGTGANGCCTTTAATAGAGTTTGTTAAAATATTAACTCNAATGAGAGCCTTTCTTTGGAATGCATGACCAAGACTNAAAAATGTCATTGCTCCTACAGCATAACCNACAAATTCATCCAAAGAGTAAGTGGAACTNTCTAAAACAGTTCTAAAAAAGATTTCTACTAAAATATGACAAACCATATAAACCAACAAAAATGCTGATATATAGGCACCAATTAAACTTATTCTTTCAGCTAATTTTTCAAGCCAGTTTAGAAACATATCTGTTAAAGAAAAAAGGGGTGTTAAAACACCCCTTTAATTTTATTTATTTTTTGCTGTTGTATGCGTCAAGGATATCTTGCCCTGTCGAACCAACTTTTGATAGCCAATCTGAGTAAACTTTACCTCCAGCTGAATTAAGATCGCCTAAAAAATCAGACGGCACTGTTTCAGCAACAGTGATACCATTGGCTTTCATATCTTTGAAATTACCACTTACTCTAGTGCCTAACGCTCCCCAAGCAGCATCACTAGCAGCATTAGATGCAGCTTGTACAGCAGCTTTTTGGTCNGCTGTTAATGCGTCATAAGCATCCTTATTAACATGNGTCATATTTAAAGACATTGAATAGTTAATCGCATTAAAGTGTGTAAGACCAACTTCCCAAAATTTTGCATTAACGCCACCCTCTGCAGATGTAAGAACTGCTTCAATACCACCTGAAGACAATTGAGGAACCACNTCACCCCAACTCATTTGAACTGCAGCAGCTCCAGCTGTTTTNAGTGTNCTTGTTCCACTGGCATCCCANGCTCTAATTTTTAAACCNCTTAGATCTGAGCTTGATAAAACAGNCTTTTTTGACCAAATNCCGGCAGGAGGCCAAGGTGAAGCNTATAAAAGNACTTGATTATGTTTAGCAAANACTTTTTCGTAATGTGGCTTTGCAACTTCCCAAAGCATTTTAGCTTCATCTGCNGAACCAACTAAAAATGGGAGTGAAGATAAAAGAAAAATAGGCTCAATACCTGCAACCTGTCCCATACTAGTATTTGCAATTGGTAAAGCTCCGTCACCTACAGCATCAAAATGTTCTTTTGATTTGTATCCAATTGATCCACCAAAATGGTTAGTAATTACAATTGATCCTCCAGACTTATCAGCCAATACAGATGAAAAAACTTTTTGTCCTTCACCATGAATAGAGCTTTCTTGATATTCATTAGCCATATCCCACTTTACATCAGCNGCATTACNTAAAAAAGNAANGCAAAATAATGTAGTNATGGAAGTNAGCAAAAATAATGCTTTTTTAAACATTAANTCCTCCTGATTAAATTTGATTTTTATAAATACTAGAATGAAAATAAATTATTAAGTCAATAATATTTTTTTATAAATGANTTTGAAAATTTTCCAGAAACTTTATCTTTTAATATATTTTCTTTTGATCTTTTTTTAGGGTTGCCGTATCCACCAGCTCCAGGTGTTTCCATTATAATAGCNTGATTTTCATTTGTGTATATACTTGAAGACTTTGATGGAAGCTTTGTAATNTTNCCNTTTTTATGNTCAAGATAGAATTTTCCAGGTTTCCCTGANTTTCCTCCAAATACACCCCATGGAGAATGTTTAAACCTTTCACCAACGCCAGTAAATTCACATTTGTGAGAGATGGGTCTAATTATTCTTCTAATACCTAAGCCNCCTCTATATTTNCCAGCACCACCTGAATTTTCAACAAACGAATACTCTTCAACTCTCAAAGGATATTCCATTTCAATTGCCTCTACAGGTAGATTTGAAGTGTTGGTTAGATGCACTTGAACTCCGTCCTTGCCGTCTTTTGAATAACGTCCACCCATGCCACCACCTAATGTTTCTAGATAGACATATCTTTTNCCATTATTTGGGTTAATTCCAGCNAAAACGGCGCTAGTATTAGCTCCATTTGCAGCTCCAGTAATTTTTTCAGGTAATACGTTAATAAAAGCGCCTAGAACAACATCTACTACTCTTTGACAAGTATTCAANCTCAANGCNACGCTTGCGGGACTCAGACAGTTTAAAAGAGAACCNTTTGGAATTTTAATNTCTATNGCATCAAAGATACCACTGTTATTTGGTAAATCTGGATCAAGAAGTGCTTTTAGTGAGTAGCAAACAGATGATTGCGTTGCATTAAAAGTTAAGTTAAAGTTCCCCTCTACTTGATCATCAGTTTCTGAGAAGTCAAAAAGAATTTTTTTACCCTTTTTCTTTATAGTTACAGAAATTTTTATATCTTTAGTATTTAAACCATCATCATCCATGTAGTCTGTAAATGAATAATTACCATCAGGAATTTTAGAAATAGCAGCTTGCATTCTTAATTTTGATCTTTTCAAAATCTCTTCAAATGTAAGATTTAAATACACTTCATCATGTTTAGAAATAAGCTCTCTTACTCTTTGAACGCCTAACCTACAAGCTGAGATTTGTGCGTTAAGATCTCCTTTTCTTTCATCAGAAAGCCTCATGTTAAGTAATAATAGCCTAAAAACATCCTTAACAATTTTTCCTTTACTATACAGTCTAACAAGAGGTATTCTTAACCCTTCTTTAAATATTTCATTTAGTCCACCAGACATAGATCCAACAGCTGCGCCCCCAACATCTGCATGGTGAACAATATTAGCAACAAAACCCATTAACTTACCTTTGCTAAATATTGGCATTGCCATATTAATATCGGGTAGATGTGTTCCTCCAGCTACATGAGGATCGTTTGCAATAAAAATATCACCTTCGAATATGTTTTTACCGTACTCATCTAGAACATGTTGAATTAAACCTCCCATGGAAGCTAGATGTGCTGGAAGTGCATTTTCTGCTTGTGCGATTAATTTACCATTGGAGTTTGTAATAGCAGTTGAGTGATCGTGCCTTTCCTTGATGTTTGTTGAAAAAGCACTTTTCATCAATGTAATATAGCATTCGTCTGCAATCGATTTTAAACTATTCCAAGTGATTTCAAGTGAAATTATATCAATTTTTTTACTCATTTTAAGTCTCTATGATTAAATTAAGTTTATTATCAACAATAAGAGTACAATCAGGNGGTATTAATGTTGTAGCATCCTCTTGAACTATTATAGAAGGTTCATTAATTGTAAAATCTGGAGNAAGAGTTGATCTNTCAAATACTTTTGTTTTGCGCGGTTTTTTATTATCAAACCAAACATCAACTATAGAATTGAATTTTGGTTTATCNTTTAAAGTTTTCAATTTTGGTTGNTTTGATTTTAATTCTGAAATTGCTCTAAGTCTTAAATTNACAACTTCAATCTCAGCATAAGGATCAAAATGACCATAGTTTTTTTTATGATTTTCAAAAAAGAGACTTTTTAAATCAGACTTTTTNAGATTAATTTTTTTATTTAANATATCACCAAGATTTATTGATAGNTCATAATTTTGACCAACATAACGCATATCTAGAAATAATAATAAAGATCTTTTCCCATCGCTTTTACCTTCATTTTTAAACCATTTAATTGCTCTTTCTTTTATTTCTTTGAGAGATCTCTCAACAATATTAAAATTTTCTTCCAATGATGTTCTGCANGTTTTNACAAATGTCTCTTGCAAATTTGAGAGAAGCAATCCTTCAGCACATAGAATACCTGGAGACCTTGGAACTAAAATATTTTTTATNGAGAGCNCTCTTGCAATATCCACNGCATGGAGGCCGCNNGCACCNCCAAAAGGCATTANTGAAAAAAGCCTTGGGTCATGACCTCTTTCTACTGATACGCCTCTAATAGCTCTTGTCATATTTGAATTTACAATACCAATTATACCTAAAGCAGCTTCTTCAATAGTGAGTTTTAATTTTTTTGAAATGGTTTTAATGGAGTTAACAGCATTTTTTTTATTTAATGTCATGCCGCCACCAACTAATGTTTCAGGTAACCTACCTAAAATTAAGTTTGCATCTGATACAGTTGGTCTTAAGCCTCCCAAATTGTAGCAAGCGGGTCCTGGTACTGCTCCAGCGCTTATTGGACCAACCTTAAGTAGTCCATCATTTTCAACATATGCAATTGAACCACCACCTGCACCAACAGTATTTATATCTATCATAGGAAGTCTTATTCTAAATCCAGAAATATCTCTTAAGTTTGATAGCTCTGCTTTGCCATTTTGTATAAGGCAAACATCTGTACTGGTTCCTCCCATGTCCAATGTAATTATATCCTTAAATTTTGATTTTCGAGTTGTCTCTGAGGCTCCAACCACTCCGGCTGCAGGTCCAGAAAGAGCCATTCTCACAGGAAAATTTGATGCATTTGATACTGTTGTAAGACCTCCACTTGATTGAAATATATTTACTTCAATAGATGGATCAATCTTAAAAATACCTTCCTTTAGATTATTCATATACTTACCTACTTCTGGTTGAAGGTAAGCATTAATGGTGGTTGTTGAAAACCTCTCGTACTCACGAAATTCAGGTTGAACTTCGCTTGACAGAGAAATAGGTAAATTAGGAAACTTTTTAGAAAGTATTTTTTTTATTTTTAGTTCATTGACTGGATTTAGAAATGCAAAGAGTAAGCAAATTGCAAGTCCATCAATTTTTTTTAACTTCTTGATTTGTAATTCTAAACTAAATAAATCTTTTTTTGATATTTGTTTAATAATATTGCCATTGAAATCAATTCTTTCATTGATTTCAAATCTATGACTTCTTTCAATAAGAGGAGGAGGTGAATCTATTTGAAGATCATATACACTTGGTCTCACTTGTCGCCCAATTTCAAGTAAATCTCTGAACCCTTTTGTTGTTATTAAAGCAAGTTTTCCGCCCTTTCTTTGCAAAAGCGAATTTGTTGCTACAGTTGTTCCATGAGCTAATCTTAGAATCTTTTGTTTTTTGTCAGAAAATTTTTCTGTAAGCTCATTGATTCCTTTTAAAATTGCAATTGCTGGATCATTTGGTGTTGAGGGTCTTTTGTGAATAATAGTTTCCCCAGTATTATTGTTCCTTGCACAAAAATCTGTAAAAGTTCCTCCAACATCTACGCCAATTATCCAACTCATAAAAAATCCTTAATTTTAAATTTTAGAAATCTATATTTTTTAGTTAAAATAAAATTTTAAATTATTTTT
>NYVQ01000049.1 GCA_002684695.1 SAR116 cluster bacterium | reverse complement strand
TTCTTCGTTAGATGACTTATCGACAATAATACCAAACATCTCTGGATATTTTGTTTGAAGCCAACCCATAATACCTTGTTGGAAGTATACAATGTTAACTATTAAAATAAGACCAAGTGTTACCCATTGCCATCCAAGAAGATAAGTCCAAGTTGTTTCTTTGACTACATGAAAGATTATTGCACCAAGAACAGGCCCCCATAATGTACCCTTACCACCTAAGAGAACACATGCGACCATAAAAATACCAAATGTTGGTATTGGATAGGCTACTTCTTTATCAATGAAGCCTGATAGATTTCCAGCAATACCTCCTATAGCTCCCATAAAAATAGCAGTTACACCCCAACCAATTTGTTTATACCTTAGGGTTGGAATTCCCATTGCTTCTGCTTTATCTTCATCATCACGTATAGCGTTTATTGCCAAGCCATATTGGGTAGACAGCATCCATCTTATTACAAAATGTGCTATTATAGTAAGACCAAAACAAAGTACATAGAAAAACACAGATCTCATTTCAATATCACCTGGAAATAGAGGCATTGAAATTCCTGACGCACCACCAACATAATCGATGGTAATGGTAATTTCTGCTGCAGCAATTGCAAGACCTAAAGAGCCAATAGCAAAATAAGGTCCCCTTAAGCCAAACATGAAACTACTAAATATCATACACAATGCAAGTGCAGCAAGCGCTCCACCCAAGGTACCCAGAAAAATACCCCAATAGTATTGGCTTGCAGTGAATTCAGGTTTGATTGCTCCCATTGCAGATGTATATGCGGCAACACCAGGCTCATAAAAAATTGCAATTTGTATAATTGCAGATACATACATTCCAACACCAAAAAATGTTATGTTACCAAGAGAATTGTATCCCATTTGTCCACCAAGAATATCCCATGTTGATGCCATCAAAACCATCATCCACAAATATGCAATTGACAAAGTGTAATTTGGGAAAAAGTAAGGTCCCAAAATACCAAACAATCCAAGACCTATATAAGTTATTAATTCTCTTCTGCCTATCATCGAACTGGCTGCCTATTTCTTTTCATATTAATTTGTCTAATTATTAAAACTATTAAGAGTATAGCAACGGGTGCCGCTACCTCATATGCTGTTCCAAGTATCATTCCAGTATACTTTTCAAATAAACCAATACCAAATGCGGCACTTATAACACCTGGAAGATTTCCCAAGCCAGCCGCGGTAACGATTGCAAATGACCTTACTGAGTATGTGATGCCATAGAAAGGTTGAATAACCCAAATTATTGAAACAAGAACACCAGCAGCACCACATAAAGCCGCATTAAATGCAAATGTAAAAGCATATACCCTGTCAGTATCTATGCCTAAAACTCTTGCAGCTCTTGGGTCTTGAGCTGTTGCTCTAATAGCTTGGCCCATCCTTGATCTTTTCATGAATATTACAACACAAACTGTAATTATTGCGGCTAAAACTAGTGATAATACTTTTGAATATGGAATAGAAACCATGTAATCAAAAGCGTCATGACTACCCATTTGCATATCAATTGTTTGAACTTCCGGGCCATAAAACAAGTTTAAAACTTGTTGAAGAAGAAGTGATAAACCAAAAGTTGCTAACAAGGATACAAACATATCTTGATTAATTATTCTTCTGATAATGAGGATATAAATGCCCCAACCAAAAANAAACATTATTCCNGNAACAATAANNANTATNANNGGNAGAGGNATNCCTAANTNNTGNAGNGATAAAGNTAGNTANCCNCCCATAATAACAAAGTCACCTTGNGCAAGATTTTTNATATTCATNACNCCCCAAACAAGNGCNAAACCNTAAGCACTTANAGCAAANACAGCACCNACAAANATNCCNTCTANNATAACTTGNANGTTAATNATNGGNGCCCANACAAANAGNANTTGGAGGTTATCTANCANTTNNNTTCTCCCAATAAAAAACAANAAAGGAAGNNAATTTGCTCCCTTTNTTGNTNTAATNTTNATTTAGTANNTNACGTTTCTNGGATANNCTAANTCAGAAAAACTTTGAACAAGATTNTAAGATCCATCTGCNCCAATTTGTCTTAAGAACATTGGCTTAGCAATATTATTACCATCTGGCCCAAATTTGACATCACCATAAAATGTTTCCATTTCAACGCCTGCAATCGCATCTCTTACTGCATCTTTGTCAAAGCTATTTGCAGCTTCAAATGCTTCTTTCCATACATAAACTGCAGCTGAAGCTTGTGCAGATTGATAAGGAACAGAGCTGTAACTTGGATGAGCTTTTATGAAGTCAGCATTCCATTTTGCAGCATTTCCAAACATAGCATCTTTTTTATCAATGTTTGGTGTCCATTGTGTTGGGCATAGAAAACCAGTTGATGCATTTGGAAATTTTTCATGTACTTTTGCTGCTTCACAGTGAGTTAATGCAATAATTGGAACATTAATTTTCATTTCATCAATTTGTCTTGCAGCAGTAGCAGCACCTTTTGAGTGACCTGATACGATTAAAATATCTGGTTTAAGTGCTTTTACCTTTGTTAAAGTAGTAGACATATCTGATAAATCTGCAGGTAACTGATCATCAATTATTAATTTCATATCATAATCTTTGATTAACTCTACTAAACCAGCTCTAATATCCATTGAAAATGGATCACCTTCAAATGCCATAGCAACCTTAGTGTCACTAGGTGACTTGCCAATGCTTTTCTTTTGGTCGGCTGCAAAATGAACAGCACCTGGAAGATAGAGGTCAGTTGTTGAGAGTACAGCGAATAGATACTTATAGCCCTGAGTAAATAATGATCTTGAAGCACCTTCAGCTTCAATCATCGGCACACCAAATTTTTCTGAAACTGGTGCAATTGCTTTAGTCATTCCTGAACTGTATGGACCAAGCATATAGTCAACACCATCCTGTTGAATAAGTCTTTCAGCTAACTGTGCCCCTCTAGCAGGAGTTGATTCATCATCGTAGTATTTTACTGTTAATTTGTATGATTTTCCACCAACTTTAACACCTCCAGTTGAGTTAATTCTGTCAACAGCAAAATCATAGCCTCTTTGAGTATGTAAACCGTTAGTAGCGTATTTACCAGTAAGTGAAAGTGCAGATCCTAAAGTAATAGTATCGCCTTCAACTTTAGCTAACGCAGTTCCAACAAATCCAGTAATAGAAATTACCAATGCTGAAAATACGCTAATAGCATATTTTAAAAACATAATTTTCTCCCTAAAGAAATTTAAATAATAATTTTATTTAATGAACTTATAGCAATAGGCAAATAAAAAAAAATTAAAATCAAAAAAAAAAAAATTTGATATTACAAATTTAACAATACAAAAATTTATTTTAGTTAAATATAATAACTAAAACTATTGATGTAATTAATAAGAATATAGCAAACAATTCTTTGAATGATGGCCTTTCTCTGAAAAAGAAAATTGAAATTAATACCGCAATTACTAATTCGATTTGCCCTAAAGCCCTTACTGGAGCTACTGCATTGGCAGAAAATGCATAAAACCAACATGCAGTTGTGATCGCTCCAAACAAGCCCACTAAAGAAGATCCCCTCCAATGAATAAATGTTAAAATAAGTTCCTCCCTAGCGTATTTTAACATCCAGACCCCCATAATGAGTGTTTGTATTAATACAGAAATACCTCCAGTAATACTTGCATTTATTATTAGATTGTCATTTTCAAGCGAATCGGTTGCAGCTCGAAAAGCAACGGTACAGAACCCCAAAAAAGCTCCACTTCCAATCCCTAATGCGGCTTGTTTTGTTAACAGTGATTTATAAAGATTATAGAGAGTTAATTTGCTTTTTTGCAAAGAAAGAAGAAAAACGGCAATCACACCCAATAATATTGCAAAGCCTAGCTTGGGGTTTACTATATGACCAAGGATAATGGCCTCAAATATTGCTGCTTGCAGGACTTCTGTTTTTGAAAAAGCTGTTCCTGCCGCGAAAGATCTGTGAGAAAAAAGTGTTATTAATAAAACGGTAAATATAATTTGAGTAATACCAGCGATAGTAACCCAGAAAAAAAACTTTAAATTTAAAATTGGAATAGAGACATCAAATATAAATGAATAAGCAATTATCCATGCCCAAGCAAAAGGTATTGCATAACTAAACCTTACAAAACTTGCTCCTAGATTACCTAATACTGGTTGAAGATTTTTTTGTTGGGCAGTTCTTAAGCTTTGGGATAACGCAGCTGCTATAGTTACCCATATCCAAACGTACATAATATAAAACCTATTTTAGGATGAATTAAACTTTATTATCCTATTTTAGTTTATTCAAAAAAATTATGCTATTTAATAAATGTTCCATTATTTAATTGGGTAAAAGCCTCCTGAAGTTCTTCATGAGTGTTCATGACTATTGGTCCATGCCACGCAACAGGTTCCTTAATTGGAGTTCCAGAAATCAAGAGAAACCTAACTCCATTTTCACCAGCTTGGACAGCTACTTCGTCCCCGCTATCAAAAACCACTAAAGTTCTATTACCTGTTAAATCTCTAAACTCAATTTCTTGGCCATTGAATTCTTTTTCAACTTTTACACCTATAGGATTAGAAGCATTATGAAAGTTTCCATTACCTTCAAAAATATATGCAAAGCCTTGCCTTCTTGTATCAAATGGGAATTTTTTATATTTTAATGGGGGAATATAAATATCAAGATATTCTGGTTCTGCAGCAATACCGTCAACTGGGCCTTTATATCCTCTATAATTTCCAGCTATGACTTTAATTGTAGTTCCGTCATCNTCAACTATTGATCTTATATCTTTTGATTTAATATCCTGATACCTAGGAGCAATCATTTTTTGGCTTGATGGCAGATTTGCCCATAATTGGAAACCGTGCATCTGACCACTACTGTTACCCTTTGGCATTTCTTGATGAATAATGCCTGATCCAGCTGTCATCCACTGAATGTCACCATCGCTTAACAANCCATTATTACCCAAGCTATCAGCATGCTCAACTGTACCACTTAAAACATAAGTAATTGTTTCTATGCCTCTATGTGGGTGCCAAGGAAATCCCTTTAGATATCTATCGGGTTCATCATTCCTAAAATCATCCATCATTAGAAAAGGATCAAAAGGTTTCGTATCACCAAAACCAAAGACACGATGGAGATTAACACCAGCACCTTCCATGGTGGGTTGAGCTAATCTAGAAAATTTTACAGGTCTAATAGACATTTATAATTCCAATTTTATTACCTAATTGATATAGACATTAATTTTATAAAAAAAAGATGTTTATTATTTTGTGCTTAATGTATGTTTTNAATGATTAAAAAACAAACATCTCATTCATAAGAAAATTTTGGAATCAGCACTTTTATACGAATTTATTTCAAATCTTAATATCTATATTGTTATATTCTTAATATTTACCTTTTTTATATCNGGTTTGATAAAGGGTTTTCTAGGCTTAGGTCTTCCATCCTCTGCAATGGGGCTTTTAACACTTGTTATTGAGCCAATCCATGCAATATCAATTATGGTTGCACCGATAATATTTACAAACATAGCACAATTTGTAAGAGCTCCAAATCCACGAAAGACAATGAATGATTTTAAATATTTTGCATTATTAATTATAATTAGTATTTTTCTTACATCATTTTTTATCAAAAGCTATCCAACAGAAGTCTTAACTGTGGCAATAGGTTTTGCTATGATTATTTTTTCAATAAACCAATTATTTGGAGTCAAGATTACAATAGGGCCAAGTAAAATTTGGCANGTTTTAATGGGGATTATATCAGGAGTTTTGGGTGGNTTAAGTTCAATTTGGTCTCCACCTGTTGCAATGTATTTGATAGCTAGGGAATACACCAAAGATCAGTTTATNAGTATTACNGGTTTTCTCTTTATGGTAGGCGGTGCTCCACTTGGTTTAGGTTTATATTTTGCTGGAGTTTTAAATTATTTAGTAGTGATCCAATCATTTGTTGCTTTAATTTTTGTTTTGATTGGATTTAGAGTTGGAGAAATATTACGAGGTTATATTTCACAAAAGGTTTTTAGGTATTGTGTTCTTATTGCATTTTTACTGATGGGAGCCAGATTAATTTTTGAAGGATTAATGTAAAATAATAATTTAGACTTCTTGTAAATAAACAAATTGACTCTTTGTTTCTTTTTTGTATTCATAAACTATGGTTATTAATGCAAGCATTTCTGGAACCCCGTCAAGTTTAAGAAAAGTTCATAGAATGATGGCTCTCCGAAATCTATTATATGATGGTAATTGCTCAAGAAAATCATTAGCAAAAAAACTTGGAATTTCTTCGATGGCTATGACACGCATTTCTGGGGATCTTATAAATGCAGGATTGGTACTCGAGAATGGATTTATAAAAAATGATAATATTCCGGGTCCAAATCAAATAAACTTAACTATAAATAAAAATTCTGTCTTTGGTGTTGGGATAGTTTTATCCGCTTTTAAAACTGAAATTGGTATCGTTGGAGCTAATGGAGAAATAATAGAATCACAAAACATTGAATTAGAAGATATTTCTGATGGTATGAAAGCATTATCAATTCTTATACAAAAAATAAAAGAATTAATAAAATTTAAGCACATAGAATATTCAAGAATTTTAGGTGTTGGTATTTCAGTTGCTGCAGATTTAGATGTTTCAAAAAAGAAAATTTTAGGTGCTGGCTATTTGGGATGGAAGCCATTCGACATCAAAAAAACTGTTGAAGATCAACTTCTATTGCCAACTTTTATTGAAAAAATACCTAATGCTTTAATTTTATCTGAAACATCGATTGGATGTGCAAAAAAATTAAATAATATTTTGCTTTTACACTCTTCAACAGTGCTTGGGGCTTCTTTAATAATAAATAATGAAGTTGTTGATGGTGCATATTCAAAATCTGGAAGGGTAGGTCATTTTAACGCACATAAAACCGAATTAATTTGTTCTTGTGGGAGAAATGATTGTCTTAATTGCGTTGCATCTGGTTGGTCAATTTTAGTTGAGGCTGGAATGATTGAAGATAAAAAATATAAGCCTGAGCTTGTACCTGTTTATGCAAAATTACTTAATAAAATACTTAGCAATAAAGAAGGACATATGGTTTCAGAAAAAATCAATAAACTTTTTTATAGTGCGGGTGAAACTCTTGCATTAAATTTAACAAAAATAAATCAAATAATTGATCCTCAAATAATTATAC
The DNA here is from genome assembly GCA_002684695.1 of SAR116 cluster bacterium. Classification (GTDB taxonomy): domain Bacteria; phylum Pseudomonadota; class Alphaproteobacteria; order Puniceispirillales. The sequence goes on along the minus strand of NYVQ01000049.1, from coordinate 26,256 downwards.
TTGCAGGATTGCTATCCAAATCAACTCATTATTCATCTGGTATTAAAGATACTCTTAGGAGCCTTGGAACAGATGGAATTTCAGCTCTTTCAAAATTAAAATTAGGTAATGTTTACATCATACAGGCCACATGTTTTATGCCTCTTTTGAAAACAATTTTTACACCAAATTTTAATTTTGAAGAACTCTATCATTCTTCACTCTTGGTAGAGGAAAACATAGCAAACAAAAAGGTAATAGCATGATTAATTTCTGCATTAGATTTTCTTGTTTGTTCAATACTTTTTTAATTTTATTGGGAGAATAAAATGTCAAAAATTAAACAACTAATTATAGTTTCAGCGACGTTTATTGGAATGATCTTTTCAATATCTTTAGCTAATGCTGATACTAAACTTTCTATAGGTTCTTGTCCTATTGGATGTACTGCCTACACATGGTCAGCTGGAATTGCTGATGTAATAAATAATAATGTACCTGGTGTTTCATTAACTGCTGAGGAAACTAAAGGATATGTAGCAAATATTAAACTTTTACAGAACAAAGAGTTAGAAATATCAATGGCCACAACATTATCATCCTATCAAGCTTATGCAGCTGAAGGGCCTTATGAAGGAACCGAAAAAGGAAAAATTCTCAGCTGGATGGGCATAGCACCTGTTGCAATGCATATTATTACTCTTGAAGATAGTGGTATTAATTCAATGGAGGATTTAAAGGGTAAAAGAGTAGGTATGGGTCAACCAGGTGGGGTTTCAATGCTTGATGCTGATGCAATGATGGAAACACTTGGCTTAAAAGAAGGTGCAGATTTTAAAGCTTTTAGAATTAAGCTTGGTGCAATGGCAAATGGTTTGGCAGATGGTAATTTAGATGCAGCACTTTGGAATGGAAGTTTTCCTTTACCACCAGTTAAAAAACTAATCGCTTCCAGAAAAGTAAAGCTTATTCCAATTCCAGATGCATTTTTTGAAAAGCATCAGGCTAAATACCCTCCATATGCAAGATTATCTATTCCAGGTGGAACATACAAAGGAATTGATAATGACACACCTTCATTTAGCCTTGCAAATGGTATGGTAATTTCAAAAGATGTTCCTGAGGATATGGTCTACTCAATGACAAAAGCAATTTTTGAAAACCTTGATAAACTTAAATCAGTTCATCCTGCTTTTGGAAAAGTAAACAAATCTACTGTATTGAACGGATTTGGAGCTCCACTGCATCCTGGCGCACTAAAATATTATAGAGAAATAGGCGTTCCAGGAATTGAAGATTTTGTAAAAAGAACTTCAAACTAAACATTTAATTCATATGGGGATATTTTCCCCATATGAATAATCTACAAAACTTATAGGAATTTTTGAATGGATAGCAGACCAAATATTGTGCTTATTCAAGCTGATCAACTTACATCACAAGTGTTACCAATGTATGGAAATAACATGGCTATAGTTCCAAACATTTCATCTTTAGCTGATCAAGGTATTACTTTTTTAAACTCTTATTGTAACAACCCAGTTTGTGGTCCTTCAAGAGCATCNATGATNTCTGGTCAACTATCATCTGAGGTAGGATGCTACGATAATGCTGGAGAGTTTCTTTCTTCAGTTCCTACTTTTGCACATTATCTNAGAGATTTGGGTTACAAAACTTGCTTNTCTGGNAAAATGCATTTTGTTGGTGCTGACCAATTACATGGTTTTGAAGAAAGGCTAACAACTGATATATATCCCTCTGATTTTGGATGGACAGCTGACTGGAGTCAACAAGATGAGCCGTATGCTCCTTCGAGAATGAGTCTTAGATCTATCGTAGAGGCTGGTTTATGTAAAAGAAGCTTGCAGATAGATTATGATGAGGATGTTTGCTATCAGGCAGTCCAAAAAATTTATGATTTTGCAAGGGATAAGAACAGAGATCCTTTTATGCTTATGGCTTCTTTTACTCATCCCCANAATCCTTTTGTGACTACACAAAAATATTGGGATCTTTATAATCATNATGATATTAGTATGCCTAAAATACCTTGGTCTCCTGTATCATCAAGAGATCCATGGTCTCAACGTTATGCATTAACAATTAGGGAAGATGAGCATAATGTAACAGAAGAGGATTTGAGAAATTCAAGGCATGCATATCTTGGTATGGTATCTTATTTTGACAGTCTTATAGGAAGAATAGTTAATACTCTTAAAGAATGTGATTTTTACGAAAATACATACATTTTTGTGGTTGCTGATCATGGNGAAATGCTTGGTGAGAGAGGAACATGGTTTAAATTTCTTCCCTTTGAATGGTCAGTAAGGGTCCCAATTATTGCCTCAGGACCTAATATGGTTAAGGGTAAGGTAGAAAGTCATTACACCTCTTTGGTTGATTTACTGCCTACTTTTGTAGACTTGGCTAATGAAGGTAAAAAATATGAATTTTCAGATAATTTAGATGGAAAGTCATTAGTTAATTTCATGAGAGGTGAAAATACAAATATTCCAAATGAATTAATGTTAGAGTTCACTGGAGAAGGTGTTTATGCCCCTGCACTTATTTTTATAAGAGATGGTATTAAATATATTCACTGCAGGACAGACCCACCTATGATGTTTGATTTAAATTCAGATCCTGATGAAACGAAAAATATAGCAACAGATCCTTCTTATTCTAAGTTAGCAAATGAAATGAAAGCTCAAATAGATAAAAGATGGAATTATGACGAACTAGAAAATAAGGTTATAAGATCTCAAAAGAGGCGTCTTTTTGTNCAAGATACATTGCTGAAAGGTAAATGGACTGGTTGGGACCACCAACCTTTTGTAGATGCCAAAAAAGCTTATGTTAGAGGAGCANTAGACCCAAGTACTACTGCGACTAAAGCAAGGAGGCGGTACCCATTTGTTGAGACAGTAGAACCGCANAATCCAAGAAAAAAATAATTGAGTAAAAATGATAAATGTAATTGATAAAATTAAAGCNTGCCCNCCAATTTGGATAATCAGAATAACTGCAGCTTCAATTCTTTCTTTATTTAGTATTTATACTGCATTCTTTGGAGTTTTCCCAGATATGATTCAGAGATCATTTCATATTGGGATAATACTATTTCTAGTCTATTTATTTCCTCTTCAAAACTTATCATTTAAAGACCTATTTAAATCTTTTAAAACGTATTTTTTTATCATGGCTTCATTGATAAGTTTATTAGTAATGTTTTACCAAATAATTTTTTTTGATGCGATAAATGATCGTTATGGTGAATTAACAAATTATGAATTTTATTTAGGTCTAGCTGCAACATTTTTTCTTCTTGATGCAACAAGGAGAACAATAGGATGGTCAATTTCAATACTTGCAATAATCTTTTTATTATATGCTTTATTAGGCAATTATTTTCCAGGTGAAGCAGGTCACAGAGGATATAGTTTACATAGAGTAATGTCACATTTGTATTTGGGTGGGAGTGGAATTTTTGGAACCCCTTTAGGTGTAACTGCAACATTTGTAATTTTAATCGTGTTGTTCGGAGCAGTTTTAGAGAATTCTGGGGCTGGAAAAGTTTTAATGGACATTGCAAACTCTTTAACTGGCAAATCAAGAGGTGGGCCTGCAAAGGCGGCAGTTGTTGGCTCAAGTTTAATGGGAATGATATCTGGGACTGCAGTCGCCAATGTCTTAACAACTGGAACTATTTCAATCCCTTTAATGAAAAGGACAGGTTATAGACCTGAAACAGCTGGTGCAATTGAAGCAGTTGCATCTACTGGAGGCCAATTAATGCCACCTGTAATGGGTGCTGCAGCATTTCTAATGTCAGATATGACTGGAATTTCCTATTATGAGATTGCAAGAGCAGCTCTTTTACCAGCAATTTTATATTACATAGTTCTTTTTTCAGTAGTTCATATTGAAGCAATAAAAAGAAATATTCCAATTATTGATACAAAAGATATCCCTTCAATATGGGAAACTTTGAGACAAGGAGGTCATTTACTTTTATCCTTACCAGTATTCATTTACATGATGTTTGATGGATATTCTGTAATGTATGCTTCAATTTGGTCTCTTATGATGGCGGTTGCATTAAGTTATTTAAGAAGAGCAACCTGGCTTACTCCTAGAAAGATTATTCGTACAATTGAAAATGGAGTGGAAGCAGTTATCCCAGTAGCAACGGCTTGTGCTTGTGCTGGAATTATTATTGGAATTATTACTTTAACTGGCCTTGGATTGAAATTCTCATCTCTGGTTATATCATTATCAGGTGGTAACATATTTTTGGCATTGTTATTAACAATGATAGCTTCATTAATACTTGGAATGGGTTTGCCAACAGCAGCAGCATATATTTTAGTGGCAACACTTGCTGCGCCAGCATTAGAACAACTGGGAATCAATCAGCTAGCAGCTCATTTATTTGTTTTTTATTCTGCTATGTTATCATCAATTACACCACCAGTAGCTTTAGCAGCTTACGCAGCTTCAGGACTTGCAAACGCTAATCCTTTTCGGATTGCTTTAGTTTCATGTCAATTTGGAATAGCAGCTTTTATTATACCATATTTTTTCGCATTTAATCCTGTTTTGATAGGGATAGATGCATCGATACAGATGATTCTTTGGGCCGCATTTTCTGCTATTTTTGGTTCGTTATGTTTATCAATATTTATCCAAGGATGGTTGATCTCAAAATTACTTTTAATAGAAAGATTAGGTTATATAGTTATAACATTTTGTTTATTAAGCGTATCTTTTACAACAGATTTAATTGGATTTGCTTTACTTATAGTATTAATTTTTTTCCATTATTTTGTTAGGAATTCAAAAAGGCAGATAGTGTGAAGGCAGTTTTTGTTTTATTAGATTCCCTTAATAGAAATGCCTTGGAGGTATATTCAGATAAAACAAATATTAAGACACCTAACTTTAAAAGATTTCAGGAAAAATGTATAACATTTGACAATCACTATGTCGGAAGCCTTCCTTGTATTCCGGCAAGAAGAGACCTCCATACAGGAAGAATAAATTTTTTACATAGAAGTTGGGGCCCACTAGAACCTTTTGATGATTCTTTTCCTGAGATCATGAAAAATAATGGTGTTTATTCTCACATAATTACTGACCACCATCATTATTTTGCTGATGGTGGGGCAACATACCATCAAAGATATTCCTCTTGGGAGTTAGTTAGGGGGCAAGCAATTGATAGATGGAAGGCAGAAGTTAATCCTGATTTAGATCTCTTAAAAACTAAATATCATAAAACTCAGCATCATAGAAAAAATTATATGATCAACAGAGAATATATGAATAAAGAGGAAGATTTTTGTACCCCTCAAGTTTTTTCACTTGCAGAAAATTTTTTAGATAAAAATAAAAATGAAGATAATTGGTTTCTGCAAATTGAATGTTTTGATCCTCATGAACCATTTCATGCACCGGATCGTTTTAGAAAACTTTATCCAAACAAATATGATGGGCCAATTTTAGATTGGCCAATTTATGATAGAGTGAAAGAAACTAAAGAGGAAGTTTCAGAACTAAAGGCCAATTATGCTGCCCTTGTGAGCATGGTTGATGAGTATTTTGGAAAATTATTAGATTATTTTGATAATAATAACTTATGGGAAGATACTGCTCTAATTTTGACAACAGATCACGGTTTTTTGTTAGGGGAGCATGATTGGTGGGCTAAAAATAGAATGCCTGTATATAATGAAATATCTCATATTCCACTTATGATATACCATCCAGGCCATTCAAAGTTATCAGGATCAAGAATTGAATCTCTAACTCAAACAATTGATATAATGCCAACCTTTTTAGATTTGTTTAATTTAAACATTCCTAATGATGTATCAGGTAAATCTCTTTTAAATATTCTTCAAAGTGATCAACAAATTCGTAAAGCTCTAATATATGGTTACTTTGGTGCTGCTTGTAATATTACTGACGGGAAACATACATATTTTAGGTACCCAAAAAAAATGTCTGCTTCTGGACTTCATGAATATACTCTAATGCCAACAAGAATGACGTCACGTTTTTCAATAAGAGAGTTGTCAGAAATGACACTTTCTAACCCTTTTAAATTTTCAAAAGGACTTCAACTACTAAAAGTAAAACCAAAGGTTTCTGAAAATAATGAGCCATTGGAAGTCCAAGGCATGACATTTGAAGATATTGGATCTCAACTATTTGACCTATCTATTGATAAAGAACAAAAGTTTCCAATAGATGACCCTGAAGTCATAAAATTTTTACTTGAAGAAATGGTTAAATTAATGAAACAAGCTGATGCTCCAAAAGCATTATTTGAACGTTTAAACCTTAAATGTAATTGAAGAGATAACTATGACAAAAAAACCTAACATTATAATTATAATGGCAGATCAATTAGCTGCTCAAGCTTTAGGCCTATATGGAAATCCAGTTTGCAAAACACCTAATTTAGACAAGTTAGCTAATCAAGGTGTGGTTTTTGAAAATGCTTATAGTAATAATCCAGTCTGTGTGCCAAGTAGAGCATCTATGTTAAGCGGCTTACTATGTCCTGAAATCTCTGCATATGATAATGCTACAGAACTTGCTAGTTCTATTCCAACGATGGCTCATTACATGAGAAGCTTAGGGTATTGGACATTTCTATCAGGAAAAATGCACTTTATAGGGCCTGATCAGTTACATGGATTTAACGAAAGGCTTACTACAGATGTTTATCCAGCAAATTTTGATTGGATTGGTAATTGGAGTGAAGGACCTTCATATGTGCCTTCAGGAACTGCACTAAACGGCATAGTAGAAGCAGGCCCTTGTATAAGAACAATGCAAGAAGACTATGATGATGAAGTCGAATTCCAAAGTTTAAGAAAAATTTATGATCTGTCTAGATACAAAGAACAAAATCCATTTTTTGGTATAGTTTCTTTTACTAGTCCCCACACCCCTTTTAATGTGTCTCACAAATATTGGGATTTATATAATGATGAAGATATGAACCCACCTGAAGTTCCTCCTATTCCCTTTGAAGAGTTAGATTATTTTTCAAAGTCACTTTTCTTTGCTCATGGAAGGCATCGTCATACTATAACAAAAGAGCATATTAGAAAGACAAGGCAAGCCTATTATGGAATGATTTCTTATATAGATGAAAAAGTTGGAAAAATTATAAATTTATTAAAAGAAACTAACCAAATAGATAATACAGCTTTATTTTTTGTTTCTGATCATGGAGAAATGCTTGGTGAGAGAGGTATGTGGTTTAAACAATGTTTTTGGGAGTGGTCAGCTCATGTTCCTATGATAGCATCTATACCGGGTTTTCAGAAAGGTATTAGGTCCGAAGTTGTTACATCTCTGGTAGATCTCCTTCCAACCATAATCGATATAGGTCAAAAAGATAATCAAAACTTTTCAGATAATCTTTCAGGTAAAAGTCTTCTTCAGTTTGCAAATGGAAACCAAAATACTGGTGATAGTTTTGCAATTTCTGATTATTATCACATAGGTCCTTGTGTCCCAACAAGAATGGTAAGAAAGGGTGGTTTCAAGTTAATTTACACACATGGTCATCCACATTTACTTTTTGATTTAGATAATGATCCAAAAGAGCTAAAAAATCTTGCCTTCACAGAGGATTATAATGATATTTTAGAGGAACTTCTGTCCATTTGTTTTCAAAACTGGAACCCGGAAAAAATAAATCAGGATATTATAAAAAGCCAAAAAAGAAGGCATATGATAAAAGCAGTTCCTGGTGATCCACCGAATTGGGATTTTATTGCTCAATTAGGCGATGAAAAAAGATATGTTAGAAAAGATGGTGTTGATGCCACAAAGGGAAGATTAAGAATACCACCTGTAGAGACTGTTCCTCCTGACATGCCTCACTTAAGTAAGGAAGATATCCAAAAAATGATGACAGGAGAAAAAACTTTTTTATTCAAAAAGGATAAAAAATAATCATTACATAAGATGGTATTTAGGCCATTTTATGTAATTAATTTATTACTTTATATAGGACATTCTGTAAATTTAGATCCTACAGTTTTAATAACATGGTTAATCTTAGACACTTCCTCACAAACATTGAGAATGATTGGACAATCAGAGAAAGGATCGCCATTGCAAGCGTCTCTTAAAATCCCAAAACCAGGTGTTTTTTGAACTGTACGTACACTTGTATACAAAAAAATGTCAGCGTAAGAACAATTTGAACCTGTAAGGAATGGAGATGAATTAGATTGTTCTAAAAGTCTTTCTAAATAGGCGATTCTTTTTGTATGTAATGTAGTAAGATTTGCTATTCCAGTTTCTTTTCCTCCTTCAGCAAGGGTATCAGTTAATCTTAGATTTCGCCAAAAAGGGTCACTATGATCAGTAATAATATCATGCAAAGGTGACAAAACATATGAGTAGTAATCTTGGACCCAACTCCAATACATTGCTACGTGCGCTGCATCTTCGTGAGTTTTAGGGGTTAATGGTCCTTCATATTTCGATACTAAATACTGAATAATAGCTAAAGAATCATTTAATTCTAAACCATTACTGTGGTCTTTCATCCATGGAACGGTCCCAAATGGAGCTTGTTTATCTTTATCAAAATCATCTCCCATAGGTGTAGAAATTAAATTATTAACTTTGATACCATGTATTGCACATATAATATTTATTTGTTCGCCTCTTCCAATAATTGGAAAATATGCTAAGTCAATTTCTTTCATGTAATCACCTTTTAAGTTAATTGATAGTTTGTTGTTGTATCTTTAAGAGTAATTTAAAAATTTATTTTATCAATAAACTTATATAATCTTATTTATACACCATAAATATGGTTTGATTTTTTTATTTTATTGATGACATTAATTAACAATTTAACCTCCAACCATATAAGGCATTAATACAACTTCACTTTCAGGCTTAATGGGAGTAAACCATGAATTTTTATAAATTATACCGTCAATTGCTACAGAAACACCTCTAGATATTTGTGGCTTCAATTCTGGATACTTAAGACATAAGTTATCTAATAACTGTTTGAAATTTTCAGCTTCAACTTCGACATGCTCATTATTATTGGTGGCTTTTTGCAAAGATCCCCAGATCCTTACCTTAATCATCTTTAACCTTATGTTTCAAGGCTGATAACACTTTTGGAGGAGACAAAGGTAACTCTGAAAATCGTATGCTTGTTGCTCTGGAAACTGCATTATTGATTGCTGCCAAAGGTGGTACAATTGGTGTTTCACCAACACCCCTAACACCATAAGGATGTCCTGGATTAGGAATTTCAAGAATTACAGTTTCAATCATTGGTAAATCAGATGCTACAGGAATTCTATAATCTAAAAAACCTGAGTTTTGAAGTCTACCATCATCTCCGTAGATATATTCCTCGTTAAGAGCCCAACCAATACCCTGAACAGCCCCGCCCTGCATTTGACCTTCAACATAGGATGGATGTATGGCCTTACCTGCATCTTGGAAAACTGTATATTTTATAACCTTTGTTGAACCAGTTTCTTTGTCAACTTCCACGTCAGCTAAATGCACTCCAAAACTAACACCAGCACCTTCAGCATTGACTTCATGGTGACCAGCAATTGGACCGCCAGTTTCAGAAGACATTGCAGCAATCTCTTCTATAGTCATAGGTTCAAATTCTCCAGCATTAGGACCAGCTGGAATAGCAGAACCATTCTCCCATCTGACGGCATCTTCATCAATGCCCCAAATTAAAGATACCCTTTTACACATTTCTTTAATTGCTGCACGAGCAGCTTTAATTGTAGCCAATCCTACAGCAAAAGTAACTCTACTGCCATCAGTCACTTCATTGTGGCCCAATGAATTTGTATCAGCTATAATAGTTCTTACTTTTTCATAAGGAACACCTAGTTCTTCAGCAGCCATTTGGCTAATAGATGCTCTAGATCCACCAATATCAGGGTTACCTTCAGTTACACCAATAGTTCCATCAAAATTAACATTAAGCGTTACACATGTATCACCACCAAAATTAAACCAAAATCCACATGACAAACCTCTTCCTTGATTTTCTTTAAGCGGAGCAGAATAATGCGGATGTTTTTTTGCTGCCTCTAATGTTGCTAAAAGACCTATGTCATCAAAAGTAGGTCCGTATGAAGACAAAGTTCCTTTTTTTGCGGCATTTTTAATTCTAGTATCCAATGGATCTAAATTGAGTTTTTGGCACAACTCGTCAATAACACTCTCGACAGCATATATAGCTTGAGGTGCGCCAGGTGCTCTGTAAGCAGCCTGTTTAGGTCTATTTGTAAGAACATTCCATCCCTTAGTAATCACGGCTTTCAAGTCATAAGCCGCAAATGCGCTTTGAGCACCCATCTCTACAGTACCATTTGGGAATGCACCTCCTTGATACCTTAGTGATGCTTCAGCTGCAGTAATTATACCTTTGCTAGTCATTCCAATTTTTACATCCATCGATGTTGAAACTGTGGGGCCAGTAGCTTTAAAAACTTCATCTCTATTCATAACAAGTTTAACNGGCTTTCCACTTTTTAAAGAAAGTGCTAAGGCAATCGGTTCAATAAAAATACATGTTTTACCCCCAAAACCNCCACCTATTTCTGAAGGTGTGACCCTTAGTTGGGAAGATTCCATACCCATAATATCNGCACATANNGCTCTGACATTNTAGTGTCCTTGAGTACANCACCAAAGATCAGCTTTACCGTCAGAAGTCATTGAAGCTAGACATGCATGGGGTTCAATATATCCTTGATGAGCTGCTTCAGTTTTAAATGTTCTTTCAATTATTAAATCAGCATTATTGAAACCATCTTTGAGATTACCATGACCAAATTCATAATAACTTGTTACATTTTCAGAATAACCTGAAGGTACATTTTCAAGGACATATCCTTTATTAACAANTGGAGCATCTAATTTCATTGCTTCATCAACATCAGTTACATGAGGTAAAATCTCATATTCAACTTTGATTAACTTTATTGCAGTTCTAGCAATACTATTTGTCAAAGCAGCNACTGCAGCAATACAATGTCCATCATACAAAACTTTGTCATGAGCTATACAATTTAAAAGTATATCATTTGGCTTATTATTGGAGTAATTTTTGAAGTCCTTAGAAGTTANAACTGCTTTAACACCATCTAATTTTTCAGCTTCAGAAGTGTCTATAGATAGTATTTTTGCATGAGGGTGTGGCGACCTTAAAATTTTTGAGTAAAGCATGTTAGGGACATATAGATCTGCACCATACTGAGCTCTACCAGTTACTTTTTCAATCCCATCTGGTCTAGGNGGTTTAGTACCAATAACTTTAAATTTTCTTTCATANGTATTGTCTAATGGAGACATTAAACTAACCTCTCATTTCTTTAGCTGCATCCATAACAGCTCGTATTATTTTATCATAACCTGTNCATCTACANAGATTTCCGGCAAGCCAATATCNAACTTCACTCTCAGATGGATTGTTATTCTTTTCTAAAAGGGCTTTAGCAGCAACTAAAATACCTGGAGTGCAAATTCCACATTGCAAAGCGGCATGATCTAAAAATTTTTGTTGAAGTGGGTGTAAAGTTTCTCCATCTGACATCCCCTCAATTGTTGTNATCTTTGAATTNTCTGCTTCTGCACCTAATACTAGGCATGANCATACTAGTTTCCCATCTAAAGTGATGCTNCAAGCTCCACAATCNCCAGTACCACAACCTTCTTTAGTNCCAGTTAATTGTAATTTATCCCTTAAAANATCAAGAAGAGTTTCTTCAGGCTCGCANAGAAATTCCATGNTATCGCCNTTAATATTTGTTTTTATATGCACTTGTGTCATGTTAAAANCCAGCTCTTTTATATGCTATTTTTGCAGCTCTAGATGCTAANACACCAGCAACATCAGTTCTAAATTCGACNGTTCCTCTTTTATCAGAAATAGGATTACATGCATCTATGCATAGTTGTGACAATTTATCAATTGAAGTTTTGTCCAGTCTAGTTCCAATNAACACCTTAGAAGCCTGATCAACAATCTTNACAGTTGGAGCAACTGCTCCCAAAACAACTTTTGCACTTTCGCAAATGCCTTCCTTTGTCATAGTTAAAGCAACAGCAGCAGAAACAACAGCAATATCCATTTCAGTTCTTGGTGTAAATCTTAAATATGCATCACCTGAAAAATTTTCCCTAATAGGTATATCGACTGAGACTATAAACTCACCCCTTCTTAGTGATGTTTTACCGGGAGCTATAGGTATCTCTTCAACTTTACATGATCTTTTGCCATCAGGACCAACTATGTTAACAACAGCATCTACAGCTACAAGCGCTGGAACACTNTCTGCTGCNGGTGAAGCATTACATAAATTACCAACCATAGTGCATCGCCCTTGAATTTGAGTTGANCCAATTAAATCCAAAGCTTCAACAACACCTGGTACCATTTTATTAAGTTCGTCGTTGTCTTTAACTTCNGATCCAGACACACCAGCGCCTATTCTATAAAATTTATCTAGTCTAATTATCTCACGTATTCCTGGGATTTTTTTTATATCAACAATAAGATCGGGTTCAACTATTCCAGATTTCATTTGAACAAGTACATCAGTACCTCCAGCAAGAACTCTTGATACNCCGTTCTCTGAAAATAAATANTTCGTTGCTTCTTCGGNAGACAATGGTGCTACATATCTCATAAAAACCTTAAATGTATTCAGTCAAAACTTTAATTATATTAATATCATATATATTTAGAGTTGATAATATTTCCTTTCAACTGTATTGAAAACAAAATATTTAAAAATTTATTTTAAAACTTAAACCCTTAAAAAATTAAATGAAAAATAATTTAAGAAATATCGCTATTATAGCTCATGTTGACCATGGAAAAACTACATTAATTGATACNATGATGAAGCAGAGNGGTGTTTTCAGAGATAATCAGTCAGTNGAAGAGAGATTAATGGATACTGGTGATTTAGAAAAAGAGAGAGGGATAACTATTCTTGCGAAACCTACTTCAATAAATTGGAAATCACATACACTTAATATAATTGACACTCCTGGACATGCGGATTTTGGTGGTGAAGTAGAGAGGGTTTTAGGAATGGCAGATGGAGTTATCCTATTGGTTGATGCATCTGAAGGACCGATGCCACAAACTAAGTTTGTTCTNGGTAAAGCTCTAAAACAGGACTTAAGACCAATAGTTGTTATAAATAAAGCTGATAAACAAGACAGCAGAATTAACGAAGTTGTGGATGAAGTTTTTGATCTTTTTGTTGCTTTAGAAGCTAGTGAAGAGCANCTTGATTTTCCTATTTTNTATTCATCTGGNAGAGATGGCTGGTGTGTAAATGATTTAAATGCTTCTCGCGATAATTTAGACCCACTTTTAGATCTAATAATCAAATATGTTCCACAACCAAATGTTGACGTTAATAAACCTTTTGCGATGTTAGCATCTTTATTGGATTTTGATCCTTATTTAGGGAGGTGTCTAATTGGTAAGGTAATACAAGGATCTGTCAAAGTTAATGAAAACGTAAAAGCCTTAAATCTTAAAAGTATTAAAGTAGAAAATGGAAGACTTACTAAATTATTGAGGTTTCAAGGAACTAAAAAAATTCCTATAGATGAAGTTTTTGCTGGTGATATTATTTGTATAGCTGGATTAAATAAAGCTTCAGTGTCTGATACAATATGTAATAACGATATTCAAAATGCAATTTTATCAACTCCAATTGATCCTCCTTCGATGGCAATTACTATCACTGTGAATGATTCTGAATTTGCGGGAACTGAAGGTAAAAAGGTGACCTCAACGCTTATTAGATCAAGACTTTTAGCTGAAGCTGAGACAAATGTTGCTGTAACGTTCACTGAAAATGAAAGTAAAGATGCTTTTGAAATTGGTGGTCGTGGGGAATTACAGTTAGGTGTTTTAATTGAAACTATGAGAAGAGAAGGTTACGAGGTAAATGTCTCTCGCCCAAGGGTCTTATATAAGAAAGATGTTGATGGATCCAAACTAGAGCCATTTGAAGAAGTAACTATCGATGTTGATGATGAGTTTTCAAGTGCAGTAATTGATAGTATGAATCAGAGAAAATCAGAACTAAAAGAAATGAAATCTGGTGGTAAAGGAAAAACAAGATTGATTTTTAAAGCACCTTCGAGGGGTCTTATAGGTTACCAAAATCAATTTTTAACTGAAACAAAAGGTACTGGTGTTTTAAATAGAGTTTTTGAAAAGTATGATGCTTTTAAAGGTGAGATTAAAGGTCGTAGGAATGGAGTTTTAATTGCTACTGAAAGAGGAGAGGCTGTTGCCTTCGCACTTTTCAATTTACAAAGCCGGGGGTCAATGTTTGTTGAACCTAAGACTAAAGTTTACAAGGGGATGATTGTTGGGGAACATAATAGAGATAATGATTTAGAGGTTAACGTTCTTAAGGGTAAAAAACTTACTAATGTAAGAGCCTCTGGTACAGATCAGGCAGTAATTTTAACGCCACCACGCAAGATGACTCTAGAGCAAATGATGGCTTACATGGCAGATGACGAACTATTAGAAGTGACACCAAAAAGTTTACGTCTACGAAAAAAGATCCTATTATCACACCTTAGAAAACGTGCATCATAAAATGTAGTTTTATTATGTCAGACTTTACTGTTTTATTCAGTCTTTGGGCTTTTATTATTTTGATGGTTGGTACACCTGGTCCAGCTAACCTATTAGCTATGTCCGCTGGTTCTCAATTTGGTTTTTATAAATGCCTCCCATTTAACTTTGGTTTAACACTTGGGAAGATACTCTTAAACATTGCAATGGGTTTAGGGCTTGGTGTTTTACTTGTAAACTTTACTACATTTCAAAATGTCATAAAGTTTATTGGTGCTGGATATATGATTTATTTAGCACTTAAATCTTGGAATATTAATATTAAGAATAATGAAGGTAAACCTGACATTGGTTGGAAACAAGGTATTCTTGTTCATCCATTAAACCCTAAGGCTTGGGTTATGACATTAATTGCATGGACAGAGTTTGGACCTCAGTTGGGAAGTTTTACTTTGCAGATAATTATAATTACTTGTAGTTTTGCTATTGTTCAGACTTTTGTTCATAATCTATGGAGTCTATTGGGTGCAATTTTAAGTAGAACACTATCTAATTCAGTTATTTTAAGTAGAGCGTTAATTTTGCTTACAATTGTAGTTATACTTTGGGCAGTTTTAATATAATAAAAACTAAACACCTTCAAAAATACGAAAATCTCTATCAGCTCCATCGCCAAGAGCGTGTAATGCTCTTTGATAAGCTGGACTATTATACGCTTCAATAGCTTTTTCTAGACTTTTAAATTCCACTAAAACAGTTCGTTCACTTCTACCATTTTCTTTTGCAATAACATTTGTTGTTTGTGCAATAAATTTACCACCTGCAGACTTTATTGCTGGAACAGCCAAATCAATATATTCACTTCTTTTTTGTGGGTTTGCAGGGCTTCTATGGGCAGCTAATATATAGCCTTTGGGCATAATGATCTTCCTATGTTTATTTATTTTTATAGTATCCTACAATATCGCCTTTGGTGGAGACACCTAATCCATTTATTGATCTGTTAACATAATTAAAATAACAAATAATTTGATTGGCTTCTAAGATTTCTCCATCAGAAACACCTTTCTCTTTTAAAGACTTGACATCCTTCTCCTCCATTTTTGAGGGTGAAAGAGTTAATTTTTCAGAATACTTTAAAAGTTCTAGTTCTTTTCCACTGAATGCTTCTTCTGGTCTTTTTTTATCCAAAGCCTCTTTGATTTTTTCACTTTTTTTATTATCATTTATAAGATGTTTTGCATTTGCCCAGTGATTAGACAGAGAATATTCACACTCGTTAAGGATAGATACGTAAGAGCTGATAGTCTCTTGAAACCATTCTGGTATAGTATTTGAATCATCGTGTAAGACTGATTTATATAAATATATATGTCCTTTCATAGTGCTTGGTCTTAAAGAATGTACTCTCATAACATTATCAACAGTTCCATGAGGGGTGCGTGCCATTTCTAAAACTTCATTTAATTCTGTAGTGGCTTCATCATCTTCAATCATTTTTATCCAAGCTGACATACCTTCTCCTCTATGCATTTATAAAAAAAGGGCACATCAATGTGCCCTTTTAAGATTTGTTAAAATTTTCTATAATCCATGTTTTTTGGCAAGCTCGTCAAAAAATCCCCTAGCTTTTTTTAATTTTACCCAGTGATCAACAAAGTTGATCCAAACTTGGTCACCTTGTGGTAAAAGCATTGCTAATGGTGTTGGGTTTCTTGGTTCAGCTGGTATTTCTCTAATATTAGGATACTTAGATAAAAGTGTTGATCCTTCTACATTAGAAGTAATAAATACATCTGAGCGACCTGCTAAAACCTCTTGGTAACCTCTTGCTGGTGCTTCTATTAGAGTTAAATCTGAATTTGGAAACCAATTTTTAGATAATGTTTCAAAAGTTGTGCCAAGTGTTGTTGCAGTTTTAACGTCTGATTTGTTAATTGAATCCCAACCATTAAAACGAGAAATTTTGTCTTCAGTAGTAAATGCTTTTATTACAACTGCCATATAAGTATCTGAGTAGCCTGCAGCTTTCATTCTTTTTGCTTGAATAGATGCTGATCCGCTAATATCGTAATTACCTGCAACGATACCGTTAACTAATGTTTTCCAATCTGTAGGAACAAATTCTATTTCAACGTCCATGTCTTTAGCTAATTCTTTAAGAACATCAATATCAAAACCTTCATATTCGTTTGTGGCTGTATCACGTTTACTAAATGGAGGAAAATCTCCAGTAGTTCCAGCTTTTAAAACGCCCGTACTCAAAATTTTATTAAGTGCAGATTCTGCTAAAGCTGAACCATTTACAGAAAGCATCATTGCTAATGTAAATGCTATTAATTTAATTATTTTCATCGTTTCTCTCCTAAACAGTTGTTATTTTATAATTTTATTATTTTTCTAAAATAAACTTATTTACATTATTAACATATTTTATAAATGTGCAACAAGCTCTGTTAAAGTTTTACTAGATACTTCAAATTAAAAATTACCTAAATTTTTTTTTATATTTTATTTCTATCAAAATAATATAATTTAAATTAAATTAGCTTTAATTTTTTACAATTTTGACTGAAAGAAATGACACCAGCTATAGAAATAAACAATGTTAGTAAGTGGTTTGGGGAATTTAGAGCTTTAAATGATGTAAGTTTAACTACGTCTCAAGGGGAAAAAGTAGTTATTTGTGGGCCATCTGGTTCTGGCAAATCTACCCTAGTAAGATGTATTAATAGGCTAGAAACACACCAAAAGGGAAGCATTAAGGTTAGAGGCATCGAATTAACTGATAACTCCTCTTCAATATCAGAAATTCGTGCTGAAGTTGGGATGGTTTTTCAGCAATTTAATTTATTTCCTCACTTAACAGTACTTCAAAATCTTACCTTGGGACCAACTAAGGCTTTGGGACTTTCTCAGAAAGAGGCTAATGAAAGAGCTTTTAAGCTATTAGAAAGGGTGAGAATACCTGAACAAGCTAATAAAAGACCGGGTCATTTATCAGGAGGGCAGCAACAAAGAGTCGCTATAGCTAGATCTCTTTGCATGGAGCCTAAAATTATGCTTTTTGATGAGCCAACGTCTGCATTGGACCCCGAAATGATCTCAGAAGTTTTGGATGTTATAGTTGATTTAGCTGATGAGGGTATGACAATGGTGGTTGTAACGCATGAAATGGGTTTTGCTAGAAAAGTAGCAGATAGAATGGTTTTTATGGATGAAGGAAAGATTATAGAAACTGGAAAACCTAAAGAATTTTTTGGCGCGCCTAAAACCGAAAGATGTAAATTATTTCTCAACCAAATTTTGCAACATTAAAAAGAACAATTCATGAAAAAGCATTTTTTTATTCTTATATTTATTTTAATTTTTCTGACAAGTTGTTCTTCTCAGCCTGGAGCTTGGGGATGGTATGTAATTGATCCTACTACAAAAGGTGGATACAATAATGTGAAATTTCTTTTAAGTGGTTTCTCAGCAACTATCCAGCTTTCATTGTTAGCAGCAATTTGCTCAATAGTGTTGGGTTTGATTGTGGCTTTACCTGGAATGTCAAAAAATTACTGGGTAAGACTTCCAAGCAGGACATATATTGAATTTATAAGGGCAGTTCCTCTGTTACCCATGATGTTTTGGATTTTCTATGGTTTGCCAGTTATTTTAAAATCACTAGGTCTTAATATACCAATAGATCCTTTTTGGGGTGCTGTTGTAACTTTAGCGGTATCCGATAGTGCTTTTACTGCTGAAATATACAGAGCTGGAATTCAATCTATTCATAAAGGCCAAACTGAAGCTGCACAGACAGTTGGATTAAATCCTTTGCAAACAATGCGTTATGTCATCCTGCCCCAAGCAATTAAAAGAATTCTACCTCCTTTAGCAAATCAGTTTATTTATATTGTTAAAATGTCAGCATTTGCATCAGTTATTGGGATGCAAGAATTAATGAGAAGGGCTAACGAGGTGGTTGTAAGTGAATATAGGCCATTAGAAGTATACACTTTTCTTATTTTTGAATATTTAATTTTAGTTCTAATTATTAGTCAAGCTGTTAGGTGGCTTGAAAGAAAAATGGGATCTGATGAGAGTAAAGGCTAAAGTGTTTACTTTGATTAGTTCAAATTATTCTATGTATTGCTGACTTTCAAAGTCTTTACAAGTTTGCTGGTTTAAATATATAGAATTATGAAAATAAACGTTTTTTAAAAAGGAAAATCATGGACTGGAAATCATTCTTATCTGATACAAAAAAAAGCTTCGCAAATCTTAATAAAAACATTCCTGAAACATTTAATGGGTTTAACCATATGGGAAAGGAAGCAAAAAAGAATGGTGAACTTAATGAAAAAACTAAAGAATTTATTGCATTGGGGATTGCTATAGCAACACGTTGTGAGAGTTGTATTGGCTTTCATGTTGCGTCACTGGTTAGATTAGGGGCTACAAAAGGAGAGTTTATTGAAGCTTTGAGCATGGCATCATATATGGGTGGCGGCCCATCAATTACCTATAGTGCTAAAGCATTAGATGCATATGAGCAACTTTCAAATAATTAGAAAAAATTGTGATAAGGGAGATATATATAATTATATATTTTAAAAAATGAGCTTTACTGACGCAAAACATTTAGATATTGAAAAAGTACCAGTAATTGATATTTCCAAATTATGCGACGACACTGATCCTTTGCCTGTCGCAAAAGCACTTCACAAAGCTAGTACAGGTTTAGGCTTTATATATATTAAAGGTCACGGGATTCCAAAAGATATTATTAATTCTTTAAGAGAAGAAGGACTAACTTTTTTTAGAAATAATGACAGAAACAAGGAAGAAGTAAAAATAACGGAAAAGCATCGTGGTTGGTTGGGATATGGTGGTGCTAAAATGGAAGATAATGCCAAAGCTGATTTAAAAGAGAGTTTCTTATGGGGCTACCAGGATAAAAATGGAGCATCTTTAAACAACCATCCATTAAGGGGAAATAATATTTGGCCATCATTTCAGCCAAACCTCGAAAAAACTTCAATGGAATATTTTAATTATGCTGATGAGCTTGCAAGAAATTTAATGAGAGGTTTTGCTTTAGGTTTGGATTTAGAAAAAAATTTCTTTTTGAAAACATGTGAAAATCCATTAAGTAGAGCTTCATTAGTATATTACCCAAATCAATCACCTGAGCATGGTAAAAATCAATTTGGTGTAAGCTCTCATACAGATTTTGGCGTTCTTACAGTTCTTTGCCAAGATTCTGTTGGAGGTCTTCAAATACAGGATATTAATGGTGAATGGTTTCACGCNCCTCCNATNGAAGATACNATAATTGTAAATGTTGCTGANTTGTTATCTAGATGGACAGCTGGTGAATANAAATCAACACCTCATCGTGTTGTNAATAACTCTGGNAAAGANAGACTTTCAATTGTTTTAGCATTTGATCCTGATCCAGAAACAATTATTGATCCAAAAGATATATTTGGAAAAGATTACGATAAAGGTGATGACTCGATTACTTGTGGTGAATATTTAATCTGGAGATTTGGCAAAGCATTCTCTTATAGAAAATAATACAATGATTAATCTAGAAAACTTAAAAAAGGGTGCAAATAATCTTTTAAGAAATTGCGCAGACATATCTCATCAAGATACACTTTTGATTATTTCAGAGGATCCTGCTTTAGGTTGGTACGAAAAAGATATTTCTGATGCTGTTAGTGAGATGGCAAATAATTTGGGGGTTAAGACTAAAATTTTAGAAGTTGGCGGACCACAAAATGATTCAAAAAATAAATTAACTGAAATTATTAATGACTTTGATTGCACAATTTTTTTTGCGAGAATTGGTGATCAAGACAGGTTTGATACTTCATCGTTTAAAACAAAAAGGGTTATGTCATATGCAAGGAGTGCTGAAAATTTAGCTTCAAAATTTGGCCGTACCCATCATCAATCCCTCATTGAATTAAAAAAAGCAATTAACAAAATCTTTTCTAATGGCGTAAGCATTCAAGTATCTTGCCCTCTTGGTACAAATATTTCAGGGGAAATACCCAATGTAATTATTGATGAAAGTGCTGATGTTGGTGTTCTTCGCTTTCCAATGCTAGTTCCAACACCTGTAAGTGCAAAAAACTTTTCTGGTGAAGTTGTACTTACAAAATTTTTAACTCCTAGTGGGTCTAAAGTATATGACCCTCCAAGTCTAGAACTAAAAAAAGATGTTATTTGTAATGTTGAAAAAGGAAAAATTTTAGGTTTTGAGGGTGATAGTCAAATTGTTCAAGAAGTTAAAAATCATTATAATCATATTTCTGAATTATTTGATATTGAAAGAGATAACATCGATTCATGGCATGCTGGAATTCATCCAGGAACTTATTATGAAAAAACAATAGCAGAGAATCCTGATAGATGGTCCAATACAATATTTGGAAGTCCAAGGTTTTTACATTTCCATACATGTGGCAATTATTCACCAGGTGAAATTTGTTGGATGGTTGAAAATCATACAGTTAAAATTGATGGAGTTCCTTTGTGGGAAAATGGAATTTTAAAAATTTTTAATTTTTTAGAAACCAAAAANTGTGTAGATAATTGGGTTGANTTGCAACAATTATTCATTAGCTAAAAGGTAAGGAAATAAAAGTGAATATTGACGAANAAAAAATAGATAAATTAGCTGAACTTGCAGTTAAAACTGGTGTTTCTTTGCAAAAGGGNCAAGATCTTTTATTAACTTCACCAATTGAGGCTCTACCTCTTGTTAGAAAAGTTGTTGAGCATGCTTATAAGGCTGGAGCAAATCTTGTGACACCCTTATTTTCGGANCCGGAAATTACAGTTTCTAGGTTTAAATATGCNTCAGATCAGTCTTTNGATAAAGCAACAAACTGGCTATATAATGGAATGGCAGAAGCTTTTGATAATAATACTGCAAGACTNGCAATTGTAGGTGAGGATCCATTGNTATTATCTGGTCAAGATCCCAGCAAAGTTAGTAGAGCGAATAAAGCTACATCTATTGCAGCAAAACCAGCAATGGAAAGAATTACAAGATTTGATATCAATTGGAATCTTATTTCATGGCCTGGAAAGGCATGGGCTAGACAAATGTTTCCNGAGCTTGATCAAGAAAATGCTCAAAGAAAATTAGCAGATGCTATATTTACAGCTTCAAGGGTCAANAGCTCAGATCCAATTTCAGAATGGAAAAAACATAATATAAACCTCAGAAAATGGTCAGATTGGCTAAATTCTCAAAACTTTTATGCTCTTAGTTACAAAGGTCCCGGAACAAATTTAACTGTTGGTTTGGCNGATGACCACGAATGGATGGGTGGAGCTTCTATGGCTCAGAATGGTGTAATTTGTAATCCTAACATTCCATCAGAGGAGGTGTTTACAACCCCTCACGCGTTCAGGGTTGACGGTGAAGTTTGCGCCACAAAGCCATTATCNCATCAAGGAAGTNTAATAGAAAACATAAAAGTTAAATTTGAAAAAGGCAAAATTATAGAAGCTCATGCATCAAAAGGTGAAGAAGTTTTACTAAAAGTTNTAGACTCAGACGAGGGAGCTCGTCGCCTTGGTGAAGTTGCACTTGTACCAGATGATTCTCCAATTTCTAATACTGGNTTATTATTTTATAATACACTTTTTGATGAAAATGCNGCTTGCCATATTGCTTTGGGGCAATGTTACGCAAAATGCTTTAAAGGTGANCAATTAAGCAAGGAAGAAATTGCATCTAAGGGAGGAAACTCTAGTATGATTCATATTGACTGGATGATTGGATCAAATAAAATTGATATTGATGGTGTTTTTAAGGATGGAACAAAANTACCAATATTTAGACAAGGTAACTGGGCAAGAGACTTTTAACTCATTTACGCTTGCTTATTTTATAGTTAATTTAATCAGGAAAATATAATTCAACTGATTTAAAGATTTGGATAATTATGGAAAATATTCAAGACTATTGGATGGAGCCATTTTCAACNTTAGTGGAATTATGCAAAATNAAATCANACGAAAANATTNTNCTTTTGAAAGAAACTCTTAGTAGAGAACTAAATGTAACTNTACTAGAAAAAGCGTTTAAANANAATGGTCTCAAGTATACNGTNATTGAAATTCTTTCAAAATCCTCTCTTATTGATCCTATAATAAAATCTACTGGTGCTTCAAATATNTTGGATGGTAATGANNACTATCTTNAGAAATTAATGGGAAATAATGTTATTTTTGATTTATCAAAAGAAGGTTTAATGCACTCTAAGCAAACAAAAGATATTTTATCTTCAGGAGCAAGAATAATGAGTATTTCTGATGAACATCCAGAAATTCTTTCAAGGCTTAAACCTGATTTAAGTTTAAAAGATAGAGTAAAAGAAGCAGTTTCAAGATGTAGATCNTCATCCATTATGAAAGTTAAATCAGACGCTGGGACAGATNTAATGATTGATTTAAAAAATACAAACACAGTAGGAGTTTGGGGGTGGACTGATAAACCTGGCACTCTTGCGCACTGGCCTGGAGGACTTGTTGTAAGTTTTCCTAATTCTTCATCTGTAAATGGAAAACTTGTATTTCAAGCNGGNGATATTAATCTAACTTTTAAGAAATATTTTGATACNGAAGTTACATTCGATATTGAAAATGATTNTGTGAAGAAAATATCAGGCANTGGCACTGATAAAAAACTTATCGAGAAATATTTAAAAAGCTTTAATGACATTAATGCTTATGCAACTAGTCATGTTGGTTGGGGACTTAATCANAAAGCAAGATATGAGTCTCTNACTATGTATGATAAAGCTGAAATTAATGGAACAGAATTAAGGTCTTTATCGGGATCTTTTTTATATTCAATAGGGGCTAATGAATTTGCTAATAGATTTACTGAAGGCCATTTTGANTTGCCAATGATGGATTGTACAATCTTATTAGATGATAATATTGTCGTTGATAAAGGATATGTTGTCTAAATGCATTCAACTGAAAATATTGAATATCNNGAAAAAGGGATATCTTCTCACGCTATAGTCTGTTTGCATGGTATAGGTGGAGATGANGAAAGCTTTGAACCNCAAGTNAATGGACTNTCAAATAAATACCGAGTTATTTCTTGGAATATGCCTGGATATAAAAGCTCAAAATCACTAGAAAAATTNTCTTTTGANAATNTNAGTNTTAGCTTAAATCAATTCTTAATAGATTTGAATTTAGAAACAGTNATTCTAATTGGTCAGTCAATTGGTGGTATGTTAGCACAAGAATTTTATTTTCGTTATCCTGATAAGGTCAANGCATTAGTTTTAATTGCTACTACATCTGCATTTGGTGGCAAGGATGAGAAATTTAAAAATATGTTTTTGGNAAAACGTTTAAAACCCATACTTGAGGGCAAGAAAATGAATGACTTAGCAAAATCTTTTGTGCCTTCNATTTTATCTAAATCAGCTTCCAACGAGGTATCTAGAAAAGCTATAAAATCAATGGAGAATATTTCAGAAGAAACTTATAAGAATGTCCTTGCATGTTTAGTAACCTTTGATAGATATAATGATTTTTCTTTAATTGATATACCTTGTTGTTTAATATCGGGCTCAGAAGATAATAATTCACCAAGTAAAACTATGTTGAAAATGTCAAAAAAACTACAGTTTTGTGAGTACCACAATATAGAGAATACTGGTCATTTAGTTAATCTTGAATCCCCTATTAAAACTAATAATATAATTTTAAATTTTCTTGATAAAATATAATTAAAAATTGGAAAAATGAATGTGCCAAGATAAACCTATATTTGAACCGAGTGAGTGGAAACTTACAAAGCTTCAAAAAGAGCTTTGTGATGAAACAAGATTTTTGGCTTCTAAAAATTTTGTATCAAGAGCTGTGAAATATGATCAAGATGCATCATTTCCAACTGAAAATTACTCTGACCTATTCAAAAATAACCTAATGGGCATTTGTATCCCCAAAGAATACGGAGGTAGAGATGCTGATCTGAAAACCTATATGCTTGCAGCAGCTGAAATAGGTAGATATTGCGGTGCAACAGCACTTACATTCAATATGCACGTTAGTTCATGTTTATGGACAGGCTATCTAGCAGATAATCTAGATATGAGAGAGGATTTAAGAAAAGAGCACCATAATTTAAGAGCTTTACATTACGAAAGAATTCTTTCCAATGGGTCAATTTATGCACAACCATTTTCTGAGGGAAATGCCTCAGCAGCGGGTAAATCTGCTTTTGGTACAAAAGCCTTAAAAACATCAAATGGTTGGATAATTAATGGAAAAAAAATATTTGCATCTTTATCTGGTCATGCAAATTTTTATGGTGTTTTATGTACTGAACTTGAAACTCAGGCCTCAAAGCCATCAAGAGCAAACACAATGTATGTAGCTGTACCTGCTCAACAAAAAGGTGTAACTGTTGAAGGAGAGTGGAACCCACTTGGAATGCGTGGGACTGTTTCTAGAACACTGGTTTTTAAAGATGTTTTTATCCCATTTGAGGAGCAACTGATGCCAAGAGGAATTTATTATAATGCGGCAAAGCAATGGCCGCATATGTTCATGACCTTAACGCCTAGTTATATTGGCCTTGCTCAAGCATGTTATGATTTTACTGTTAGATATTTACGCGGAGAGCAACCTGGTATGCAAGAAGTTAAAAGAAGAATGTATCCAACAAAACAGTTAACAGTTGCACAGATAAAGATTATCCTTGAACAAACTAAAGCCATTTGGTTTCAATCTATTTCAGAGGCTAAGCCTAATCCATCTAAAGATCAAATAATGAGAGCCTGGGCTGCACAGTATTCTGTGATGGAGAACGTCAATGAAATAGCTCGCTTGGCTATTAGGACTTGTGGCGGGCAATCAATGTTGAAATCACTACCACTCGAAAGATTCTATCGAGATAGTAGATGTGGTGCACTGATGTTACCGTGGACTGCTGAACTTTGCTTGGACATGATTGGTAAAGGTGCTCTTTATGAGCATGGTGAGAGTGATGAGGATTGATCAATGGTTGTCAAAAATAGAAGAAAAATTTCCAAAGAAAATTGCTATAATTTTTAAAGATAATAAGTGGACATACTCTGAATTAAATAAATTAATCGATGAGACTGCTGCATATCTTCAAAATACATGTAAACTTAATGTTGGAGACAGATTTTGTTTTTATGGCCATAATAATCCTGAGCAAATAATACTCCTTTTCGCTGCATCAAAAATAGGAGCAATTATCTTTCCTATAAATTGGAGGCTTGCAAATCCTGAAATTGAATATCAAATAAAAAATTCAAAGCCTAAATTTATTTTTTTTGACACACGATTTGAAAAGAATTTATCAAATATAAATCTTGTTTTAAATATAAAAACTATACCTATAAACGGCTCTATTAAAGTTAATAAACCACTATTTGAGAGGAGAAAAAATAAATCCAAAATTGAAAGTTCAGAAGAAACTGATTTACCTCTTCTTCTTGTCTATTCTTCAGGGACAACTGGGAAACCCAAGGGTGCTTTGCTTTCACAAAAATCAATCATTGCTAATGCTAAAATGAGTCATAATGCACATTCTTTACAAGCATCTGATATTTCTCTGA
>NYVQ01000048.1 GCA_002684695.1 SAR116 cluster bacterium | reverse complement strand
ATCATATGGAATTTATCATAAAAGAGAATTATTTTTAAATAAAGAGGGAGACAAAATACAAGGTATTGATGAATTGATAAATAAAGGAATTCCTGATTCAATACCTATACAAGCTGAGGTGAGATTCCATTTACACCCTGATATAAAAGCAGCCCGAGCTATTTCAGGTGATATTATTTTAAGGCTAAAAAATGGTTCTGGATGGACATTTAAAATAAATGAGTCAAAAGCAAAATTAGAGAAATCAATCTTTATTGCAGAAAATAATGTATTAAAAAGTAAGCAAATTTTGGTTAAGGTTCCTCTAAATAGTATTATAAGCAGCAAAACTAAAACAATAAAATGGGAATTTTTAAAAAATATATAAATTATATTAAAAATATTAAGGTTTTTGATCATTTATAATTTTCTTTAAAATTTTCTGCATCAATGTAGGAAAAGAGAATTTTTTTAAATTGTTAATGTCAGCCCAAATGAAATCTTTAGGCAATTTCAAATTCTCATTTTCCAAATATTCAACCAAATATATATCCATTTTTAGTGTAAAATGAGTAAATTCATGCTTAATGCTGGATATTTTTTTCTTTTCTAACTTTTTAATAAATTCTAACCTGTGATCCACCTGATTATCCCAGCCAATTGATGGTAATGCATCTAGACTTGCGAGTAATCCATGGTCTAATCTTTTATAAATTAGTACTTTTTGACCTTTTCTAATAAAAAATGATGATCCATTTCGAGAGTTTTTCTCTAACTTTCTCTGCTTTAATGGAATAAAATTCTCTTTTTTGTTATTTTTAGCTTTGCAATCATTTATTACAGGACATTGATAACATCTTGGTTTCGAAGGGGTGCATACTTCTGAGCCCAAGTCCATCAAAGATTGAACAAAATCACCCACTCTTATGTTTGGCGTTATACAGTTAGTATAGTCCCAAATTTCTCTATAGTTTTCTTTTATAGGTTTTTCTAAGAAAAATAATCTACTTACTACCCTTTTAATATTTCCGTCTACAACAACTGCCCTTTTATTAAAGGCAATAGCCATTATTGCTGCTGCAGTATAACTTCCAATGCCAGGTAGTTTTAATAATTCACTCTCAGTACTTGGTAAAAAATTATTATATTTTGAGTTAATAATAGATGAACTAAGATGTAAGTTTCTTGCTCTTGAATAATAGCCTAGTCCTGACCACAAATGAAGAACCTCAGAAAGATCAGATTTGCATAGTTGATCAACTGTTGGCCATTTTTGAATGAACAATTTAAAATAAGGTATTACTGCTTGAACTGTTGTTTGTTGGAGCATGATTTCAGAAATCCAAATTTTATATGGATCTGGTTTAGCTCGACCAAACAACCTCCAAGGCAATAACCGGGCATTTTGGTCATACCATTTCAATAATTTATCGCTAATAATTTTTTGATTCTTAGACATAAAAAAATTTTTTAACTTGTAATAATTTATAATATTTATGATATTTATAATAATATTTCAAAACATCAAAAAAATAATGAAAAACCAAATAAAAATTGGGGATATTAAAATCCCAATTTTAAATGATTATTTAAAAAAAAGGGGATTTATTCATACAAAAATTGTATCATCATGGGCAACTTTAACAAAAGAATATGCAAAATTCTCATCCCCGGTAAAAATTAAATTTGCCAAAAATAAGTTTGATGATGGAACCCTATTTATTAAAGTTAAATCTGGACTTGGACCTGAATTAGAAATGAATAGTATAAATATTATTAATAGAATAAATTCAATGTTTGGATATAAAGCAATAAACAAAATTAAATTTCAAAATGGTGACTTTGAAGAAGAAAAAATGCAGAACAAGAAAATAATTGAAAATTCTAAATTAAATTCAAAGTTTAATCAAAAGATAAACAAAATAAAGAGTGAAAAGTTGGCTGAAGCATTGATTCAACTTGGAAAAAAAATACCTGAATAAATAGTTTTAATCAGATAAATTGAAAGGATAAAAAATGAACCTTAATAAGATAAAAAGAAGAGATTTTGTAAAAGCTTTTTCTTTCCTTCCTTTTATTGGTTTTGGTTTAAGTTCAAGAGCAAGTAAAATTTTCAATATAGAGGAAATTTTAGAACCAAGATACTTAGGAAGATTAGATGCTCCAATAAAATTTATAGAATTTGTTTCTATGACATGCAGCCATTGTGCTGACTTTCATATTAATACTTTACCTAAAATAAAGAAAAAATATATTGATAGTGGAAAACTAAGATTAGAATTAAGAGATTTTCCACTCGATGGTTTAGCTCTTAGAGCTTCTGCAATGGCAAGATTAATTGACCCAAACAAATATTANAAGTTTGTNGATATGCTTTTTAAAAAACAAAAAAAGTGGAGCAGGAGTGAAAATCCAATCAANGAACTAAAAAAATTAGGTAGACTTGCGGGNTTAGAAAAAACTAAAATAGACATTGCAATAGATGAAATATCCGTTTTAGAGGCTATATTCAAAATNCGTCAACAAGCAGAGAAAAANTATAATGTTCAGTCTACACCAAGCTTTGTTATAAATGAACAATATTTTCTATCTGGAAACTTATCAGTAGAAAAATTTGAAGAGACCTTTAAAAAGATAAGTGTTTAAATNTTTTCAGTGAAAGTCTAAATTTGAAATTTAAAAAACTAAAATTAAATAGCTTCAAATCATTTGTTGAACCAGTTGATTTTGAAATTCAGGATGGCCTGACAGGTATTGTTGGNCCAAATGGATGCGGAAAATCAAATGTTGTTGAAGCAATTAAATGGGTAATGGGAGAGTCCAGCGCTAAGCAAATGCGTGGAGATGATATGGATGATGTTATTTTTGGTGGTTCCGNAAATCGTCCNGCTAGAGATATGTCTGANGTAACGGTTGTATTAGATAATACAGAAATGAAAACACTTTCTCAATTTAATGAATATGATGAACTTGAAGTAAAAAGAAGAATAGAACGTGGNAAAGGATCTAGTTGGACCATAAACTCTAATTCCGTTAGAGCAAANGATGTNAATTTATTATTTGCAGATAACTCAACTGGAGCTAGAACCTCTGGTATAGTTTCGCAGGGACAAATTGCTAATTTAATAAATGCTAAACCTGAAACTAGAAGATCGTTNTTAGANGAAGCTGCTAATATTACTGGATTGTATCATAGAAGACANGAGGCAGAATTAAGACTTAATGCTGCCGAAACTAATTTAGAAAGATTAGATGATGTAATAATTACCATGGAAGATCAAAAAAGATCTCTCACTAAACAGGCTAGACAGGCTTCAAGATATAGATCTGTTGGTGACAGACTAAGAAAAGTTGAAGCAATTTTATTATTAAAGAAATATACTGATCGACAAAAAGATCTAGAGAAGTTATTTGATCAGTTTGAAAACTCTAATAAGATTTATATAGATTTAACACAAAGTTTAGGCGTTGCTGAAAATAATAGATTAGAGGCTAGCAACCTCCTNCCGCAATTAAGGAAAAAAGAGACTGATCAATTTGCAGTACTCCAAAATTTCAAAATTAATTTATCAACTATTGAAAATGAACTAAATCAAATTATAGANAAACAAGATAAAGCTAAAACTAGCTTGGAAGATATTAAAGATAGNANAAATAGAGAAAAGAGNTTGAATATTGAANCTGAAAAAGTGTTAAAAAAACTTGAAAATGAAAATAANGTNTTAATTAAAGATCTTGAAAAGCAAGAAACAAAATTTGATAAAAACAGTGAAGAACTTTCTAAGGTTCAAAATGAAACAGATAAAGTAGAAAATAAGCNAAGAGAAATTGCTTCATTAATCAATTCTAATAAGTTCAAATATGATAGTCTTAATAATGAGAGAGTTAGACTTCATAATCAAAAANCAAAATTTATTGATGAAATATCAAGCTATCAAAATNTTGATAATTTAACAAAAATTAATAANATCGAGGAACAGCTTTTAAAAATAAATAATGAAATTANATCTTTCCAAAATGAATTATCAAAATTGGAAACAATCTTCAAAAAAGCTTCAGCTGATTTAGAAGATTCTAAAAATGAATATGAAAACTCATCTAAAAATTTTCAAAATATTGATACAGAATTAAATGCNATTAAAAGAATTATTCAAACTGACGAAAAGACAAAATCATTAAAATTATCTCAAAAGTTAATGGTAAAAGAAGGTTATGAAAATTCAGTTAGTCACGTTCTTGGTGAAAGTCTTGAAGCAGGACTGACAGAAAGCAGTCAACCACATTGGGTAAAAATTGATAATTTAAACCAATCAGGCTATCCCAAAAATACTAGCCCCTTAATTAATTTTATTGATAACCCGTCACTTGCTAAAAATTTACTCTTAAGTGTAGGAATAGCAAAATCNGAAGATGATGCAAAAAAACTTCAAAAAGATCTTTTGCCTGGTCAATCTATAACTACAGCCAAAGGTGGATTATGGAGATGGGATGGCTTCATCATTCCTCCTGNATCAAAATCAACNGCCTCTGAAATTCTAAAGCAANCCAATAGAATGGGTTTATTAGAAGATGAAAAAATAATTTCATATAAAAAACTAAAAAATGATGAAAAANAATTANATNCNAATTCAGATAATTATNCAAAAATCAAAAATAAAATTGAAAGTCAGAATTTATTTCTTNGTGAAAAAAAAGAGACTAANACTCGATTAGAATATGAACTTAACGAACTAANTCTTAAAGAGGGTAATAAAAAGGANAAAAATGAATTAATTCAAAGAGAANTAAATCTTATTGAAGTCCAAATTAAGGATATTAATAAGAATATATCNAAGTTNGAAGAAGATTCTAAATTAAATTCTNACCTTAAAAAGATTAATGATATTTATAACGACTTAAGATCAAATCTTTCAAAACTGATAAGTGAACAAGCAAAATTAGAACAAAATAAAATTTTCTGCTCCAATAGAATTAAAGATATTAAAATAGAGAAAGAAGANTGGGAGAAAAGAACNAAAGATTCCTTTAATCAAATAGAAGAGCTAAAAATTAAAGAAAATAATCTTGAAAGNGAAATAAAAAATCTTTTTTCAAAACCTAGTCAACTTAGAAAACANAAGGATGAAATTTTAACTAAAATTGATAAACAAGAAACNCTATGTCGAGNAATAAATGATCAAGTTCTTCAATCTGAAAATAAATATAAAGAATTNGACTTAGTATGTAGAAATATTGAAATTGATTTAAGGACAGCNAACGAAAATAANGTGAAAGTTGATAGTGAAAAAACAGTCACTGAAAATGATGTAAATCTATTAACTGAGAGTATTGAAAATAAGTTTAGTTGTTTGCCAAAATTGCTACTTGATAAAGTGGGATTTAGCGAAAAAGAATTGGAGACTNATTTAGAAGATTTAGAATCAAGAGAAAGAAGACTCATTCGTGAAAGAGATGAAATGGGCCCAGTTAATTTAAGAGCTGAAATTGAAATGAAAGAATTAGAGGATCAGATTTCAAATATANTAAAAGAATCACAAGATCTTCAGAATGCAATTGAAAAACTTAGAACTAGTATTAAAACTCTTAACAGAGAAGGAAAAGAAAGAATTTTAATTTCTTTCAAAAAAGTTCAAGAGCAGTTTAAGAAAATTTTTAAGCAANTATTTGGTGGTGGTGAAGCTAAACTTGAATTTACTGACCCTAATGACCCTCTAAATTCTGGCCTTGAGATTATGGCTAAACCCCCTGGAAAACAACTTCAAACACTTTCACTTTTATCAGGTGGTGAAAAAGCACTTACNGCATTGTCNCTNCTNTTTGCTGTTTTTTTAACTAATCCCTCACCTTTGTGTGTTTTAGATGAAGTCGATGCCCCTTTAGATGANACAAATGTTGCAAGATTTTGTGATTTATTAGAGGAAATTAAAANGGCTACAAATACGAGATTTATGATTATCACTCATCATAGATTAACTATGGCANGAATGGATAGACTTTATGGTGTTACCATGACAGAAAAAGGTGTTAGTCAATTAGTTTCTGTTAATTTAGAAAAAGCTGTTGATCTAAGAGAAATAACATAAAATAAATAACTTTATAATCTTGACATTATTAACATCGAGATTTAGTTTGCGATCATAAATTTTAACAAATATTTAACTAATAATTGCGGGAAAACAATAAAGAATTAATTAATAAATTAGATGAGAGAATTAAAAGCTTAGAAAAAGATGTGGGTGATCAAAAAATCAGTAGAACTAATTCTAATTTCAAAGAATATAGCAGTGGTATAAGAACACTTGTTGAATTAATTTTAGGATTTTTAATTGGAGGTTTTTTAGGTTATTATCTTGATATAATTTTATTTACCTCTCCTGTATTTATGTTAATTGGGATATTTTTAGGTGGAATTAGTGGGATTTATACAATCTGGAAGAAAAATATTTATGACAGCAAATAATAATAGATTTTCATACTTAACACTTAAAGAAATTAACCTTTTATTTTTTTCNATNTTTTTAGTNTTATTACCAANCTTTGTTTTTGCGGCTGGGTCAGGNATGCACTCGCCTATTGAACAATTTGTNGTTAAAACCTTAATTCAAATTAAAGATCCAATTTTTGGTTATGACATTTCATTCACTAATGCCTCATTATTTATGGTTCTTGCTTCNATAGTGCCATTAACACTGCTTATAATTGGAGTGCGNTCTGCAGAAATGATACCAGGTAAAATACAATCAATTTCAGAAATGATTTTTGAATTTGTTGAAAATCTTTTATTAGAAAACACAGGCAACTCTGGACGACCATANTTTTCATTTATTTTTACACTTTTTCTACTAGTTTTATTCGGAAATTTACTAGGAATGTTGCCTTATAGTTATACATTTACCAGTCAAATTATTATTACTTTTTTTATGGCAATAATTATTTTTATATCAGTAACAATAATTGGAATTTTTAGACACGGGTTTGGTTTTCTGTCATTATTTTTGCCNTCAGGNACACCATTAGTGCTTCAACCTCTTCTTTTTGTNATTGAATTTATATCNTACTGTATAAGACCAATTAGCTTATCTGTAAGACTATTTGCAAATATGCTTGCAGGCCATACACTTCTTAAGGTATTTNGCNGTTTAGCAGTTATGCTTATTGGTTCAGGAAGTATATTCCTNGTACCAGTTGCAATTTTACCAATAGCAGCAATAATTGGCATGACAGCTTTAGAAGTTCTAGTTGCAGTATTACAAGCNTATGTATTTACGGTTTTAACATGCATCTATTTAAATGATGCATTAAATCTTCACCATTAACNTTAACTTAAAACTTTGGAGAAAATAAAATGGAAACAGAAGCAGCAAAACTTATAGCAGCAGGATTAGCAGTAGCACCACTTTTAGGAGCTGCAGTTGGACTTGGTGTCCTTTTTTCAGGTATTGTGAATAGNATGGCAAGAAACCCTTCTATGTCGGGTGAATTAAGAGCCATTGCTTTTTTATATTTTGCTTTGGTTGAAGCAACAGGCCTTTTTGGATTAGTTGTAGCATTCTTGATATTGTTTGCTTTCTAATTTAAATTAANTTATTTAATTGGAATTTTTGTGNCTAATAGACTTAAATTAACTTTCTTGATTTTTGTAATANTTTATTCAAAAATTACNTTTGCTGCTAGCAAAAGCAACGAAGGNATGCCTCAATTAGATGTAACTACCTATCCTAGTTTAATCTTCTGGTTAGTATTAACTTTTGGTTTTACATATATAGTTCTTAAGTACTATGTAACNCCNAGAATGTCAGAAATANTAAATCATAGAAAAGAAAAGATAGATAATGATCTTTTTGAAGCGAAAAAGGCAAGAGAAAGTGCTGAAGANAATAAAAGCAATCAAGATAAATCAATTTCTNAAGCTAAACAAAAAGCTATGGAAATAGTTAGAGAAGCCGTTGAAAANACAAAAGAAGAGCTCCTTGAGGCAGAAAATTTAGTTAAAGATAAACTTTCTAAAAAACTTGCNGTNNCTGAAAAAAATATTCTTGTTACCAAAAATGAAAGTTTAAAAAATGTTANTAAATTATCCTCAGAAATTGCAGTTTTAATTTCCGATAAAGTCTCTGGAATAGAAATTAATAAAAATTTAATTAGTAAAAGTATCAACGAAGAGATGAAAAGTTTTAATTTATTAAAAAATTTAAAATAGGAATTGAGTGATGGCTATTGATGAAGCTGGTTGGGTAGCATTTGGGTTTGTAGTTTTTTGTATCATTGCATGGANATATGGNGCTAAACCTTTTGTGAATATTTTACAATCTAGAGCAGATGAAGTGCAAAAAAAATTAGAAGAGGCAGAAAAATTACGATTAGAAGCAAAAGAAGTTCTTAATAATTATAAAATTCTTCAACAAGAGGCAGAAGAGGAAGCCAAGAACATCATTTTAAGGGCGAAAGAAAATGCAAAACATCTTCAAAAATCTGCTGAAGAAAATACTAATAAGTTCATATTACGCCAAGAAGACCAAATAAAACANAAAATTAAGGCTGCTGAAAAACAAGCACTTATTGATGTTAAAAATATTGTTGTTGATTTATCAATATCAGCATCAGAAAAATGCTTAAATAAAGAAATGAATGAAAAAANATCAAATGATATGATTTTGCAATCATCNAAGAGTTTTAATATTAATGCATAAAANCTTTTAGTTTTATAATTACCTAATATATATATANTTTAGGTGTATTAAAATGAGCAGTCCAAGTATTTCAANAAANAAAAATAANAATTTATTTNTAGCTTCCCCTAGNGGTTTTTGTGCTGGCGTTGAAAGAGCAATAAAAATTGTTGAACAAGCTTTAAAATTATATGGCAAACCTGTTTACGTTAAACATGAAATAGTCCATAACAAACATGTAGTTAAAAGACTAGCTAATGCTGGTGCTATTTTTGTAGAAGACTTAAATTCTGTTCCCAAAAATGCTAATATAATTTTTTCTGCACACGGCGTAGCTAAAAATGTTTCTGAAAGTGCTTTTAATAATAAATTGACAGTTTTTGATGCCACTTGCCCGCTTGTAACAAAAGTTCACTTAGAGGCTCTTAAACTTCATAATAATGGTTATCATATTTTTTTAATTGGCCATGACGGTCATCCTGAAATTGAGGGTACCAGGGGTCAGGTTCCAAAAGAAAGCATTACATTAATTCAAACAATAAGTGAAGCTGAAAATGTTATAGCACCAAGAAAAAATCTTGCATGGCTAAGCCAAACAACATTGTCTGTTGATGATACTAAAGAAATTGTGAGTGTTCTAAATAGAAGATTTCCTAGTATTCATGGTCCGAAAAAAGGTGATATATGCTATGCTACCACTAACAGACAGCAAGCTGTTAAAGAGATAGCACCCACGGTAGATATTATGCTTATTGTAGGATCACAAAACTCATCAAATTCCCAAAGATTAGTTGAAGTTGCTCAAAAAGCAGGTTGCCAAAAGTCATTTTTAATTTCTGACGTAAATTATATAAATTGGAAAGAAATTGATCAAGTCGATAATATTGGTCTTTCATCTGGAGCCTCAGCTCCTGAAATACTAATTGAAGATATAAGGAAAAAATTCTCAGAATTGTACAACACTAAAGAAATACAAAACCATTCTATACAAGAAAATGTATATTTTAAATTACCTAAAGTTTTAGATAAATAAATGGCTGTATATACTAAAGTATCACCTGATCAAATAGAAGAGTTATTTCGAAAATATGACGCAGGTAATTTTATTAAAATGATTGAGATAGAAGAAGGAATTGAAAATTCAAACTATAAAATTATTACTAATAAGAATAATTATATACTTACTATATATGAAAAACGAGTAAATGAAAAAGATCTCCCATACTTTATTAATCTGATGGAGCATCTTCATCAAAATGGTATTAATTGTCCTCAACCACTAAGTGACAAAAATGGTTTAAAGCTCCAGAATATAAAAAAAAAGAAATCTCTGATAGTCAGTTTTTTATCTGGAAATGCAATTCAGAATATCAATACCGAACATTGTTATGAATTAGGAAGGTCACTTGCCAATTTTCATATTCAAGGATTAAAATTTAATGAAATAAGACAGAATGATTTAGGTTATAAATCATGGTTAGATCTTTTTAACAAAAGCATAAAAAACTCAAAAAACAATAATGAATATAATTTTGCAAAAGTTAAGAATATTATTGTTGAGACAGTAAATAACTGGCCAATGGATCTACAAAAAGGAAGTATACATGCTGATTTATTTCCAGATAATGTTTTTTTTATTGGTAATAAATTAAGTGGAATCATAGATTTTTATTTTGCTTGCTATGATATTTTAGCTTACGATCTCTCAATTTGTATAAATTCCTGGTGTTTTAATGAAAATGGAAATTTTCTTATTGAAAGAGCTCAGTCAATAGTTACAGGCTATGAAAGTATTAGAAAATTAAGCATTAAAGAAAAAAATAGCTTGTTAATACTATCTAAGGGGGCAGCAATAAGATTTTATCTTACAAGATTATTTGACTGGTTTAATACACCTTCTAATGCAAATATAAAAAAATTAAATCCCAATGATTATTATGAAAAAATTCTTTTTTTTGATAGCTTAGAGAATCTAGGAATTAGATAGATGGAAAAATTTACGTTCATTACTGATGGAGCGTGTAGCGGGAATCCTGGTCCTGGAGGATGGTGTGTAATTATCAAACAGGATAATAAAATAAATGAATATTTCGGCGGTGAATTTGAGACAACTAATAATAAAATGGAATTGACTGCTGTAATTAAAGGTTTTGAGAATTTAGAAAATAAATCTGAAGTTTTAGTGAAAACTGATAGTACTTACGTAATTAATGGGATAACAAAGTGGCTTCCAAATTGGAAAGCAAAGGGTTGGATAAATTCTGCTAGAAAACCTGTTGCAAATAGAGAGCTTTGGGAAAAACTTGAAAGCCTAATCAAATTACATAAAGTTGAGTGGCTATGGGTTAAAGGACATTCAGGAGATATTGAAAATGAGAGAGCAGACGAATTGGCCCGAGAAGGTCTAAAAAATTATTTAATTCTTTAAATTATTTTTGTAATAAAGAAATAATATTTTCTGCACTTGTTTTCCCATAATCGCCTTTTTCGTCAATAACAAAATTTTTAATTTCATTCTGCTTTAAAACCATAGCAAAACGTTTCATTCTCATTAATAAATTGGGTCCAAAGTCTGCTTCAATATTCATTAATCGCGTTAAGTAACCACCAACATCACTCATCATTTTAATATTATTATTTGCATTATTAAATTCACCCCACGCGTGCATCACAAAAGGATCATTTACAGAAACACATATAATATCATCAATACCAAGTGAGAGAATTTTACTAGAGTTCTTGACATAGCCAGGCAAATGCTTAGCGGAACAGGTTGACGTGAATGCTCCTGGAACTCCAAAAATTACAATATTTTTATCGAAAATAAGTTCTTTTAATTTGACTTCATGTACACCACTCTCATTTTTATATTTTAGTACACAATGTATAATATCTATTAATTTAAACATTTATAATCCTATTTATTGAACTTTTTCTATTGCTTTCATTATTGATTTTATTGTTAAAATTTCAGGTAATATTATACCTTGGGTATATTTTGGGCCATATATAATATTAAAAGGAATACCATACTTTTTATTTCCTCCAAGAAATTCAAGTATATCTTGATCAGGCAAAGTCCAATCTCCCTGCACAAATTTAATATTACCCTTTTTAATTTCTTGATCTAAATAATTATTATTAAATATGGTAAATTTGTTTAATTTACATGTCAAACACCAATCAGCGGTAATATCAACCAAAACAATTTCTCCTTTTTTAGCAAGCTCCTCAGCATAACCTTTTTGCCAAGATATAATAAATTCATTATCAATGATTGGTCTCGATACTAAAAAATTATAGTTTATTGATGTTAAAAATATTGAGAAAATCCAAATGGCAGTCAATATTAGTCCAGTACCTAA
This sequence comes from SAR116 cluster bacterium, assembly GCA_002684695.1. Taxonomy (GTDB): domain Bacteria; phylum Pseudomonadota; class Alphaproteobacteria; order Puniceispirillales. The sequence goes on along the minus strand of NYVQ01000048.1, from coordinate 21,132 downwards.
TAAATATTTAAATTGAACCATCCATCTACCTGGAGAAGGCAAATAACTTAAACTTGCTGGGAAGATTGCAATTGAAATCCATGGAAAGGCAAGACCCAAGCTCATAAATAAAAAAATAATAATCATATTTAAATAATTTTCCGAAAATGCATATGTTATCGCAGTCCCGACAAATGGTGCTGAGCACGGCGTTGCTAGCAAAGTAGTCAAAAAACCTCTCAAAAAGTCATCAAAATTTCCTCGATATTTTTTAGTAAAAAGCTTTAAAATATTATTTGGTAAATTAATTTCAAATACACCTAACATATTTAATCCAAAAGCAAATATTATAGATGAAATTAAAATTAAAAAATAGCTATTTTGAAATTGGATGCCCCAACTAATAGAGTGACCAAGATGCTTTAGTGAAATTAATGTTAAAGCTAAGAGCAAAAAACTAGAAATGATGCCTATAGAGGTAAATAAGAAGGATTTTCTTACCTTCTTAACCTCAAAAGAATTTTCATTAATTATTGACGTTAGCTTTAATGAAATTACAGGAAGAACACAAGGCATAAAGTTTAAAACGAAACCCCCAACAAATGAAATCATTATGAAAAATACTATTTCATAAAATAAGTTAAGGCTATTATTTGAAAAATTTTTATTTATAGTAACATTATTTTGAAAACTTAATTCGTTACTCACATAGGTAAATTTAAATAAAGTGTTTTCAATTTCTCTTAAATTTTCATTTAGCTTTGGTAATAAAATATTCTTACCTTTTAATTCAGGCTTACCAAAATTTATACCATATTCATTTTCAACAAATATGTCAGAATTTAACATTTTAATTTTTGGATTTTTTAATAAAATACCATTTTTAGTTAAATAAACTTCACCCAATAAGCCATTTTTTACATTATCAAGCTTTGGAACTAATGACATAAATTGAGCTCTGCTGCGTGCATTTTTATTTGGTTGATGTGGTGATTTTGGTATTTCCAAATAAAGGTTTTCAGTAAATGGGATACATATATCTTTGCATGCTAATAAACTAACCTGAGCATTAAAGCTTATACTCTCATCCTTTAATTTAGGGGTTATATCAATTGGTAAAATAACATGGCCTTCATATCCAAANGTATCAATACCAAAGGTTGAAAATCTAAAGGGTGCAGGCCAAAAAATATCAACNTTTCTAACATTTGATGAGTTATCAAATTTTATTTCTGTTGGCAATCCAGAGTCACCAGGGTTTCTCCAATATATTTTCCATCCTGAATTTGTTATAACTTCAAAAGAAATTGGAACTTTTTTTAAACCTACTACNCCGTCAGTTGAGGAAGTTAACCTCATTTGAAGTATTCTATCTTCACCAGCATTACTANTTTTCCAATCCGAGGTAATTCCATAAACAGGGAAATTATATATTAGTACAAAGATAGTGATTAAATATTTAATTGATGACNTTTTCATTAAATTTTGAATATTTAAAATTAAATTATCTAATTTCTTGAATATTTTTTTTTGTTTCATAAGATATATATAAGGTTTTATATATGTCACAATTTCTTGAAGGACAACTTTTAATAGCTACTCCANCTATNACAGATNAAAGATTTTTTAANTCTGTAATATTTATTTGTTCACATGATAAAAATCATGCAATGGGTCTTGTATTAAATAAAATAAATCAAAATGTAGATTTTAAGATCTTTTGTGATTTAATGTCTATTAATACNAGAAATATTAACCCAGATAAAAATATTAGAATCGGAGGCCCTATGGATACCAATAGAGGGTTTGTGCTTCANTCAAATGACCATGTTTTACCAGATACAAAAATTATAAACCAATCTTTTGGTATGACAAGCAGTATAGATATCATTAAAGAAATTGCATCTGGCAAAGGACCGACATCATCGATAATAACTGTTGGATATTCAGGTTGGTTTTCTGGTCAGTTAGAGCTAGAATTAAAGGAGAATAGTTGGTTTACTGTACCTGCAACNCCTGAAATTGTCTTTAGCTCTAACCTTAATACTGTTTGGGAAGACTCTTTAGATGAATTAGGAATAAAACCTAGCCAAATAACAAATAATTTTGGTAATGCTTAACTAAATAAATCTTTTTTTCCCCTCTATAAGAGATTTTATAGCTAGAGCATCAGCTGATGCACTGAGGCTATGTCTTTGTCTTGAAATTAAATCTTTTGATTCTGATGGCAATGCAGGTTTAATTCCAATAGATTTATAGACTGCATCTGGAAATTTACATGGATTTGCACACGCAAGAGAGATAATTGGTATTTCTTTATCAATTTTATTCTTTTGCCTCACTGTTTTAGCTGCAGATGTTCCACATGCTGTGTGAGGATCTATTATAATTTTAGTATTACTATAAACTCTTTTTATTTCTTCTAAAATGCCATCATCATCAAGATAGTAAGAAATAAAAAGTTTTTTTAGAGCATGCAATTTCTCTTGTGTAACACTGTAGACCCCTTCTAATTTAAACTTTTCAAGATCTTCTTTTACTTTAAATGCATCTCGATCATAGATTTCAAAAAGTAATCGCTCAAAATTACTAGATACTTGGATATCCATAGATGGGCTAATAGAGGGTTCAACAATTTTTCTTGTCATGAAACCTGTATCAAAAAATCTAGAAAGAATATTATTTTTATTAGATGCACATATTAGCCGATGAATAGGTAAACCCATTTTTTTTGCACACCATCCAGCATAAATATTTCCAAAGTTTCCTGTTGGAACAGAAAAAGAGATTTTTTGATTTGGGGCACCGAGTTTAAAAGCTGAATAAAAATAATAAACTATTTGTGGAATTACTCTTGCCCAGTTTATTGAATTAATTGCAGATAGATTTACTTTATCTCTGAAGTTTATATCATTAAAAATACTTTTTACAATTTCCTGACAATCATCAAAATCTCCATCAATTTGTACAGCGTTAGCACCATTTTCAATTATGGATGTCATTTGCGCTTCCTGTATAGCTGAAACTCTACCTTTTGGGAAAAGTATAAATATATCTAAATTTTGCTTTCCAGAAAAAGCATGAAGAGCTGCTGAACCTGTGTCCCCACTTGTTGCTCCAAGTATAATTGAACTCTGTTTTTTAGCTTCAAGTGCCCTTTCAAAATCATTTGCTAGAAATTGCATGGCGTAGTCTTTAAATGCCCAAGTTGGACCATTAAAGAGTTCTAAAATATAATTATTATCTCCTATTTCTTTCAAAGGTGCTATATCTGGCCCATGAAAATTCTGGTATGTTTTTCTACATATTTCACTTAGTTTATCAAAACTAATATTTTCATTTGTAAATTTGTTTATTATTCTACACGCAATCTCAGCATAATCTAATTTTGACATTTCCTTTAGTTCATTAATGGTAAATTCTGGCCATGAACTTGGCACAAACAGACCACCATCTTTAGCAAGTCCTTGTAATAAAACTTGGTCATAAGAAAGATTATTTTGAGAACCTCGTGTAGATAAATATTTCATCAAAAAATACCTTTAATAAGTGAGATTTCTTACGATTATTTGTATACTATATTAAAAAAATTTTAAATTAATTTAGATTGCTACTATTTTTTTATCCTAAAATATCCGTTTTGGTGATGCCAAGCAATATAAACTAGTAACAGTCCAATTGCCAAACTATACCAAGTTATAGCATACTGAAGATGATTATTTGGTATTTGGATTTTACCATTTGCTGGCATCGGTAATTTCAATTTTCCATCAATATTTAATTCATCTATATAATAATTACTATTAGCAGAAATACCTAAATGTGAGTTAAATTCATCTGGAATAATTGTAAACCAAAAACCATTATCTGGCTCATTTTCAGGAACAAAATATCCTTTTTTTTGAGGNAGCCTTACTAATCCTATAATATTTGTATCCCCCTTAAATAGAGTAAATTTTCTTTTATCTCTATCTACATATTTTTTGGGTACCCAGCCTCTGTTTACATAAAGAATATCATCATTTTTTAATAATAAAGGAGTGACAATATGATACCCTGCGTTACCTTCATAGGTTTTACCTATAATTTGTATTTCATTCTCATGGTTATATTTGCCCTTAATAGTTACTCTTCTATATTTATTTTCTTCATTATTTTGGAATAATTCTTCGACTGAAATTGGATTTTTCCCAAAATTAATATTATAATTAGATATTAAGTCAGACTTCCAACTTAAACGTTGAATCTGCCAAGAACCTAACAGTAATAAAATTATAAATGAAGGTATAGTGCATACAGTAAGACCAAANGATGGCTTAAAATATATTTTCAATTCTTATTACTCCAAAAACATAANTTCTATAAGGAAGAGCTCAAAACAATGGNTCCAATTNGATAATAAAAGTTTAGTCTATANTTAANCTATGTTTTATAATTTTAANGTTTTATTAACTACCCCACATATATATGCAGATAAAAAGGAAGAGCCAAACTACATCAACAAAATGCCAGTACCAAGCAGCTGCCTCAAACCCAAAATGTTGAGTGCTAGTAAAATGACCCAAATAACCTCTAATAAGACATACTGCAAGAAAGATGGTTCCGACTATAACATGAAAACCATGAAAACCTGTAGCCATAAAGAAAACAGACGGATAAATACCATCTGTAAATCCAAATGGTGCATGCATATATTCAAGCCCCTGAAGAAAAGTAAAAAACATACCTAAAAGAACAGTAATTAGCAAAGCTAGCAAAAAGTCTGATCTATCATCCTCTATGAGGGCATGATGTGCCCACGTAACTGTACAACCTGATAATAATAAAATTAGAGTATTAATTAAGGGCAAATCAAATGGGTCAAATGTTCTAATACCTTCTGGTGGCCAAACACCTCCCACAGGGAATAGAGATGAGGCAAAAAAAGCCCAAAAGAATGCAACAAAAAACATGACTTCAGACGCTATAAATAGCATCATTCCATACCTAAGTCCTATTTGAACAATTGGACTGTGGTGACCTTGAAATTCACCCTCTCTAACAATATCTCTCCACCAATAAAACATAGTAAGAAGCACTAAGCCAAAACCTACTAATGAAGTAATGCCCCCATATGCATAGTCATGCATATACATTGCTCCACCTAAAGTAAGAACAAATCCTGCAGCAGCTCCTACAGCTGGCCATGGGCTTGGTTCAACTAAGTGATAAGAGTGGTTATTGCTACTCATAATTTCTCCTCAAATCAAATTCAAAGTTCACTACTGTTAACCATAGACTGATCCATGGATCTCATAAATGTATATGAAAGTGTAATTTCATTAACTTCTTTAACATTTTCGTCTTTATATATATCTGGGTCAATAAAAAAAGTAACTGGCATGTTCATACTTTCTCCTGGCTTAAGCAACTGTTCAACAAAACAAAAACAATCTATCTTCATAAAATATTGACCTGCCTTAGCAGGAGTAACATTAAAAGTTGCTGTGCCTACAACAGGTTCACTACTATTATTTCTGGCGAAATAAAAAATTGTTTTTTCTTGCCCAATTGGAATGCTTACAACCTTAGATTTTGAATAAAATTCCCAATTTAACGATGATGTTGTGCTTGATTCAAATCTGATATTTATATCTGGATTGCCAAAACTACCTGGCGCTGATGAAGCAATCTGTGTTGTCCCACCAAATCCAGTAACTCTACAGAAAATATCATACAGAGGAACTGCAGCATAAGATAGTGAAAGCATAGCAATAACTATAAATGAAATAGTTATGAGAACTTTTTTATTCTGTTTTTTTAGATTGTTATTATTATCAATTGTATTCATCTATGTCATCATTCTAAATATGGTCATTAAATAAAAAACTAGGCATATCAATAAAATAATTATTAAAAAACTCCAATTACTTCTTCTTTTTATATTCCTAAGTTGTTCACCAGTTTTGGGCACTACTCTATTTTTCACAAAATTACCCCACCCGTAATCAATCTATCGATAATAAAAGAAAGAAATAATCCAAATAAATAAAATATTGAGTAACCAAACAAAAGCATTTCAAGTCTTTTTTTAGGCAACATAATTAATGATATTGATAATAATAAAAAAACTATCCCTAAAAAACACGCACTTATAATGAAAAAGTGTCCTGAAAATCCTAAAAAAAATGGGATTACAGAACATGTAAAAACAAGAATACTATATATTAAAATTTGTATTTTTGTGGATTTTTCTCCAACAACATTGGGCATCATTGGTATATCAGCTTTTTTATAATCATCAGATTTCACAAGTGCCAAGGCCCAAAAATGTGGTGGTGTCCAAAGAAAAATAATCATGAATAAAATAATCGGTAGTAAAGTAATATCTCCGGTCATTGCAGCCCAACCTATAACTGGCGGTAGAGAGCCCGCTGCCCCACCAATTACAATATTCTGAGGTGTTTTATGCTTTAAAAAAATTGAATAAACNACAGAATAAAAAAATATTGTAAAAAAAAGCAACCCCGCAGCAAACCAATTCGATGAAAGACCAAGAATTATTATTGAAATTATTGCAGTCACAATTGAAAATGTTAGCGCTTCAGCTGGATCAACTCTTCCTGATGGAATAGGTCGNTTTTTAGTTCTTAGCATAACTNCATCAATTTCTCTATCGATCCATTGATTTATNGCACCTGCAGAACCAGCACCCAAAGCAATTGCTAAAATAGAAAATAAAACTAATACTGGATGAATTTGATAAGGAGCAAGATAAATACCGACAACAGTTGTAAATACAACAAGCGACATTACTCTAGGTTTCATTAATTCAAAATAATCAAANACATTTGGNGTNTAAAAGAACTTNCTATTATTTTGCGNTGATAGATTGATTGTCCTCATAATCTTGAATTATTACTTAACTCTAGGCAATTCATCAAANGTATGAAAAGGTGGAGGNGATGTCGTTGACCACTCAATAGTTGTACCNCCNTCACCCCAAGGACTATTTTCAGCTTTTCTTCTTGAATTAAATGCTTCTATAATTGTAATAAAGAATATTACTACACCAATAACACTAATCCATGAACCTACAGAAGCNACTAAATTCCAGCCNGCAAATGCATCAGGGTANTCNACATACCTTCTTGGCATTCCAGCCAAACCAAGAAAATGCATAGGAAAGAAGGTTAAATTTACACCTACAAAAGTTACCCAAAAATGAAGNTGCCCAAGCTTTTCACTATATTCACAGCCAGTCATCTTTGAAAACCAATAATAAAAACCAGCAAAAAGACCAAATACGGCTCCTAATGAAAGAACATAGTGAAAATGNGCTACAACNTAATAAGTATTGTGCAGGACNACATCTAAACCAGCATTAGATAAAACAACACCGGTTACCCCACCAACAGTGAAAAGAAAAATAAATCCAAGTGCCCATAGCATTGGTGTTTTGAACTCAATTGATCCACCCCACATTGTGGCTATCCAACTAAAAATNTTAATACCNGTTGGAACTGCNATCACCATNGTTGCTGCAGTAAAATAAGCNCTTGTATCTACATCCATTCCAACTGTGTACATNTGNTGTGCCCAGACTACAAATCCAACAACTCCAATTGATACCATAGCATAAGCCATACCAAGATAACCAAANACTGGTTTTTTACTAAAAGTTGATATTATTTGNCTTACAATACCNAATGCTGGGAGTATCATTATATAAACCTCAGGATGNCCAAAAAACCAAAAAAGATGNAAAAATAATATAGGATCTCCGCCACCTTCTGGAACAAAGAAAGCAGTTCCAAAATTTCTATCAGTTAAAAGCATTGTGATTGCACCAGCAAGAACAGGNAGTGATAAAAGCAACAAAAATGCTGTTACNAACATTGACCAAACAAACAATGGCATTTTATGAAGTGTCATGCCAGGTGCACGCATATTAAATATTGTAGTAATAAAGTTAGAGGCGCCTAAAATAGAAGAAGCTCCAGCTAAATGCAGTGAAAAAATAGCTAAATCCATAGACATTCCTGGTGAACCCTCTTTACCTGATAGAGGTGGATAAATTGTCCATCCAACACCAGCACCACCATCAACAACTGCTGAAAGCAATAATAATAAAAATGCAGGTGGAAGCAACCAAAATGAAATGTTGTTCATTCTGGGAAAAGCCATATCAGGAGCTCCAATCATAAGAGGAACAAACCAGTTACCAAAACCCCCTATCAATCCTGGCATGACTACGAAAAATACCATGATTAAACCGTGTGCAGTAGTGAAGACATTCCACATATGACCATCCGCCATATACTGAACACCTGGAAATGCTAGTTCCATTCTCATAAAAACAGATAATCCAGTNCCTATAAGTGCAGCAGTTATAGAAAATATAAGNTACATNGTACCTATATCTTTATGNTTTGTTGAATAAAGCCAACGACGAACAAATCCTTTNGGGGCNTCATGCCCGTGATCGTCTACATGTAATGCAGTACTCATTTTATTTTATTCTCCCTTAATTCTTAACTTCAGCCAAAACTATANTCTCTTGTGANAACAAATTTAAATTAGCAAATTCAACTTTTGCTTTTTTAAGCCAATTATCATAATTCTCTTTTGATAAAACTTTTACAACTACAGGCATGTACGCATGATTAATTCCGCATATTTGATTGCATTGACCATAATATGTTTTTTCACCTTTAGGAATGTCCATCCATACTTCATTTAGTCTACCTGGAACTGAATATTCTTGGACTGCTAAAGATGGCACAAAAAATGAGTGCATTACATCATTCCCAGCAATAAGAACTTTAACTTTTGAATTTTCAGGTAAAATAAGCGGATTATCAACATCTAATAATCTTTTCTGACCCGGCTTCAAATCTTCGTCACTAATCATGTAACTGTCAAAAGCAATATTTTCGTCGGGGTATTCATAATTCCAATACCATTGAATACCGGTAACTTTAACAGTCATGTCTGGCTCGATTTGCTTATCTAAATAATAAAGTAACCGGAATGATGGAACAGCAATAACAACTAAAATTAAAACTGGAATAACTGTCCATAAAACCTCTAAGATACTATTATGTGTTCGTTTTGAGGGATTTGGGTTTTTATCAGCCCTAAACCTAACACAAACATAAACTAAAAGAAATAAAACAAAAACTGAAATAGCAGTTATAACAACTAATAATAAATTATGTAGATCATTAGCCATTACAGAAATACTGCCTGCTGGTGGTTGCAAACCCATTTGCCATGGTAATGGCTCGTTACTAATAGCTATTCCCGAAAAAGAAATAACACTTGTTAAAAAAGTTAAAAAAATTAATNTTAATTTACCAATTTTCATTCTAAATTTTTTCCATACTNATATTGTTTTTTTCTTNAAATAGTATNTGCAAAATAACCATGTCGTCCACTTTAGACAAGCTATAATATATAAATTATAGACATTTTTTTAAGTTTCTAGTGTTCACAAACAAAATTTATAAGTTTGTGGAGTTTTTAATTAATCATTTGATTTTTAAATGCCAATTCAATGCGTTTATTCCAGCTTGAATGATAACTGTCTAACATTTCATCNGCGAGTGTTCTTTTTTCTTCTACCATTGNAAAAAGTGGTGATAAATAACCAGTTTCATTTTCATCACTACTATTTAATTCATTTCTGTTGTGAAGACCTGATTTTGAAATGTGTAAAATTTCACTTGCGAGTTCATTAATNTTAAATTTTCCAATTTTAGCTTGCATACCAACTTTTGCTGCCAAGTAAGTNGATTCAATAACCTCNTCATAATTAATTTTGTTTGCAATTTCTTCTGATGCTTTTAATGCAGTTTCATCGTAAAGTAGTCCTGCCCAAATTGCAGGTAGAGCACAAATTCTATCCCATGGNCCGCCATCTGCACCTCTCATTTCTAGATANCCTTTTAACCTTACATCNGTAAATGCAACACTCATATGATCTTCCCAATCTTTAATAGTTGGCCTAAACCCTTCTNCATTTTTTAACTTTCCATNTATAAAATCATTNAACGAACTNCCAGCAACATCANAATAANGTTCATTTCTGTAAATAAAATACATTGGNACATCAAGAAGATAATCAACCCATTGTTCATATCCAAAGTTATCTTCAAAAACACAACTNGGNACNCCACATCTAGCTTTATCTGTNTGTCTCCAAACTTCAGTTCTAAAACTTAGAAANTTNGATGGTTTCCCTTCATAAAAAGGTGAATTAGCAAATAAAGCGGTAACAACTGGTTGTAAAGTAATTGCTGTTTTGAACTTTCTCACCATATCAAGTTCACTAGAATAATCTAAATTCACTTGAATAGTACATGTTCTAAGCATCATATCTAAACCCATAGANCCAACTTTTGGCATCCATCTTTTCATTATTTCATATCTACCTTTTGGCATAAATTTAAAGTCATTTCTGGAGCTCAATGGATGAAAGCCAAACCCGGCCATNCCTANGTTNAGTTTACTTAATGCATTNCGAAGTTCTTTTAAGTGAATGCCAGTCTCTTGACATGTCATATGAAGATTTTTTAGAGCAGCTCCTGAAAGTTCAAATTGTCCACCAGGCTCAAGNGAAATTGAGCTTTTATCATCGGCTATCAATCCTATTATGTTACTTTTCTCATATATTGGCTTCCATCCAGAATTTTCTTTTAAGATTAATAGCAATTTTTCTATTCCACTTTCACCGTGATAAGAAACTGGATCATAACTTTTCAAATTGAAAATAAATTTTTCGTGCTCAGTACCAATCATCCAGTCTTTTTTAGGAGTCTCTTTATTTCGAAANTATTCTATNAGCTGTGACTTTTGCTCTATAATTTCATCTTCTTTCATCACAANTTCCAATCACCAAAAATAGNTTGATAGGATGCNANGGTTGCTATTGCAGCAGTATCTGAGCGTAAAATTCTTGGNCCCAAANAAATTGATGTAATAAAATCAAATNTAGGAAATTCTTTTAGTTCTTTTTCTGAAAAACCTCCTTCTGGNCCAATTAATATNGAAACTGATTTTTTCATATTGTTNNTTATCTTCATTAATGGTNTTCCATCATTTTCATTACACAATAAAATTTTTTCATTCTTATTCCAATTGTTTAATAGAGAATTAATTTTTTNAACAGGCNTAATTTTTGGAATTGAAAGTCTTCTAGTCTGTTCAGAGGCCTCAATAACATAAGATTCAAATTTTTGAATNTTATAATTAANATTTTGAGTTCTTTCAGTCAAAATNGGGTAAAAACANGTTACACCTAACTCCGTACATTTTTCTAGAATGTTGAAAANNCTATCTTTTTTTACTAATGAAAAAATTAAATTAAGTTTAGGTTCATCNTCTTGATCTCTTNCTTTTNCCNTAACTTGACAAGTAATTTTATTATTACTTTTATNAACTATTTCAACTCTATACTCNCCCTCNAAACNATTAAATACTAATANCTCACTCCCTATTTTAACTCTCATGACATTTATAAGATAATGAGCCTGCTTATCAGTTATTNTGAATAAATTATTTTTCTCAAATGATATGCCCAAAAATATTCTTATAGATTTAGAGTAAACTTTCATTTTGATCCCATTTATGTATTATTCCTTTGTAACTTATAAGCTAATATTTAAATAATAAATTTNTAATCTNNATATATGGAACACCATACAGATATCTCCATAAATAGTATTATTTCTAAATTACCAAAAAAATTAATGTTTTGGTTGATNCTTCTTAGAATTGATCGNCCCATAGGCTGGTGGTTACTAGTTTTACCTTCATGGTGGGTAATATTANTNNNTTCAAATTCAATTATANTATCTATNAAACTAATTCTGCTTTTNACAATTGGCGCAATAATAATGAGAGGTGCAGGTTGTATTATCAATGATATATGGGATAGAGATTTAGATGCAAAAGTNGANAGAACAAANAATAGACCAATTGCAAGTGGAAATATTTCTATCAAAGANGCTTTAATNGGNTTTACAGTTTTAACTGGATTTTCATGCNTTATTTTATTATTTTTACCCNTTAAAAGTTTTGTGGTAGCAACTCTCTCTCTACCATTNATTATTTTGTACCCCTTAGCAAAAAGATATACAAGNTACCCNCAATTTATTCTAGGAATTGTCTTTTCATGGGGAGTNCCACTAGGATGGTCCGCAACAAATGNAGATTTTAGTTTTTCAGTTTTAATTCTTTATTTTGGNACAATAGCTTGGGTATTTGGNTATGATACTATTTATTCAATTCAAGATAAAAAAGATGATATCAAGCTAAGAATAAATTCAACTTCTTTGACNTTTAATGATAACACAAAATATGCTCTTAGCTTAACATATTTTCTATCATTTATTTTGTTAATTAATGTTAATTTTTCATTTCTTTGGATAAGTGGTATATTNGGAGCTGGNTTGCATATGATCTGGCAAATTAAAAATTTAGATTTAAATAATCCAATAAAAGCACTAAAACTTTTTAAATCCAATNGAGATCTTGGTCTAATTATATCTNCTTTTGCTTTTTTAGATTTATATTTTCGANCCTAATTTAATAAAATTTAATCGATTTTGTTTTAATATTTCTAANAATTTTCCACGGAGTNGCTGCTGGNTGAATTCCTATTTTATTTAATTTTTTAATAGTTTCAAATCTATAGTTNTTATCAGAAATAACCTTATTCCTAAAATCAAAAATATTCTTCTTTGAACTAATNTTTAATATTTTNCTTGAAAGAAATTTTAGTGCCTTTTGNTGATTAANTGATTTTAGCATCCTTTTTTTTGCTTTAATAGCTGACAAAGCCCTTACCTCAAATACTTTTGANCCAAAATTNAAAGCCCCAAATTTTGANACATAACCAAAAATATTTCCTTTTATTNTAAAAGAGGATTTAAAATTTATAACTTCATTATCAAATTTAACAAATTCATATGCTTTNCCAACNGCTTCAGTTTCATGCATAACTTTCAGCTGAGAGTCATTTAACCAAATTATTGATAATTGCAACTTNGAGCCTTTTACTGGCCATAAAGTNGCNGGAACAGCNCCATAATAAGAAATCAAAGAAGCATATGTAACATCAAAGTTATTAACAATTANNTTTGTAACTGGAATTATTTCAANTTTGCCAAACTTTCTCAATAATTGTGAGGGTGATCTATTAGAACCAATTGCTAATATTGGAATTCTTNTATCAAATTTGAATTNATTTGGTAATTTTTGTATTTTGCCTNTATTAATAATAAAATTTATACGNGGTGNTTCATAGGGATACAAGTTAGCNCTGTCTAAACCTTGNGGTATTNCTNTCCATNTCTCATCTAAAAAGTTCATTTTCTATAGACGAACACCTAAGTTTTCATCAAAGCCAAATCTTAAATTCATATTTTGCAATGCAGCACCTGAAGCTCCTTTCCCCAAATTATCTAACCTNGAAATTAACCATATTTGGCCTGATTGATCATTTGAAAAAATNGATATATCAATAAAGTTCGTTCCAATTAAAACTTCTGGNGATAAAAAACCATTATCTGCTAAGTGATCCTTGGAATTTAATGCATTGATAGTAACAAGTGGTTCTGATGNGTAATTATCTTTAAAAAGCTCAAATATATCTTTGCCCTTANCATTACTTGAAAACCAATCATAATGAAGNGGAACAGATACCGCCATGCCTTGAGGGAAAGATCCAACTGAAGGACAAAAAACTGGTGACTTATCTAACAAACTATAATGTTTGATTTCTTGATTATGTTTATGATTTAAGAATGTAGAGTAGTGATAAAATTTATCTTTTTCATTTTTTGAAAAAAACTCAATTAATTTTTTTCCTCCACCTGTAAATCCACTAATAGCGTTTATTACTAACAAGGATGAATTGCTTATGATTTTATTATCAACTAATGGTCGGATTAAAGCTAAAGCGCCTGTTGGATAACAACCTGGATTAGATATTCTGTTTGATTNTTTTATTTGCANTCTTTGCGTTCTTTGAAGTTCAGGGAAACCATAAACCCAACCCTCTGAAACTCTATGTGCTGTTGAAGCATCAATAATTACTTTTGTNGAACCAANGTTTTTTTCTATTTCTGCAACCATCAATTTTGCATCNTGATCAGGCAAACATAAAAAAATTAGATCTGCCTTNGAGCAATTATCAAGTTTATATTTTAAATTTTTCCTTTTGNTATAGTCTATATCTAAAATTTGAGTTTCACTATGTGATAATAAACGTTGTTTTAATTGTAAACCTGTAGTACCTTCCGCGCCGTCAATATATATTTTTAATGTCATGAAGATTTTATTTACTCAAAATCAAAATATGTCAAATTTAAAAGAATTTATGTTATTAGATGGTTAATTGTTTATTATTGGNTAANTAAGAGTGCTTGGAATAAAAGAAAGTTTTCAGGAATGGAAACAAAGAATATTTTNTGATCATGGGTTTTTAAGAGCGCTATATCCAAANATTTGGAAAATTGATGATNACTTATNTAGGTCTGCTCAGCCTTCTCCTTTTCTTTTAATGAAATTTAAAAATGATGGATTTAAAACTATCATTAATCTTAGGGGNGCAAGGGACGACCTTGTNGACCAAATGGAGAGAAGGGTTTGCAAAAATTTAAATTTAAAACTGATTGAATTTAAATTGCACTCCAGAGGAGCGCCTACNATTGATCAAATAAAAAATTCAAAAAAAATATTTAAAGAAATTGATTACCCNGCATTAATACATTGTAAATCTGGAGCAGATAGAACAGGCTTAATGGCTACATTATATCTTATATCTAAAGGTGTGAATATTAATATTGCAAAAAAACAGCTTTCATTTAAATTTTTGCATGTNAGATTTGCTAAATCAGGAATACTTGACCAATTTTTTGAAAANTTTGAAAATTTCTTATTACAAGGGGGCAAACTATCTTTTTGGGAATGGTCAGAAACAATTTATAGCCCCGACGAATTAAAAAAGAATTTTAAATTAAATATACTAAAAATTTTAGTTGATAAATTTTTGAGAAGGGAATAGCCCTAAAAATCTGAAAAAAATTGAAGCCTACATAAATTTGTATAAACACCATCTTGNGCAATTAAAGTCTCATGTGATCCNCTCTCAACTATTTTCCCTTTATCTAATACAATNATTTTGTCAGCTTTTCTGACTGTTGACAATCTATGAGCAACAACTATCGTCGTCCTTCCTTTTGCAAGTTTATCCATAGCATGTTGAACTTTTGACTCTGATTCACTATCTAAAGAACTTGTTGCTTCATCCATTAACAAAATTGGAGCATCCCTCAAAAANGCCCTAGCAATTGCTATTCTTTGTCTTTGACCACCCGATAATAAATTACCNCCAGTACCTATTTTTGTCTCATATCCGTCAGGTAAAGATTGGATAAAGTTGTGAGCAGCNGCACTTTGTGCAGCTTTCTTTATACTATCAAAGTCTGCATTTTTATCTCCAAACAAAATATTATTTTTTATAGTATCATTAAATAATGANGTATCTTGGGATACATAGGAAATTTTAGATCTTAATAAAGAGANATCTAAATCTCTTAAATCCTGCTCTGCCAAATAAATTACACCCTGATTAATATCGTAGAACCTCTCTATAAGACCAAGCAAAGTAGTTTTCCCAGCCCCAGAGGCTCCTACGATTGCAGTAACCTTNCCTTTTTCTGCTATAAACGAAATGTTTTTTAAAATATCTATTTTCCCATATCTAAATGANACATTTTCAAACTGTATTACTNTATTTTCGGATAAAGTTTTAACTGGTGAAATTGGTGAAATCACTGAGGGCTTTTCATCTATTAATTGATAAATTCGACTGGCTGCAGCGATACCNTCTTGNACAACTGANTTAAAACTTCCAAGTCCTCTTGCAGGCTGAACCATNAATAACATAGCGGTNATAAAACCAGCAAAATCTCCAACACTAAAGTCNACTTGACCTANTCTCCAAGCTCCTGAAATAATNACTACAGAAATTGCTATCCCACCTANAATTTCTANAACAGGTTCAACTCTTGCTCTNCCAACATTTAATTTCATAACCCTCAAAAAAAGCTGATTAAAGTTGTATTTACTTTTTTCTTTTTGATTGCTCTCTAAATTATATGCTTTAATTACTGGAATATTTAAGATGGTTTCAGATAATTGAGAAATAAGGTTTTCCATATGTTTTTGAAGGTTATAACTAGCTTTCCTTTGATCGAGNCCAATTTTTATAATCGGATAAATGGCAACAGGAAANACGCATAAAACTAANAATGCTAAAAACCAATCATACCAAGNCATTAAGCATATCATCGCAATTAACGTTAGGCTATCTTTAACAAATGAATTAGCAACCCTTACCAGAGCATCCCTAATNAGATTAAGATCATTTACTATTCTTGAGACAAAGTGTCCNGGTGGTTGTGATGTAACTTTTGAGAGATCTGAGTCAATAAGATTAGCCGTCAATAAGATTAGCCGTCATTTCAAATTGAATTTGTTCAATAATTGAAAAAACTAACTTATTTACCACTTGTATCTGTCTATAAACTGCATAAGCCTTAATTACAGAAATTACGACAATTAAACCTGCNAGTTTCAATAATAAATTTGTATTTTTAGCTTCTAATGCGTCNAATACCCATCCTATAAGAGCAGGATAAAAAGCAAAACTTATCGCTACTAAAGCTAACAAAAATAAACANAAAATCACTAATGATTTCTTTGGTNTTATGTAATCATTCCAAAATCTATTAACTATAGTTTTTGCTGCATTTTTTGCCAACAAGTTATCAGAATTTGTATCTGCCATTTTGATCCGCTACAATTAAAGTTAAAACTTAAAAATTTATTAAAAAAAATGGAGCTATTAAATTTAAAATAAAAACTTTATATACATTATAAGTATAATGATAAAACTTTTTTTTGAATGTTACAAACATGATCAAAAGAATAAGTAAAACAAANTTTGGGCAAGCAATAATTGCATTTGTAATTGCTGTTGTAATTAAATTTCTTTCTTCTTCAATAAGATGGAAAACACTAAATAAACAATTAAAATACAATGCGCTAAAAGATAATGAGCCTATTATTGTTGTTTTTTGGCATGAAAGAATTGCAGTAATGAGTAAAATCTGGCCANTGGAAAAACCTTTAGCTATGCTTCAATCCCCACATTCTGACGGTCGCCTTATTGCTAGAGCAATTAACATTNTGGGTTTTCAAACTGTTTGGGGTTCAACAAACCGCAATGCAGCTGGTGGGATAATTGGTTTGATAAAGAAAGCAAAAAAGGGCGTGAGTATTGGAATAACCCCAGACGGACCTAGAGGCCCTGCTTTAGAATGTAGTCAAGGTCCTATAGCAGTAGCAAAAATTGCAAATATTAAAATTTTTCCAATTGCGTGGTCCACATCCAGCTTTTGGAGACTTAATAATTGGGATAAATCATTAGTGCCAAAACCTTTTTCAAAAGGCATTTGGGTATGGGGAGAACCAATTGAAGTTCCAAAAAATTCTAATAAAGACGATATTCTAAGATTAACAAATGAATTAAATGAATCATTAAATTATTATACTAAACTTGCNGATAGTTATTTTGGACATAACAAATGAAATTTTTAAATCCAAAACAAATAGTATATCTCTATGATTTTCTATGGTTATTAATAACGCCAATCATTCCAATTTTGCTTATTTATAGATTAATAATTGGTAAGGAAGAAATATCCAGAATTAAAGAAAGATTTGGTTACTCTTCGATAAAAATAAAAAAAGAAGAAGCGAAGTTGATATGGCTACACGGTGCAAGTTTAGGTGAAATCGTTTCAGCAACCTCNTTGTCAATTGGTCTGAGAGAAGTCGGTTTCAAGGGTAAAATTTTAATCACCTCTGGAACAATTACTTCAAGTTATTTTTTAAAAAAGAATAAAGATATTATCCACCAATATCACCCTTTAGATAATAGGAAATGGGTGAATCGTTTCTTAAATTTTTGGAAGCCTGATATTTTAATTATGGTTGAATCAGAAATTTGGCCTAATTTTATTATTTGTTCAAAAAATAAAAAAATACCNATAATTNTGGCTTCTGCNCAAGTTTCTGATAGTAGTTTTAAAAGAATGTCTAAAATAGGTTATGATAACACAAACTTTTTGTTTAGTCAGATAGACCAAATCTTTACTACCGACGAAAATCAAACAAGAAAGTTTAAGCTTATGGGAGCTGACAAAGTTTCCACTTCTCAAAGTCTAAAAGTATCCCTACCACCAACACTTCCAGATAAAAACTTAATTAAAAAATTTCAAAATATTAGTTCACAGAGAACTATTGTTCTTGCAGCATCAACACGTGAACATGAGGAAGAAATTCTCATTAATTGTGTAAAAAAGTTAAATCAAGAAAGTTTCAAAATACTACTAATCATTGCCCCAAGNCATATAAAAAGGTCTNGTANNATTAGTAAGCTTAGTAANCCAAAAATCAAAATTAAAAGTAAAAANGAGTTTCCAAATTTAGATGACGAGTTTTGGATATCTGACACCTATGGTGAAATGCCAACATTATATTCCTTGTCTGAAATAGTATTTGTAGGAGGTTCACTTCATCCTTATGGTGGGCACAACCCGTCAGAGGCATGTCATTATAATACCAGTATTATAATTGGNCCTCATACAGAGAAATGCCAANATATTGTAAATCAAATGAAAAAAGAAAAAGCAATTATACAATTAAATTCTAATTCTGTTGATGAATTAACTGAAAGTTTTAAAATGATTTTATCAAATAATCATTTTAAGAATGACTTCANGAATGCAAGTTTTTTATTGACTAAGGANTGGACAAAAGAAAGAAATAAAGTTGCCAACAATGTAGTTAAAAACTTTAATTTAATAAATTAGTTGAAATGATANAACAGCCAAAATTCTGGAAAAATAAAAACATATTTTCAGATATACTCCTTCCATTTAGTTATGTTTATATAATTTTAGGAAAAATTAGAAATTTCTTTGAAAAGAATTATAAATCAAATTTATTAGTAATATGTGTAGGTAATTTCACAATTGGTGGTTCTGGGAAAACTCCAACCGTGATTTATATATCAAATTTATTAAAAAAACTTAATTTTAACACAGTTGTTTTACTAAAAGGTTATCNNGGCAAACTTAATGGGCCTATTAAAATAGCATCAGATCATAACTCTATTGATGCAGGTGACGAAGCGGTTCTCCATTCTAAAATGAATGAAACTTGGATATCTAATAATAGATATAAAGCAGTTAAATTAATAGAAAACAGAAATAAAGAAAAAAATTTAATAATTATGGATGATGGTCTCCAGAGTCAATCAGTCGTTAAAAATTTAAATATAGCTGTCTTCAATGGAGATGAGGGAATAGGGAATGGCAGAATAATACCTGCAGGGCCTATGAGGGAAAGCTTATTAGAAGGGTTAAAAAAAATTNATTTAGTTATNATAATCGGAGAGGATAAAACAAATATAGCCACAAAAATAAAGAAGTTAAAACAAAATATTAAAATATTTTATGCTTCTNTTGAAGGAAAACCTCTAATAATTAATAAACTTAAAAGCAAAAACATTTTTGCTTTTGCGGGNATTGGNTTCCCAAGTAAATTTTACAATTTACTCAAAAATAATAATTTAAAAGTAATAAAGACAAAAGATTTTCCTGACCANCACAAGTTTAACTATGGGCAATTGAGTGAGCTTGTAAAAGAAAGTCAAAGATGCAATGCAGACTTAGTTACAACTGAAAAGGACTATGTTAAAATTTCAGAAATGAATGGTATAATCAAAAAATATATTCTACCATTTCCCATAAAATTAAANATGGAAAATGAAAAATTTTTTATTGATGAATTGAAAAAATTTTTAGATGAAAAAAATTAAAAAAATAATAGAAAGAATATTATTTGAACCTTTACAAGGTATTTTAGCTATATTTCTTTTTTATTTTTTTTCATGTTTAAAACCTGAAACTGCTAGTTGGTTAGGGGGAAAATTAGCTTTAATTTTATCTCCAATTGTTCCTCAAAACAAAAGGGCTTTAGATAATATACGATTAATTTACCCTAAATTAAATAAATCTAAACAACACAAAATACTTTATGAAGCTATTGAGAATCTTGGACGGAATGCAGGTGAGTACCCCCATTTGGGCAACATAGAGAAGTTTATTACATTAAAGGGCAAAGAAAATCTACCTGATAATTCGGATGCATTTATATTTGTTGCTGCTCATCTAGCAAACTGGGAATTAACTCCCTATCCTGGTGTATCAATAAATAGACCTATTATGAGAGTTTATAGAAAATTAAACGCCCCTTTAGCAGAATGGATATTAAGAAAGAAACAGTCACCTTTACCTGGTGAGGTAGTGCCAAAAGGAAACAAGGGGGCTATTAAAATGTTGTCAGTCCTTCGTTCTAAAGGAATTGTTCTTCTTTTATCAGATCAAAGACTTAACACCGGAATAAAAATTGATTTTATGGGGAAACCAGCAAATACTCTTACATCTCCAGCAGTTATGTCACTGAAACTGAAATGTCCGATAATACCACTTCAAATTATTAGGAAAAAAGGCAGCTTTTTTGACATTGTTATACATCCAAGAATTGATCTAGATAAATTTAAAGGTGACAAAGAAACAAAAATTAAGAATATTATGCTGGAAATAAACAAGGTTATTTCGTCTTGGATAAATGAGCACCCTGGTCAATGGTTTTGGCATCATAGAAGATGGAAAGTTTGATATTTATACTTAATTTAATTTTATATCAAAAATCTTTGCTTTAGCTTTACCATCTTTAAATTTTAAATTCACAGTTTGACTAGTTCTTATTTTTTTTAGTTCAGAAATTTTTTCACCGTACTCATTTTCTATATAAACAAAACCTTTATCAAATAGATTTGACAAATTTTTATTTTGCAACAGTCTCAAAAGAGAATTTACTTTTTCTTCATGGATAAATAATTTATTTTGTAAATTAGTCTCAACCCTCAAATAATTTGAATGAACGTCTTTATTATAAAAATCTATAAATGAAATAATTGTTTTGGGACTGATATTCTTGTATATTTCGACAAACTTTAGGCGATTAGAA
>NYVQ01000047.1 GCA_002684695.1 SAR116 cluster bacterium | reverse complement strand
AAATTCCTTTTCTAGAGAAAAAGCCGCTCTTAAAAGTAAGTCTTCACTGAATGGCTTTCCAACCAATTGAATACTCAATGGCAGCCCATTTTCGTCAAAACCAATTGGAACACTTATTGCGGGTAGACCCAAATAATTTATTGGTCGTGTATTATGACCTATTCTTCTAACTAGATGTGCAGCTTTATCATTGGCACCTAAATCACTTTCATTGATTGAAGGAATTAAACACGGCCAAACAGGAGCAATAAAAAGATCAACTTCTTCAAAAACTTTTGAAATAACATTTTTGATAAAACCAATTCTATATTTTTTTAGTTTTTTATACTCTTCTGAACTAGTAAAAACTCCTGATAAAATCCTCATTAATGTTTGCTGATTGAAAGATTTGTTTTTTTCCAAAGCTATTTTCTTATGAGATATTGCTGCTTCAGTAGAAATCAAAAGCATATTCAAATCATTTGCAGTTTCAATATTTGGAATGCTGATATCTTTTATAAACGCACCGAGTTTTTCACATATTGAAAAAACCTTAACTGTATTATCACTTATAATTTTATCACTACCATCTAAAAAATAGTTCTTTGGCAAACCTATCGATATTTTTTTAATACCTTTTTTCATTTCGGTTAGAAAATCTGGTATATTTATCTTTACCGACAAATTATCATTTTTATCTTTACCAGAAATAATTTGTAAAACTTTTGCTATGTCTTCTACATTTCGTGATAGTGGGCCAACTGTATCAAGTGAGGTTGATAATGGGAAAACTCCATCTCTACTAACCAAACCTTGCGTTGGTTTTAGGCCAAATAAGCCGCATGCTGCCGCTGGCAACCTCACAGACCCACCAGTATCAGTTCCTAAAGCTACAGGTATAACTCCAGATGCAACAATTGCAGCAGAACCAGATGAGGATCCTCCACACACATAAGTTCTATTCCAAGGATTTTTAGGAGTTCCTGCATATTCATTATGGCCAGTAACTCCAAATGCATATTCAACTGAAACTAATCTACCNCAATCAATAGAGCCTGCCTTATCTAAAAGTGANANAACTTTAGCNGTTTGATCTGATAATAAGTTTTTTCGNCTTTCTGAACCACCTTCATTGGGCCATGCTTGTCCACCTTNTAATTTTCTTTGAAACAATTCCTTGTGAGCTAAAGGAACACCAAACAGAGGTAANTCAAAGTTTTTTTCACTAAAAATTTTATTNCCTTGAAAAATAGCAAAATCTTTATCTGTAAATCTTAATGCATTAAGCGTTTTACCTTTACTCTCAAGTTGTTCAATTGTACTTTCTAAAATTTCAAAAAAATTGTTTTTATTTTCAAAAATTAAATCTTTTATTTCAGATATAGATTTAAAATTTATCATTTTTATTTTTCTCTAAAAAATCAGTAAATACTTCTTGAACTGTATCTGGTATTTTATCTTGAATAATAGTATTTTTAAGAGTTTCAATTTGCTTCTTACTTATTCCATANACATTATCAATTAATTCTTTGTTAATTTTGGCCTTTTCTAACTCATTAAGAATTTTTAANTGATAATTATTTTTTACATTTTTGACCATTTAATAGCATCCTCNAATCGATCATCACCCCAAAAAAGTTCTTTNCCTACAATNAAAGTTGGACTGCCAAAAACATTTTTTGCTTTCGCTTCTGATGTATTGCCATTATATANATNAACAATTTTTGATGATCTTGCTTTAGTTATAACTTCATTTGAATTAAGTTTAATTTTAGTTAAAGATACATTTAAATTCTCTAAGCTCCCTGCTTCACTCCAATTTAAAAACCATAATTTATAAGTTTCCTCTAAATATTTTAAAATCCACCCTTCTTGTAATCCAACAATTGCAACACAGTTTGCTAAATCTAAATCTTTTAAAGGATAAGGAACCGGAACTTCAGGGACANTGATTTTATAANGCATTGCACGTCTTTGTATATCTCTCCACATGTGGTCAACTTTTGGTTTTTTTGAAGNNGGAAAAGGTATATTATCCATATCTTTCATTACTGTTCTAACACTAAAAGGAAAAAAGTTAATTTTAAGGTTTTCAGCTTCAATGATTTCACTCAATCGAGAAACGGTTAAGTAAGTATATGTACTTCCAATGGAAAACCAAAAATTAATTTCTTGCATTGCTTACCTCAATAAACTTAGTAATATAAATTATTTCTTATTAAAAATAGAGTAAAGTTAGAGATAAGCCAATGCCTATAATTAATCAAATTGCAGATTATTATGAAGAAATGAAAGAATGGCGAAGGCATTTACATGCAAACCCAGAACTTGGTTTTGAATGTTATAATACTTCTGGATTTGTCATTCAAAAGCTAAAAGAATTTGGCATAGATAAAATTTATACAGGTATTGCTAAAACTGGTTTAGTGGCAATTATTAATGGAAAGAAAAAAGGGAAGACTATTGGTTTNAGGGCAGACATGGATGCATTGCCCTTAAAAGAGGAAATTGATCANAATTATAAATCTAAGGTGGATGGAGTAATGCATGCTTGTGGGCATGATGGACACACCACCATGCTTTTAGGAGCAGCTAAGTATTTAGTTGATACAAAAAACTTTGCGGGACAAGTCGCATTAATTTTTCAACCAGCTGAAGAAAAAGGTGGTGGTGCAGCCGAAATGTGCAAAGAAGGGATAATGGATAAATTTTCAATAGATGAAGTATATGGCATCCATACTCTACCTGGATCACCACTGGGAAAATTTGAAACAAACTCAAATACCGTTTTTGCTGCATCAGATGACTTTTTAATCAATATTACAGGAAATGGAGGGCATGGGGCTTACCCTGAACAAACTGTAGACCCAGTTATGATAGCAACTCAAATTACACAAGGNATTCAATCAATAACNGCNAGNAATATTAATGCTTTAAAACCTGTTGTTATTTCAGTTACTCAAATACATACTGGTACTGCATATAATATTATCCCAGAAACTGCATCCATAAATGGAACAGTAAGGACGCTAACTGAAGAAACTCAAGAATTAGTTAAGCAGAGAATGACAGAAATTTGTAATGGTTATTCTTTGGCGTTTAAGGGAAAAATAGAATTAATTTATAACTATGGNTATCCTGCTACAATTAATTATGAGAAAGAGGCTGCATTTGCAATTGAAGTTGCTGAAGAAATTTCAGGCAAGAAAAATGTTGATGGAAATGCAAAGCCTGANATGGGAGCAGAAGATTTCTCTTTTATGCTTCATGAACGCCCGGGTGCTTTTTTGAATTTAGGACAAGGTAATGGACCTGGTGTTCATAATACAAAATTTGACTTTAATGACGACTTATCTCCAATTGGAGCTAGTTTCTTTGTGAAACTTATAGAAAAAGGTCTACCTCTAAATTAAGGCACTAATCTTACAAACTTATTATCTTTATGTTTTAAATCCCATAAAGATGAGTTTTCCATATCAAACCACCACCCATGNAGTTTAATTTTATTATTTGTTNCTAAATCGGATATCCAAGGGAATGATCTAAGATTATTAATAGAGTTTATTATGGAATTCTTTTCAGCTATATGTTGAGTNGGACCAGGCCAATTATCAAAATCTAAATCTATAATTGATTTCTTGGAAATTTGAATCCAACTATCAAGGAATTCTCTGTTGTTAGCAATCTTATTAAACCCCAACTTTTCATCTTTACAATTTTTACATAATTCTGATATGCCGCCACAAAAAGCGTGTCCTAGAACAATTATATGGTCAACCTTTAGATCTTTAACCGCAAATTCAATAGCNGCACTAACTCCATGATAACCTTCATCNGGTTCATATGGAGGGACTAAATTTGCAACATTTCGTACAATAAATAATTCACCTGGTTTAGTGCCAAATAAAATTGCAGGGTCAACTCTTGAATCAGAGCAAGATATAATCATTATTTTTGGTTTTTGACCTCTCTCAAGCAGAGTTTTAAAAAAAACTCTTTCTCTTGAAAAATAATTACTTCTNAAATGTTTAAACCCATTTATAAGTGGCTTTACCATAAAATAACTCCAACACAACTCAATTTAGACAGCTTTCAGACCTCAATTTTTTGGTGAACTTCAATAATGTTACCTTCAGGGTCGTAAAAAAAAATTTGGTGCCATTCAGCAGAAAAAGTTATGCCATAATCTGCATAATTAATTTTATTTTTTTTTAAAATACTTATGAATTCCTCTAAATTATCTGTTCTAAATGCGATGTGGCCTCTTTCAACTGGATTAATATGTTTCTTATTTAGACTAGCAATATCTAAATTTTTTTCTGCTAAATGCATTTGTATCTTACCTTCAGTTACAAATTTTATTTTTCCATTATAACCAGTGCTCTCAGTAGCTTTAGTTCTTTTAAAATTCTCCTCTGATATACTATCCATTTGTAGAATATTTTTATAAAAGTTATTTAATTTATCTACATTTCTAGTGACATAGTTAATGTGATGGAATTCAAGTTTCATAATTTATAAAAGATTATTAAGTATTTTATTATTTATATTAGTAATATTACATGATTAAAGTTTAAACACTAAACATAAAAATTAGTTTGATTATGGGAAAAAGAATTTTAGCAATTGGTGGTGACGGCATTGGACCTGAAGTTCTTGAATCTGGCATTCAAGTATTACAGCTAATTGATCAAATTTACAATATTGATTTAGAATTTGAATTGGATGATATAGGTGGCATATCGTGGGATAAACATGGCACTTTCTGTACTAATAAAACTATTGAAAAAGCAAAAGCTTCAGATGCAATATTAGTTGGAGCTGTTGGAGGGCCAAAATGGGATAAACTAAATATAAAAGGCCCCCCAGAAAATCAAGATGGGTTAATGAAACTAAGGAAGGAGCTTGATGCTTTTCTTGGTATAAGACCAGCTTTATCTTATAGAGGATTACAAAATCAGGTTCCATTAAAGAAAAGATTATTTGAAAATGCAGATATACTTATATTACGTGAAATGACAAGCGGTGTAATGTTTTCTCAACCAAGGGGAACAAAAAATATTGATGGAATACGTTACGCTTTTGATACTGCAGCTTACAATGAAATTGAAATCAGAAGATTTGTTAGAGAAGGTTTTGAATTAGCTAGAAAAAGAAAGAAAAAAATTTGTTCTATTGATAAGGCAAATGTAATGGAAAGTTACAAACTTTGGAGAAAAGTAGTAGATGAGGTTTCTAATGATTATAAAGACATAGAATTAACCCATTACTATGCTGATAATTGTGCATTTCAATTTGTCATGAACCCCTCGAATTTTGATGTTATGCTAGGCTGTAATTTTTTAGGTGATTTGTTTTCTGACTTAGCAGCTATCATTTCAGGTGGATTAGGTTTGTTGCCATCAGCATGCCTTTGTGGATCAACAAATTTTCCTGTAAAAGGTATTTATGAGCCTGTTCATGGATCTGCTCCTGATATTATGAATTTAGGCAAGGCAAATCCTATTGGTATGATTTTAAGTATCTCAATGATGTTTTATTACTCATTTAATCGTAAAGACATTAGTAAAATTATTGACCATTCTGTAAAAACAATAATTAATAAAGGCCATGTAACTCGTGATTTAAATGGTCATTTATCTACACAAGACGTAACTAAAAAAATTTTAGATCAGATTAAATTATGTCATTAAGTTATGATTATATAATTGCCGGTGGTGGGTCAGCAGGGTGTACTTTAGCTTCAAATCTAGCAGTTAAATCTGATGCAAAAATATTACTTATTGAAGGCGGTGGAAATGGTAAAAGTTTATTTACAGAAATGCCTGCAGGAAATGGGTTTATTTTTGGCAATTCAACCTATGATTGGATGTTTGAGAGCATTCCTCAAAAAGGACTAAATGGAAATAAAATTTACTATCCTAGAGGTAAAGGTCTTGGAGGTTCATCTTTATTAAATGGCATGATCTATATTAGAGGAAACCCTATTGATTTTGACAGATGGAGACAAAAAGGGTTGGAAGGTTGGTCTTACGCCGATGTCCTTCCATACTTTAAGCAATCAGGTAATGCACATCACAGAAAAGGAAGTCCTTTTCATTCAAATACTGGTCCTTTGAAGATATCGCCTGCTGGTAATGATGACCTTATAAACAAAGCTTTTATTGATGCTTGTATACAGGCTGGAGCAACTTATAATAAAGACTTTAATGGACTTAAACAAAATGGGGTTGGAAGGTATGACAGTACAATTTTTAAGGGCATCAGAAGCTCATCAAGAAAGTCATATTTAGATAAAAAGTTTAAAAACCTCACTATCTTAAAAAATGAAAAGGTTTTTAAAGTCATTATTGAAAAAGAAAGAGCAAAGGGAATACAGCTAAAAGATAAAATAATCTATGCGGAAAAAGAGATTGTTCTCTGTCTAGGCGCTTTTGGCTCACCTCAATGTCTAATGTTGTCTGGAGTTGGTCCTGAAGATCACATAAAATACCATGGCATCGATTTGAAATTGGATTTACCAGGAGTAGGTTTGTCATTATATGATCATCCAAATTTTCCTGTCCATTTCTCTCTTAAAGATGAAAACTTAAGTATGTCTAGATACCAGCGTTTAGACAGGGCAATAGCAATGGGTTTAGAATATATTTTTTTTAAAAGTGGTGCTGCAGCCTCATCTTTTTGGTCTACATCTCTTTTTCATTCATTAAATGATGAAGAACTGCCTGAAATCCAAATTAATTTTACTCCTATGGTTGTTAAAGAAGAAGCTGCTAGTACACATTTTTCAATTCAAAATTTTTTAAATTTTGGAAAAGCAATAATTGCTAGAGGAAAAACTGCAATACCAGGAATTCAACTTGACATTAATTTACTTCAACCAAAAAGTTTTGGTGCAGTTAAATTATCTTCATCAAATCCTTATGAAAAACCTTTAATAGATCCAAGTTATCTTAGCGATCAAAGAGATATAGAGGATCTATGCAAGGCATTTAAGCATTTAAGGCATATATGTAATCAAGATGCTCTCAAAACAATAATTGGAGGTGAGTTGTCTCCAGGAAAAAATATTAAAACAGAAGACGAAATTCATACTGCAATAAGAAACCTAACTACGACTGGTCATCATCCTGTGTCTACGTGTAGAATGGGTAATGAAAATGATAAAGAAGCTGTTTTAGATAAGAACCTTAAAGTTCGAGGCATTAATTCTTTAAGGGTTGTTGATGCCTCGGCATTTCCTGACCAAATTAATGGAAATACAAATGCAGCTGTTATAATGATGGCTGAAAAAGCAGCAGATATCATACTTAAAATTTCACCATTAAAAAGAGAGGATCCAAGAGAAAACTCTTTTTTATTAGAAAAGGAAGAAAATGAAAATTTATAATTGTTTTATAAATAACAAATGGGTGAAACCCCATTCAGGGAAATGGTTTTATTCTGAAAATCCAGCAAATGGAGAAGAATGGGCTAAAGTTTCAGATTGTAATTCTGAGGACGTCAATGATGCAGTAAAAGCAGCTAAAGATGCTTTCTATGAGGGTGAATGGAGTATGATTTCTGCAGCCCAAAGAGGTAGATACCTTCACAGAATTGGAGAAGTAGTAACTAAATATGCTGACCGTTTGGGAGAAGTGGAAACCAAGGATAATGGAAAGCTACCAAAAAATATTACTCCTTCTCTCAAGCAGGGACAATGGCTTGTTGATAGTTGGCACTACTATGGCGGTATGTGTGATAAATTTGAAGGTAAGTTAATTCCATCAGAAGCACCAAATATTCATAACTATATGCATTGGGAGCCTTATGGTGTGGTTGCTCAAATTCTTCCTTGGAACTCTCCATTAGGAACTTTATTTTGGAAATTAGCTCCATGCCTTGCAGCGGGCAATACAGTGGTTCTAAAACCCTCAGAGCATGCAAGCTGCTCAATTTTAGAATTAATGGAAATATTAATTGAAGCTGAGTTGCCACCTGGTGTAATAAATGTTGTTACAGGTTATGGGAAAAGTGTTGGAGAGCCTCTAATAGAACACAAAGATGTTAGAATGGTGTCTTTTACTGGTGGAACTAGTGGCGGAAGAGCTGTTGCTTCAATAGCTTCGAAACAAACAAAGCCAATTGTTATGGAGCTTGGTGGTAAATCTCCACAAATTATCTTACCAGATGCAGATATAGATTTAGCTGTTAACGGCGTAGTTTCAGGTATTTTTCCGGCGGGTGGTCAAAGCTGTATTTCTGGTTCACGAATACTTATTCACAAATCAATTTTTAAAGAAGTAACCAAAAAATTATTAGCTATGTCAAAAAAAGCTGTGGTTGGCGATCCTCTTGATNCNAANACNCATATTGGTCCTATTGCTAACAAGAACCATTATGAAAATATTTTGAAAAATATTTCCAAAGCTANTGAAGACGGTTGTGAGATAATTNTAGATGGTAGAACTCATAAAAAGGATAAAGGATATTTTGTTGGACCTACAATATTTTCAAATGTGCCAAATAGTTCTTTTTTAGCTCAGAATGAAATTTTCGGTCCAGTTATATCAACTGAACCTTGGGAAGATGAAAGTGAAGTTATTAAAAAAGCTAATGATACCATTTATGGTCTTGCAGCAGGAATATGGACAAAAGATACAATTAAAGGAATGCGGTTAGCAAATAGAATTGAATCAGGCACAGTTTATATTAACAATTACTTTAATGCAGCAACACAAAGTCCAGTTGGCGGATATAAGCAATCTGGTTATGGTAGAGAAAATGGTTGGGAGGGAATGAGATGCTTTATGCAAACTAAATCTGTATGGCTTTCGACAAAGCCATCCGAACCAGATCCATTTTTATAAAAAAATGAAACCCGTAAAAAGTAAATTATTACTAGAAGGAAAACGAATTAACGTTAAATCAAGTACTTCTATTAGAGTTTTAAACAATATTTTTTTGAAGTTAGGATGCTCAAGAAAAACTAGCAAAGAAGTTTCAGAGCATCTTACAGATTCCAGTCTTTGTGATATGGAAAGTCACGGAGTAATGCGCGTGTTACAGTATTCAGAACAATTTAAGTCAGGTTATATGAATGCTAAAGCAAAACCAAAAATCTTAGTTGATGACAAAGGGATAAAAAGGATATCAGGTAATGGAGGTATTGGGATTCCAGTAATGACTATCGCCTATAATGCAGGCGTTAGTGATGCAAAAAAATATGGGGTTTCGGCCTTATCCATTAGGGATGTTGGGCATACTGGAAGGCATGGTGCTTTTGCTGATTATGCTGCAAACAAAGGTGTCCTGACGATTTGTGTTGGTGGTGGAAATAGATATACATGGAGGCAAGTTGCACCTTATGGAGGTTCTAAAGCTATTCTTCCAACAAACCCTTGGTGTATTGGCATTCCCGGTGGCAATTTAGGACCAGTAGTACTAGATTTTGCAACATCTAAAATTGCTGGTGGTTGGATATATGCCGCAAAATCTGCAAATGCTTTATTACCAAAAGATTGTATCATTGACAAAAGTGGTAATCCTTCTCAAAACCCAGATGACTATTTTAACGGAGGTGCAATTCTTCCATCTGGAGCACAAAAGGGATATGGCTTAGCATTAATAGGTGAGTTAATAGGAGAGGCTCTCTTAGGGCCATCCACTACTGAAGCAAATTGGCTCCTTATTTCAATAGATACGACTAGATATAGAAATAAAAACAATATTCAAAATGCTGCAGAGGAAATTTTAGACGAAATAAGAAAATGTCCACCCTCAAAAGGATTTAAAAATGTCGAAATTCCAGGGGAAAGAGAAAGGCAAAGTCGTAATAACGCAAATGGTAAAATTTCAATACCTGAAAGTACATGGAATCAAATATTAGAACTTTCAAATAAGCTAAGCACCATTAGCTGACCTACAAAGAAACAATTTTTTTGATTTGAGGGAGAGCCTCTTTACCTTTTTTATACATTAAGTCCAAGTATTCATTATTGTTCCAATTGGAAATAGATTGAGTGTAATTACGCTTCATTTTAATTTTAGAATACCAATTAGAGAGAAATTTTTTCTTTTCATAAAAAATAGATAAGTTTAAATGCTCAAATCTAGTCAAATAAGGTGTATACGTAATATCAGCAAGAGAGTAATTATCGCCCGCCAACCAATCATTTTTTGATAAATTTGCATCTAAGTCGTCAAATAACTTTATGTATTCATTCAAAGCGCCTGGGAGAAATTTTGAATTTAATCCATTAAAAATTGTATCCTTGCTTATTTCTCGTCTTTTTTCACTAGGTATTTTCGCAATAAGATTATTTATTTCCTCAGTTGTATATTTATCTAAAAACTGAAATCTAAAGGCTAGACAAGAACTAATTATAGCTATTGATGAGTGCAGAGAATCATCAACCCTTTTATTCCATAGCCTCATAACAGCAATACTATTAGCATCAACTGGCCTTAAGGATTTTTGTGTAAAAGCATCTTCTAAATATTCAATAATGATTGTTGATTCAATAATAATATTTTTACCATCGACTAAGGTCGGAACAACTCCATTTTTATTAAAATTTGCAATATAGTCTTTTGACCTTGTTTCTCCTTTTCTTAAGTTCATATGGTGGCTATGCCACTTTAATTCTTTTTCATCTAAGACTAATCTGACTTTCTGTGAACAGCTAGACATGTCATTATGATATAAATGTAATTCAGACATTTAAAATCTCTCCCTTTGAATTTTATCTTGGACCTAATATTCCTTTTTTACTAAAATCAATCTCAAAAAAATTATTTTTGTTTAATTTACACCAATCCTCAAAAATCCACTCACCAGTATATGCCAGTGATTTATTTGGCATATAAATCTCACAACTAATTTTATTTTTCTTTTTAGTCTCATAAGCATACACTTTATACCTAGAGTAATTATCACCTTCAAATAAATCTAATTGTCTAATTATTTTTTT